>JAEDHT010000039.1 GCA_016296885.1 Clostridiaceae bacterium | reverse complement strand
TACTGTGCCAATGGTTACGGCGAGATATGTACGGTAAACAAGCCTAAGTGCGATATATGCGTAGTAGAACATTGTAAAAATAAATCTATATAAATTTAGGAGGATGTCATTATGTTTGACAGCAAAAAACTATTTGAAAAACTGAACAATACCGCAAAGAAAGTCGTTGACGGTGCTCAGCAGGTTATGGGCAATGTATCTGAGAGCCAAGCCAACAAAGAAGCCGAAAACAACACATCACATACAATGTATGAGGTATTTACCGCCGCTTTCGGAATGGGCAAAAAGTTTGTAATTACAGAAAGCTCTCTTATTTATGGAAGTGAAGAATACACCTATTCACAACTTACACCACTTCGAGTTGTAACTCCACCTATGCCTTTATCAAATGGAGTTGCACAAACCGAAGCCAACGGCAAAACACTTGTATTATCATTTGAAAGCAGCCAAAAAGAACGCTTCGCAAAAGCAATGACATACGCAAACGAGCAAATTGATTTAGCAAACGGAACAGTTAGAAACTATAAATATGTATTGCAGTCTGAACAAGGCACAAAAATTGAAATATACGAAGATTATCTAATGCTTTATATGTTGAAGTCCGGCATTGGCAACATTGTAGGAAATTCAATGCAAGGTGGCTCAGGCGGTCAAGTAATGTACTTCGCCGACATAAATGTAAGTGTTGTTGATAGTGTGGAAAAATCAATATTGCAAATTTCTAAGCCTAATGCTGATACAATATCTATTCCAATAAGTGCAGACCAAAAACTATTAGTGCAAAACATTATTGATTTTATCAATAATGCAAAAGCAACCGCTAACGCAAACGAATCAGAATATGCACCTGAAGCGTGGATGCAAGTTATCGGAGAAGAAAAGCAGTTTGTTCTAAACGGTAAGACACTGGTTATCCCTGCCAATATGGACGCATTTAATACATATAGAAGTAAGTTCTACAAATTAGCCCGTGTTTGTGCTGATAACGCAAGAAAGGAATACGATAAAAAAGTACAGAACTTGACTACATATTTAGAGTTCTTCCCCAAAATCTACAATAAGCATTTGGGCGTAGTTACACAGCGGGCTACGGATATTCTTATCTCGGAAAGCATATGGACGGTTACAAAAGAATCGTTTACCAATCAGCATATAGACGATTTCCATATGGCGATTGAGGAATATTTGGTTACAACCGAAAGTGTGGAATTAACCGTACAGGCAAATCAAAGCAGAGTATCGACTGTTATGGGTTTTGTGCCTAATTTGGTGGGTGGTGGCTTTGGTATCAAGGGCGCTGCCAAAGGTATTGCTACGGCAACAGCATTTAACTTGGTGCGTGACGGAGCAGAAGCAGGCTTATTAAAAGGGGCAAGTCAAATCAATCAAGCACAGCAACTTGAACTTTATCAGCGTATCAATCCCGACAATCTGTTTGAATTGGTATTCATTGATTTTTGGAGAGTATTTCTTTCTCTTACATTTACGCTTAATCAGAACGGCAAGGATATTTGGTATCCTACTGATGATTTAGCACAACAGGCAAGCAACATTTTTCAAAATCTCTCCAATCCCAATTTCCCGCAAGATAAAATTCTTGATGTATTCTTCGATATTCTCAAAACCAATCCATATGTTGAAGATTATCATAACTTTATGTTTGCTAAATTCGGGGACACAGCGGAAACACAGGCAATTAAAAACTACTTCAATGTATAAGTTTTCCCCTATAAAAACAAACATCTCTTTTCGTTTATAGTTTTATCACATTAAAAACCGCTGTTATCCGTTGGGACAACAGCGGTTTTTTATAAATGAAATTGTCTATACCGTTTTGTTTATAGTCGTTAGTTTATTAGTATTCAGATTTATTCCTATTGCTAATATAATTATAAAACTCTTTTTCTCGCTCTTCGTTTAAGAGCATATCAATAAAATCTGATTCGCTGAAATTATCTGATATTCTTTTCTTCACAATCTCACCAAGCCGTCTAAGCCTTCTTAACTTAACAGTACTGTGAATCCTGTTCTTCAATGTGGAATTTGTTTTAATGACTTCCACAAAGGCATGGGCTGACTCGTCATCAAACTTTTCAAACATAGACGGTATTCTAAATGCTGCACCGTCCGCGTAAAAATCGGTTCTTGCATAATATGCACTTCCTCCAATATGACCTACATAGGTTTGAGTTAAAGCATTAACATATGGATAAAGAAGTTCACGAGGAATATATCCAGCATACTTGCTTAATGTTTCTACACATTCATTCTCAACTGCAAATACATCAAGATTATTTGTCAAGCGTTCTACTATTGGTGCTAACAGATATTTTTTTGATGAAGTAGATAAATATTTTTTTGCACCAACCATGGAAATAAAAGCAAAGGCATATTCAGTTGCCACAGCATTTCCTTTTACAATTTCTTTATCAACTCGATGACTAATTTGTATAATTACATCTTTGGGCAAGACACGCCAAAGAATTGGAGCTACAATTTCGATATTTGACCGTAATATAGTAGAGCAAGTGTCAGTAATATACGAGGAAAATAATCTGTTAATCAGTTCATTTTTATAAGTATCTGGCAAATCAGAAATTGCGTCAGAAATAGAATATTCATTCCTATCAAATTCCGAGGTTCCCATATTATCGATATATTCATCAATATCTATAATTTGAGGTGGATATTCTTGGCTTAAAACATATTTGATACAATCTTCTATCATTGAAATAGTTTTTAACATAGTTGGATCAGAGCTTCGTGGATGTCCATCAAAAACATGGCGTGTTTCTTTTGCGTGCTTTAATACTTTATGTGCTTCCCACCCAATTACACCTATTTTATAAGCACCGTCAATTAACATTTCATCGTTGACATTATCTTGAAAATCCTCATAGTTTTTGATTTCCTTTTTAGGACACATTTCTTTATTAAATACTTTAAGACTTCTAAATATAATTTTATTCCTCAAGTCATCAACAACTGCATTCCAAAAACTACCGATAGCACTTCTGTATCCGCCAACAGGAAGCACTCTCAAAGTTTCCGCAATATAAGGACTGTCTTTCAAATCTTCACGAATATATTGTAATCTATCATTAAAAAGAGATATTTCTGCTGGTTGAATAACAACCATTCCATTGTCTTCCTTTTTCATAAGTTCGCCACTCATATTTTTTGTTCCTTTCGAATAATAAAACATCTGATTAAAATTAAAAAATCCTGTCTAATTGACAGAGTGAAATCCCCTGTCTAAGAAAACATAATAGTACTTTGACAGTACTATATAATTATATCGCACTAATACTGGGAAATCAAGATAACAGACACTTCTTCATTTGTTTTTTGCTCAAATTTCATGTGAATTTGAGAGAAACATTTTCGGACGGCATGTACCGTTGAAAAACCGCAAATATTACGAAACTATTAACAGGGGTTGGATTCTGCTTATTTTTATCTTATAATATATACACAGATAAAAAGCGAGGCGAAAAGAAAATGATTTACGGCTATGCAAGATGTTCAACCAATGAAAAATTGCAGGATATTAACAGACAGGTGCGAGAGTTGAAACAACAAGGTGCAACCGATGAAAGTATTTATCTTGAATACGAAAGCGGTGCAAAGGAAAATCGAGCCGAGTTGAGTAAATTACTAAATGCAGTACAGCCACAAGACACAATTATAGCAACTGAGGTCAGCCGAATTACCCGAAGCACAAAGCAACTTTGTGAGATAATCGAACTTGCCAAAGAAAGACACTTAAAACTGATACTCGGTAACTTTGTTGTAGATTGCAGTAAAGAACTCGACCCTATGACAGAGGGAATGCTCAAAATGATGGGAGTATTCAGCGAGATAGAAAGGAACATCACAAGCCAGCGTGTCAAAAGCGGAATGGAGAACGCAAAAGCAAAAGGTAAAAAGATAGGCAGACCTACTGTTACCGCCGATGATATACCGAGTGTCTTTTATAAGCACTACCCGAAATACAGTCAAGGGCAAATATCAAAGAAAGACCTATCCCGATTATGTGAGTTGTCCTATCCTACGGTTTACAAATATTTAAGCATTATAGAGGAACAGTAAAATGAAAGTACAGATTTATTCAAGAAAAGCCATTGAGGAATTATTACAAGGTGAGTTTCCTAAAAACACAGCAGTTATCAGTTTTTATGACCCGCCCTCCAAAAGAACAGGAGAGATTTTCAAGCCTGTTGATTATAAGTGCAAAGCCGAGAGAGTATTTACTGTCCCAATTTATGATATTGATATAGAAATACTTGAAGATTACAGCTTGACCTTTGATACATACTTTCCCGAGGCGGGCAACCTTGCGGAGTATATCCACCAAGCATACAAAGACGGCTTGGATATTATCTGTCAATGTGAATACGGACAAAGCCGTAGTGCCGCCTGTGCCGCCGCCATTTTGGAGCATTACTACAAAGACGGTATATCGGTATTTGCCGATTACAGATATTACCCAAATCAGTTGGTTTTCAATAAATTGCTTACAGCCTTAAATGAAGTAAAAGAAACCGGAAACATATCTTTTGTCGGAAAATAAATTTGATAAATTTCTTAAATTTCTCAAAAATCGCTCTTTTCGATAGTTATATATAATAGAAAGTTCTGCATAAGCGGAATAAAAAAGAAAAGAGGTTTTAATATGAACGCAGTTATATATGCAAGATACAGTTCATCAGCACAGCGAGATGTCAGTATAGATATTCAATTACAGGACTGTCGCAAATACTGTGAACTGCACGGACTTACCGTTGTTAAAGAATATGTTGACAGAGCGTTAACCGGTACAGACGATAACAGACCAAATTTTCAGAGAATGATTGAGGATAGCTCAACAGGATTATATGAACGAATTGTTGTTTATCAGTTCAGCAGATTTTTTCGAAACAAAGAAAAAAGTGTAATTTATAAGGGAATGCTTAAACACAAAGGCATACGAGTGTTATCTGTTAACCAATATGTAGATGACGGTCCTACGGGTGTTATTGTTGAAAGTATTTTTGAAGCAATGGATGAGTTCTATTCCTTGGAGTTGAGCCAAAAAATCAAAAAAGGAATGGACAAGAACGGCGAGAAATGTCTTTGTACGGGCGGAAATATAGCACTTGGTTTCAAGGTTAATAAAGACAAACAATTTGAGATTGACCCGAATACTGCACCTATTGTAGAAACAGTCTTTGAAATGTATGCCAATGGTAAAACCGTTACAGAAATAACAAGCCATTTGAACTCTATGGGATATAAGACATCAAGGGGTGTTGCCTTCAATAAGAACTCGCTACACACAATGCTGAAAAACAAAAGATATATCGGTGTTTATACATACAAGGGCAAGGAAATTCCCGGTGGTATGCCTCGCATTATTTCAGATGAACTCTTTAACAAGGTTGCCGAAATAATGGCAAAGAACAAGAAAGCCCCTGCAAGAGCAAGGGCAAAGGTCGAGTATCTTTTGACAACTAAGTTATTCTGCGGTCGCTGTAAAGAAATGATGACGGGCTTCTCTGCAACAGGAAAGCAAGGCAAGATTTACAACTACTATATTTGCAACGGCAGAAAAGCCAAGCGGTGCGAAAAAGATATGGTCAAGAAAGACTATATAGAAAATCTCGTTTTGGCTCAATGCAGAAAGTTATTATCCGCACCAAACATAGAGAAAATTTCAAAAGAAGTTTCTGCTATGTGTGAAGCCGAAAGAGATACCTCAAATTTGCGATATTTACAGAAACGCTTGGCAGAAAATGAGCGTAAAAGAGATAATGCCCTCAATGCTGTTTTGGAAACCGACATTCCAAGATTAAGAGAAAGTCTATACGAAAAAATATCACAGTTAGAAGCTGAGCAAAAATATCTTGAATTTGAGATTTCCAAAGAAACAATGCCGTTCCCGTCGCTTACTGCACCGAAAATCAAGTTCTTCCTTATGGCTCTGAAAAAAGGCAGTATGACCGATGAAAAGTATAAGAAAATGCTGATAAAAATATTTGTCAACAAGATTTATCTGTATGACGATAGGATAACAATTACATTTCATTCGGGAAATGACACAGTAGAGATAAACGACAGATTACTAAGTGAACTGGAGGAAAAGGATGGTGAAATAAGAAATTTGTTTTTGGCTGGTGATGGTCCACCAAACGGTACTCAGATGAACACCTACTTCTTTAGTGGCGGCTTTGCCGTCAAGGTGATGCTCTGATACGAAACAGAAAAACGCCATCTTAGATGAAAGTCTAAGGTGGCGTTTTTTAGGACAGTTTTAAGATGTTGTGGTTAATTGCGTTGGAAAGCTTTGAATTTCGAAGCCTGTAGAAATCAATTTTGTCTTTAAGTCATTTTCAAATTTGTTGATTTTATTTTCATCAATGACAATTACAAGGTTCTTTCGAGCTCTTGAACAACCAACATAGAATAATTTATAAGCAGTTAGAATTCCTTCAATCTTTGAAATCTTAAATATGTTTTTAGCATTACCGACCGTGCTTTTAGCCAAATAAGTGGTAAAATCATCCTTCAACAGTGCTTCAAAGAGTTTGTTGTCCCGATATGTATTCAAAACTTGGTTACTATATTCGGCAAGAAGTTTCTTGTTCGTTTCATTCTTATTGTGAGTTTCAGCATTAAGTTCACTTGTTCTCATACCCAGCTTTGCTTCAACTTCCATTATTATTTTGCTATATGAATAAAACAAATCCTCAAATTCGGGTAATGAAATGTTGTACCTTGACCACAACTCAAAGAAAGAATACATACGAACATTGGGAGTAGAATAATTATCTGCGGCTACAAAAATTACTGACGGATGACTTTCACCCTTTACACCGTGCTGTGTAGATATATGAGGTGTATTTAGATAATTAGCAAGATTCTTAATTTCTTCAATTTCAATATCTAATACCTGCTGATACTCAGCACTTTCTTCATAAATGTTTTTGACAGTAGTAGATATAAGAGATTGTTCAAATAAGCACTCTATTACATCCTTGATTAGACAATTTTCTCTCTCATAAACAATTTTGACAGCCTCAAATTTATCTCGTAGTACCTTTTTATCTGTGTGCTTTTTCAATTGAAACAATGATGAATTAAAAAATCTATTTTCCTTTCTGCATACCGAAATAAGCATTCCATAATTTTCTTTCGAATATAACATCATTATGTTATTCAAAAGAAATAAGAACTTCATTAATGCATCAGGATTATCGTTTGACATATCAGATAAAACATCTGTTGGCGAGTATTTTCTTCCAAATGAATATGCTTCCATCTTTTCATATGCCGAATATAAATTCTTTGCACCTATTTCCTCATATTTTTCTTTGTTCATCAAATATAACGTCAGTATTCCCGGAAAGCTTGTTTGAAAATGTTCAACCGCCTCAGTTACATTTGATGTAATGATAGCTCGCGGAGATATATCGGGAGCAACATCTTTATTATCTTCAGATGGATATTGCTTAAAAGAATCATCATTGTAGATCATGTTCAATATTGATATTATTTTACCTATTGAACGATGATTGACTACAAGTCGTTGTGAAGTATCAAATTCTTTTAATTTTCCCTCAAACGAACCATCATAGTTGCGATATATTTGTTGCATTCTATCTCCTAACAAATACAACTGTACATTTTCTTTATTCTTTACTGCATCATAAAAAATATCGAGAATATATGCTGATGTATCTTGATACTCGTCAATAAATATGTAGTTATATTTATCACTTATCTTTCTCAGTAGTACGGGATATTTTTTGATAAGTTTGTTAGCAAACAATATTAAGTCATCGTGAGAAAGTTTGCCTAAGTACAAAGATGTGAATGGCGTTTCTCCATACGATAGCTCATGCAAATTTTCTCGAACAAATTCAACGTTTAAAGTCCCATATTTTTCGACATAATGTTGGTTGCTCTGTTCAATATGTTCGTCTTTTTCATCATTTTCAATTCTTGCCTTAATCTTTTTTTCAAAGATTTCCCAATATAAATCTATGGCTTCTTTGAGTGGATAAAAAGGACTGATCAAATCGTTAATATATGAATGTATTGTACTTACTGTGACATTAGCACTATCCAAATCTTTCTTTAACTCATCAGCAGCACGGTTTGTATATGTGATACATAAAATCTTGCTTTTGGGTTCTTTAAGGCATATACTTTTCAGACACCTACGTATATGTGTAGTTTTTCCACTTCCCGCAGGGGCATTTATTAAATGCTTATTATTCGTTATTTCGCCAGCCATAGCAATCCTTTCTTTATGTAGTCTGGTAACATCTTTTCTTCATTGCCGCTTAAAACCACAGAATACATAAAATCTGTTTTATTATTTGAAGAAGCGGCTACAATTTCGCGAATAGAAAACTCGCTATCTGTTTCGTCTTTTCTATTGTTTGGGATGGTAAAAGTGAGGTTGTTATTTTTCCTTATCGATTTCCATTCACTACGCTTGATTTTATCAAACACATTTTTATTTAAAAATGTGTTTAACATCGCCTCTTCTAATGTGCGTGCTGTGCTATTTTCATCTTGATACGACAGATAAACCAACTCATCATATATAACTGTGCCTTTTTGAGTTTGCATCTCATATATTTCTTTAACTGATGGCAAATATGTTGCACCTTTTTCAGGATAATTTAATCTATAGCAATGATTGATTGTTGCATTCGTGCTTGTTGAATTGTTTATTGCTTCAAAAGTAATAGTATCCTTGTCATAGTCCAAATCGGTTATAAGCAAAGATTTAATTTTGAGCATTGTCAATATTTCAAGATAATTATGAGCATATGCTCCTCCGACTTGAATAAAGGCAATATAGTTGTCACGCAGAGAGGCAAATTCGGTCATACCTAATAGCTTTCTTATATATAAGCGTTCTGTATCTCCTTCATAAAGAATTACCTTGTCCGCAAAAATCAACTCTGAATAACCTATTTCGAAAAACCAATCAAAAAAGTTTTGTAGCAGAAATTCAGACTCTTCATCTACATTTTTAACCTTTTTATTTTCGATAGATTTTCTAAACTTACTTAGATTAAACAATTCACTTTTTGATTTTTCTGTTTGTCTGATAACTCTTAGATTATTCAGCCCTACAGATCGTGCAATTTCGTTTGAATGTGTTGTTATAAGACCTTGTAATTTCTTTTCCGTATAGTATTTCGTCAGAAACCTAATGAAAACATTTTGCATCTGTGGATGCATATGTGATTCAGGTTCTTCTATGAAAAACACATTGACCTTGCTTTCGTCAACGGATTTGTAGAATTCCTCTAATCTCATATGTAAATAAATTAAATTGCTAAATCCTAACCCCTGAGATTGCTCATTCAAGAGCAACCCATCTATATCATATTTGGCGCGAGTGATTTTTTGAATAAAGTCTTCTACATCATTTTCGTTAACATCCATTTCGAGTTGTAATTTTCCAATATGACCACCACTCGTCTTGGATATATCCTGAACTGTTTCATCCAACGACTTTATTGATGAATTTTTGATTTCTTTCTTGGCCCCAGAAGTTTCAATTTGTGCCATCAATAGATCTGGAAGTTGTTTTGTCGCCTTTACCCAAGTTTCGTTGTCTTTCAACAAGGCAATAATTCTTTTGCTTATCCCTTTTGAAGTATCAGAGTCAATATCGTCCAATTCTCTTACTGCGGGTATATCACGGAAATTAAACAGTTTCTTAAATGCTGTTATCTCTATGGGATTTACATTTTCATAGTTTGAATTACAGAAATAGCATTTTTCAAGCGAAGCGTTACAATACAATTTTAGTAGTTCTTCTTTTATATAATAAAGCTTTGTCTCTTTTTCTTTGCAATCAGGTTTACTAATGTCCAGAAAACGTGATGACAGTTTATCGTAATATTCACCAAGAAGTTTTTCAAAAGAAGCTGTACTTGGTTCATATAAATAAATAAAGTAAAAGGAGTGCTTCGATTCATCTAAGTCCATAAGGTAATCCGCAAACAGTTGAATATCATCACCTGCCGGATCGTAGTCTACTTGAATTTGTGCGTGGAAGCAATCTATAGAGTAAACAGGAAGAAAACTATCATCGACAGATATTTTTTTAAGAATCTCACTGATTCCTGAATTTTTATCATGTTCAACCATAATTGATTGGAATACAGGTATTATTTTATCTACCCAAGCGGTGGATAGATTTGTAGGAATATCGCTATATGTGAAACTGAGTTTTTTATCGTGGAACATTCCCTTCAGAACAGAAATAAGAGTTGTTTTTCCGCTATTATTTGGTCCTGCCAATACTGTCAAAGAATTTTGCAAATCAAGTTCAATACTCTGTAGTTGTCTATAATTAAATATTTTAACTTTCTTTAAAAACATGTTTTACACCTCCTATAACAAATGAGTTCTTTATACTTCTTCATTATCTTCAATCTCACTATTATCGTACTCCAATAGATCTTCAACACGGCAACCGAGAACTTTTGCTAAGGCAAGGAGCGTTGCTCCTGCGGCTTTGTTTATGTCCTTTGCACGGATTTCATACTGTTGCAGAGTGCGCAGATTGACACCAACCTTTTCTGCAAGTTCTCTCTGTGAATAACCGCTAATCTTGCGTTGTGCCTGCAGGCGAGTCGGAGGATTCTTTTTGCGTATCATACGATTGACGGTATCTATAAACTTTTTTTCGGATGCTTCATGCAAAGTGGAATATAGCTTTTCAATCTCTTGCATGGAGATATGCTTCTGAATCTCTTTAAAGCTCCGTCCGGTGTACCATTGATAGTAAGCTAAAATCCAACCGCACCAATACTCGGGAGAGTATTCATAATCAATTTGTGCTTCAGAAAAGTCTATATCTATTCCTGACTTCGAGATAACATTTATCACAAGCTCCGTACCCGATACTCCCGAGACATATTTGGGAACACCCAAAGCAAATTGTTCTGCATAACCGGTTCCGATGAATAATTCAAGAAAACTATCCATTTTTATTTTACAACTATTGGCGACATAGTCCATAGCTTCCCCAAGACATTTCATCGCATCATCGAGATATTGATTATCGTAAGCGTGGATCATTTGGCTGCACCTCATCACGGATAATGTCTCTCATATAGAGACCATCTAAATCATCTTTTTCAATCTCTATCCGAAAAGCTGCTCTTTCTTCATCGTCACGAGATTTTCTTTTTGCATAATACACTGTATTGTCAGCAATCTCATAAGAGATAAAATGAATCTTTTCAAATGCGGCAGGGCTTTTCAGAACAAACTGCTCGCCGAGCTTGCCGAGTCGCATAGCATAAGAAAGCTGAGTAAGTGAGATTTCATTGTTTACAAAAGCTCTTGCAAAAGAGAAATAAGAGTCGTCCGCACGGTAGCCAACGACAGCGTCATATGGGGTTAAGTCAAGCAAAAAATATTCTTTTAGCCAGTCTATTCCTCGTTTCATAATCGGTGTGGAAACACGGAATTTTCTGTATTCCACAAGCAAAGCTAACCAATGTAGTATTGTGTATTTGTCAGAGGAAAGGTTCAATACAGTAAGTCCTTGGGTATCTAATTCATATTTATTGACGTATCCATCGCGATTTTCAGTACAAGCCCACTCTTTAGCAAGATCGATGTACTCAGTACAATAAAATCCCCGTCCGTAGTCGTTATAAGATTTGCCTTTGCTAAATACGGGTGCTTGAACGATTTCGGGCGAACCGTGATATAGAATTAGTTTATTCATTTTTGCCTCATTTATACTTCTTTAGAGTTATTCTGATTATATTATACTTCTAAAGTAGTATAATATCAATATGTTTTGAAATATATTGACATTTTTATATGAAAAAATACTACATAGAAATGCACATGCCACATAAAGCAGTAATTTTACAATACTAACTTATGAGCGTTGCATCCAGCCGTGATATTTTCTATCGCGTACAGCGGCAGATTCAAAAGCCAATCTTCTTTCTTATAATCAGCCATTGAAGTACGAACAGACAATTCAGGCTCAAACCTCTCTCGATAGGTTTTTAGACTCTTGGCTCTCAGGTTCGTTTCGGCTTTAACTTCAATAGGAACGATCTGTTCACCGTTATCAACGACAAAATCAATTTCGCAAGAACCTCTGTCGTTGGTATAGTAGTAAATACCTAAATCTTCAATCGTTTTTAATTGCTGGCAAACATATTGCTCTGTCAAAGCCCCTTTGAATTCAACGAAAAGGTCATCACCGTCAAGAAGTGTACGCTGACGAAGCCCTGTCATACAGCCGAGGAGTCCCACATCGACTATGAAAAGTTTGAATGCTTTCAAATCCTCATAAGCTTTCAACGGAATACCCGGTGCATTCACGCGACTGACCTTGTGCACAAGTCCGCAATCGGAAAGCCACATAATCGCAGTTTCATATTCTCTTGCTCTGCCACCTTCACGGACAAGACCATAGATAAACTTCTTATTCTCTTTTGCAAGTTGTGACGGAATACTATTCCAAAGCATACGAATTTTCGGAACAATTTCGTTCGGTGCGTGTTTAGAGAAGTCTTGTTCGTATGCCGCAAGAATTCTTTTTTGAATAGCACGAACCTCATTAAAATCTTTACTTTCGGCAAAACTTTGGACTGCTTCCGGCATACCACCGACAAAATAATAGTGTTTCAATGCGTCAATATAAGTTTGCTTAAAGCTTGTGATCATTTCATAATCCTGCTTTTTCAAAAGCTCTGCAAAGCGTTCGTTGCCGGTTGCCATTAAAAACTCACTGAAAGAGAGTGGATACAGCTTTAAGAAATCGACCTTTCCGACAGGGAATGATGTGCCTTGATGTAAAGCAATCCCCAAAAGAGAACCGGCGCATACAATGTGATACTGCGGTGCGTTCTCGTAAAAATATTTAAGAGAAGCAAGTGCTCTCGGCACTTCTTGAACCTCGTCAAAAATCAGCAGGGTGTTTTCAGGATTGATTTTGCGTCCGGCATACAATTCCAGTCCCATAATCAGGCGGTCTGTATCCAAGTCTGCTGAAAACAAATCCGCCATTCTTGAATTGGAATCGAAGTTGATATATACAGTATCCGCATAAGCTTGTTTACCGAACTCCTTCATCAGCCAAGTCTTGCCGACCTGTCTTGCACCTTCAATAATCAACGGCTTGCGGCGCTTACTGTTTTTCCATTTATATAATTTTTCAATCGCAATTCGGTACATACTGCACCTCCATATTATAAGTCAATAGGAATGAGCAAAACTCTGATTTGTTCACAGATGTTCACAGTATACAGATACGTCAAGGCACTTAACGGTCAATATATTACGGTCTGATTTTGCAAAACCCACGTTTTGCTCAAGGCTATAAGTCAATATTAGTATATCATTATATGCCAAAAAATGCAACGATTATTTGAATATTAATTCCGATTTTTACAGTGAACTTAGTGAAAACGCTCTGCGCAAAAAGAAAAGACAGGTTTTGCGAAATCTTCTCATACACCTATCTTGACTCTATTATAGACATTTCAGAATAATTTCATCCACAGCATCGATATATCTGCCGTCAGCTATTAGCTTGTTGCGAAGTATGAATAAGCAATGTAACATTATCGTAAAACTCTGTTTTTTACTTTACGTCCATTTACCTACAATTACCTACATTAAAATTCCACAACATATTGAATTTTTTATACAATATATGTTATAATTTATTCGCAACAAACGATTCAAATGAAAAGAGGTAATCAAATGGCAAATTATACGCAGGCTCAGTGGAACGCTAAAAAGATTGAGCTTATGGAAAAGTGCTTTAACGGCTTTGCCGAGTTAGGACTTCACGGCACCGGTATTCGAGCTTTAGCTAAGCATTGCGGATACAACACATCTATGATTTATACATATTTCAAGGATTTGGACGACCTTATAATTCAGTCCACAGAATACTGTATGAGTAAGGTAGAAGACGACTTTATGGCGAAATCCCCCAAAGATATAGAGGACTTGTGGCGGTTTATTGATGAGATACCCTACTGGACGGCAAAAAAGCACGGAAAGAAATATCGCCTGATGTATCAGGTCTATACCCACCCGAAATACAGAGAATACGGTCAGAAATTCTTTTCAGGTGTTGATAAGCGTTATACAGAATACGCAAAAAGCTTAGAGTGCAAGCTCGGTATCCCCTATCAAAAGCTTACGCCGCTTATTTTTATTATGATTCGGGCTTGCGTACATTACGCATTGTTTGAGGATGAGTTCTATATGAGATCCCAGATAGAAACGCTCAAAGAAACCCTTGAACTCTTTATTACGAAATATAACCCGAAATCAAAGTCGGGTGCTATTACGGCATAAATTAAATTCAAAAAACATTTTTTAGGAGGAATAATTAATGAAAAAACGAATTTTAAGCATACTGCTTACGATGTGTATGGTGCTTTCACTTGTACCGCAGACGGCATTTGCAGAAGAAAATACAAGCACCTTACCAAGCGTGTCAACCTATGCCACAAAGAAGCAGCTAATGGACAATACATTTGCTCCGAAAGACAATGGAATGGCTGATAATTACGGCAAGCTGATATTGGGTAAAAAATCAGATAAAATAACACCGCAGGAATGGTACATATTAGGAAAAGACAGCGGAATAGACGGCGATAATACCGTCATCTTTGCCGCAAGTCCGATAGCAAATGATAAGCCGTTTTCGAACCATTGGGGATATGCTAGGACATTTGACCCAAAATATGGAGTGTATAAGACTAATCCGTCACTAATATCAGGAAATCACTACGGCGCAAGCAAATTTCGCACAGAATTACAGAATATGGCTGAAAATACTGATTATTTCACAACAGCCGAGCAGAATCTGATGAATCATACAACCGTAAAAACACCGGATTATTCTAATAATACGGACTTTACTACAAGTGATAAATTGTATACACTGTCGTCAGAAGACTATGGAAGTGGTGTTCAATGGATACAAGCCGGAAGTAATAACGATAAAAATTTATTCCGAGCTAGATACTGGAACGACGGGGGCCGGTTCTGGCTTCGTATGCCACGCGAAAAAACTGACGACCTTGCGATTGCCGCAGATCCGGAAGAAAGTGTAGTCGAAGCTCATGTATACTGTTTTTACGGGGTGCGTCCCGCTTCTAATCTGAATCTGTCAACTGTGCTTTTCGCATCTGCTGCAACACCGGCATCATCCGGTACGGCAACGGCAGGAATAATCGAGCCGGATAAGGCGATGACCTTAAGACTTGACGGAAGCAGTAAGAATATAGGCACAGTAGTATATAGTACCGCAATGAATTACATTGAGGCAACCAAAGGAAGTATCGCAGCAAATGTATCGCTTGTTGTACAGGGTAACGACGGAAAAAACAACTGGTATTACAGTAAACCGATTAGAAAAACAGAAGTTGTGAATGTATCGGATATTAAGTCGGCACTTGGTATGTCATCAGATATAGATTTATCAGCCTGCAAAATCTGGCTGGAATTTACCGATACGGATGGAATGATTTATGCACTTGATGCAATAAAAGGGTCTGCAACCGAACAAGAGTTAAGAGAAGATATTGACTCGGGCGCTGTTAATATCAAGCTGATTAACGACATCACGCTTACAAGTCCGCTTTTACTAACTGATAAGATCATTCGGCTGGATCTCAACGGTTATGTTCTCACGGGTGATTTAACACAAGGCAGTTACAT
>JAEDHT010000038.1 GCA_016296885.1 Clostridiaceae bacterium | reverse complement strand
ATATTTGAGTTGAATTTTCTTTTTTATTTGTCACCCATCAATTGTACCATAACATATAAAAATTTTTATGAGATTATGCCGTATCATGTCGAAGTTTTCGTTTTTTTCACGAATTGACAAAAGTAATTAACTATGATATTGTTTTAATAAGATAATTTTGATTATACACAAATCTAAAATGCTAATTTATATCTTTTGGGTGATATAATGGGATTTTTTATTGATAGTAAAATAGATAAAACTTTAAGAGTATTAAACGCTCAATTTGAAAAATTCCCTTTGGGAAAAGATAAGTTACCAGACTTTACAATAGAGCTTGTACCGGAAGAAGCTTCATTGCACTCTCTTAAGCCTGCAAAAAGCATAAATGAATATTCTTTTTACCATGTTGACGATGGTTTTCTTATTTCTATGAACGATAATTTTTTGCACCTGAACAAAGATGCTACATCTGCAAAAATATATTGTCCCGAAAAAGACCCATATAAAAAACAATTTTATATGGGCTATCTGCTTATGCACGCCTATAAATATACAATGATATCAAACGGAGGCTTCATTATCCACGCCTCTACCGCAGTATACAAGAACTCATGTATATGCTTTTGCGGTTTGTCAGGAGCCGGCAAAAGTACCCAAACCTCTCTTTGGAAAGAGAATTTAAAAACATGGTCTATTAACTTTGACCAGCCATGTATTTTTAGCGAAAACGGAAGATACTTTGCACATGGTTCACCATGGAGTGGCAAAGAGGAGCTTCTCCGAAATTGTTTTTGTCCGGTTGAGGCCATTGTGTTTGTGCAACAGTCAAAAGAAAACTCTGTTCAAAGGCTTTCTGCCGTAGAGGCTTTTTCGTTGCTATATCTTAACAACTATGTATATCCCTTTTCGCCTGAATTTGAACAGCAATACACAGAAAACATTAAGAACATAGTAAACTCTGTTCCTGTATACAAGCTAAACTGCACTATTTCTGAAGATGCTGTAAGCGTTTTATACAAGGAACTTTACGGCGATAATTATATTAAAGGAAAGAAGGAGGCAAATATGACCTATTCAGCCAAAAAATGCTTTGAAATTAAAAACATTGCAGGAGATTTTATCCTCATTCCCCGTGGAAGCGAGGCAGTGGACTACGGCGCTGTGCTCGTATTAAACGAAACAGGAGCTTTCCTGTGGAACGAAATGAGTGAGCCAATCACAGCATCTGAGCTTACTGATAAGCTTGTGGATAAATTTTCTCCCGATGTAGAAGTGGCTCGTAGAGATGTTGAAGCTTTTATAGCCAAAATGTGTGATAATAATCTTTTAGACATACATGAGTAATAAAGAGATTAAGCTTGGCGATAGCCACAACTCTAATCAGGCTGTTTCACTCAGATATACTAAATCCGGAGAGCCTGTTATAGTAAAACCCCGTAACTGTAAAACCGAGAAAGCATTTAAGACTTTTCTGGACGGACTTAAACAATTAGGCATACCATATATCCCTAAAACAGTTGAAATCCTGCGTGAAAGCGAAAACTCCCATGAACAGTCTTATGTGCATCATTTGTGTGCAAAAAGTCAAGATGAGGTAACTTCCTATTTTTATAAATGCGGAGTCCTTCTCTTTTCTGCTTATTTGCTATGCTCCTATGATCTGCATTGTGAAAATTTGATAGCAAGCTCCGATTCGCCTGTTCTAATAGACCTTGAAACACTTTTAAGCACCGAGCCTGTTCAAAGAACTGCAAGATCGCAGGCCGTAACACTTAAAAACACTGTTCTCAAATCTCACCTACTGCCTAATTGGATTGCAGTTGACGATAAAATTTGCGATTGCTCAGGGTTTACAGGGGTTCTTCACTCAGACAAGAATATCCTGTTTTATAACAATGTGCCTGTAATGGCATATGACCATATCGACATAATTATAGATGGTTTTAAACAGGCATATAAGCTGACGCTCGAGAACACACAATTTATGGATGAGCTTATAGATGTTTTCTCCGAATGTGAGTTTCGTCAGCTGCTCAGACCTACTGATGTCTATGACAAGATAATAAACTTCTTAAGCTTGATAGACGATTCAAAAAAGCGTGAAGAGTATGCATATACTCTGTTGTCGAAGGCATATCTGAGAGATATTGATCCGCAACGTATAAATAAGACAAAAAAAATATTTGATATCGAAGTAGATGCCGTATTAAATAGAGAAATCCCCTTGTTTAATACATATGGCAATAGCAGAGCGTTATATGCTTACTCCGGCAAATTGACCGAGGATTTTTATGAAGTATCCCCTATCGAAAATGCAAAAAATAAATTATACAGCTTAAGCAAAGAAGACTTAGCATCACAGATAAAAATAATAAGGCAAGCTCTTAATTGTGCAAAGCCTGTTCCATCAGAAAGTTCACTTAGAAAACAAGATAATGACTATTTAATCGGCATATCTGATTTTCTTGAAGAGTATTCCATACCCTCTCTCACCTCAAAATGGATGTTGCTTGACTTTGGAAAGGACAATTCCCTATTTCTGCAAAGCGCCGGAATGGGAATATACAACGGCCTCACAGGTATTCTCTGTTTTTATGCGGCGGCATACCGCAAAACAGGCAACTCTAAGTTTATAGATAGCCTTATGCATTACTACTCCTCTTACAGAGATTTTATAATAAACGATGAAAGGCAAATTCCTCTATTAGACAACACCTGTTCATTCTCCGAGGGTATAGCAGGCCAGTTGCTCACACTTAATCATATATACGAGCTTACCGGTGAAAAAATATTTTATAACGACCTTTTAGCCGTTCTTAATCGTGTTTCTTTTGATAACATCAGCATTAAAAACATGGAAATAATGAGCGGTGCTATTGCGTTGTCCTTGTTACTGCCCAAGGTGAATTCACCAACATCAAAAAAAATTGCCCAAGAGCTTAAGCCTCACATAAAGGGCGCTAATTCATCACTTACAGGAGTGGCACACGGCACAGCAGGCATAGCGTTGTCGATGTCTGCCCTCGATTTTGTGTTGGGTGAGAATAATTTTGACGAAGAAATTTTAAAGTTATTGGAATTTGAAAATTTTCATCTGGATAAAAGCGTTAACAATTGGCTTGACCTTCGTTATAAAGATCGCAAAGGCTTTATGAAAGGCTGGTGTTCAGGTGCACCGGGAATTGCAATGTCACGCAATAAGATATTAAAATACACAAAAAATGAAAAGATAACCGAAATATGCAAAAAAGATATATACCACGCAAAGCTTTTTTTATCTACGGCAGAAGAACAAAAAAAAGACAGCCTTTGTTGCGGAAATTCTTCATTACTGGTCGCAGGTTCCTGTCTTGGAGTTAGTAATGATAATCTGTTTAAAAGCCTGGCATCAAGGCTTAATAATGGTCAAATAAATATATACAGGCCTTTAGACACTTGCAGTATAAATTGCGGATTAATGCAGGGTATCTCCGGTATAGGTTATGCGTTGGCAATGTATGGTGATCCCCTGTGTGGAGATATGTTAGTATGAATTCAAACAACAATCTTAAAATATCAATGCAACAGCTCGTCGGCATACTAGATGATGTGTCCGACACAGGAGCGGAAATATGCGTTACAGTAAACGGCACAAGTATGGAGCCTTTTCTCCATCACGAACAAGATAAGGTATTTTTTTCTAAGCTTCCTAAAAATCTTCGCCGTGGAGATATTTTGCTTTTTAAACGTGCAGACGGTAGATGTGTTATGCACCGTCTGTATAGCATAGATAAAGACGGTACGTTTTCCTTTGCAGGAGATGCCCAAGTATATTTAGATAGAAAGGTTCCTTTCACAGATATACTATATTATGTTCCTAAAGTAATACGCAACGGAAAAGAGATCAATTGTAATAAAGGATTTTGGAGATTTGTTATGACCGGGTATATGTTGATCCGTGTAAAACATCCCAAATTCACTTTAAAAACAGTAAGACTCTCCGGGCGTATGATAAGAGCCATAAAAAACCCACCCCTCGCAATTTCAAAAATAATAAAAAGAATTTTTAATAAAAAATAGAAGCCGGTGATAAGATGAAAAAACTGATTACAAAAATTAAAAACTTTACGCAAAAATGGGATGACACAAAAGCAAGTATAAAATGGATGGGGCTTATATCAAAACCGTTCAAAAAATATATGTATATAATATTACTTATTAACATTGTTTCGCTTGTAATATCCTATGCCAGCACTATTGCAGGAAAATATGTTGTAGATTTTGCAACCAGAGGAGAAATAAGCGCAAAGCTTGTAATTATTATGGCATCCACCTCGGCTGTTTCAATTTTGTTTGGTATTTTCACAAAGATAATGAGCGACTATATAGGAGAAAGCTTTACGTTTTCTATTCGTGCAGATATTTACAACTGCGTTCAGAGAACAACTTGGCGTAATATAACACGTTTTCACAGTGGCGATATAGTCACACGTCTCACAAACGACATATCTACACTCTCAAATAATCTGATAAGCATGATTCCAAACCTGATAATCGTTATAGCTAGACTGGCAATATCATTTGGTATACTCTTTTATTTTGACAAACCGCTTGCGGTGTTTGCCCTCGTGTTAGGACCTATCGGTGCCTCTTTTTCGATATTATTTCGAAAAAAATACAAAGAATATCAGACAAAGCTTCTTGAGAGCGAATCCGAATATCGTTCCTTTATGCAGGAATCTATGTCGAATATAACAGTAGTAAAAACCTTTCAACAGGAGGACCAGGGAAACGAATACATAAGAGAGATAAAGAAACGTAGACTTAAAATAATAAACGCAAATTCCCGTATAACTGCCACCATGAGCGCACTTTCAAAGCTTGTGTATAGCTTGGGATATGTCGCAGCCTTCTGCTGGGGCACCTATAGATTATCCATAGGTGATATCACATATGGTACTCTAACCATTTTTATAACCCTTGTATCTCAGGTGCAAGGATCAGTAAGCAGTCTTGTGCACGTAGTTCCGGGTTGCTACACCACGCTGATATCTGCAAATAGAATTCGTGAAATTGCAGACCTTGAATTTGAGGATTATTCCGACGTTAAATCTGAAATCAAACACGTAGGATTAGAAATTGATGATGTTAGCTTCACCTACGAAACAGAAGAGGTTTTAAGAGATGTAAGCCTTGTTGTTAAGCCCGGAGAAAAAATAGGCATAGTAGGTAGCTCAGGAGCAGGAAAAACCACTCTCATCAGGCTGTTGCTATCACTTGTTAAGCCCGATAAAGGAGAGCTATTCTACTGTGATGAAAACGGTAACAAAGAAGCTATTTCCACAAACTCACGACGTCTTATCACATATGTGCCACAGGGAAACACACTGTTTTCAGGTACAATAGAAAAAAATCTTCGCACAGGAAAACCGGATGCTACCGCAGAAGAAATGTGGAATGCACTTGAAATGGCAGGTGCTGCAGACTTTGTTAAAAAAACACCTGAGGGACTAAAGTCAAATCTTTCAGAACACGCAGGCGGATTGTCTGAAGGTCAGGCGCAGAGAATTTCTATTGCCCGTGCTTTACTTCGTGATAAGCCTGTGCTTATACTTGACGAAGCCACCAGCGCTCTTGACGAAAAAACCGAATCTGTTGTGCTACAACGCATTGTTGAAAATTATGATAAAACATTCTTTATAATCACTCACAGACGCTCCATGCTCAAATACTGTGACAGAGTGTTAGAAATAGGCGATGATGGCAAAGTAAGCATAAGAGATATCGTAGAAACATTTGCATAACTATTATTATCCACCAAAAGCAAAAGCATCGCAAAGCTTAAAAACAACTAAGCCTTGCGGTGTTTATTATTGCATATGTTTATCTTTTTACAAATCCTCGAAGTCTTTCAAGATATTGTTTTCGGTATTCTTCATCCTTCTGCATTTTTTCCATATGGATTTTGTAACGTTCTTCAAAAGCAGCTGCTTCTTCAGGATGGAGTATTTTGTAGCAAATTCTTGGTGAAGGCTTGCCAAACTCGCCCGTATCGCCATAATGCTGTCCAACACAGCTTCTGCAGTTCATTCGGTGTATACAATTTTGACATTCTATAATTCTAGGCACCTCATCCGCCCACTTTACAAGCTCCTCCCATGCATCACGCACACTCTTTTGGGTAAGGTCTACCTTATACATATCCATAACATTGCAGGTCTGCATCTCGCCTTTCCAGTTTATACAGCAAGTGTTTCTGCCTGCATTACAAGGTACACCCTTTTCTACAATAGGGTTATTAGTTGATGGAAATATCTCGTTAAACGGTGTGGGCGGAACCTCCTGCTCAGTTATGCCTCGCATATCGCACCATATATATTTTGAGTCTTTTATATACTGCTCGTGGTTATTCTCGTTTTCTTTTATCTTATCGGGTGTACTTTTATCAAAACCAAGCAAATAATCGGAATACCTGAACTCACAACGCACTTCTTTTGAAAATTCATACACATCCCTGAGCTCATGCTGATTGTACTTAGTAGATGTAAACTGCAATGTCACCTGCATTTTTGCTTCTCTCAAACGGCGCACATTATTATATGCCTTTTCAAAGCCTGCTTCATTTCCACAAAGCTCACGATATGTTTCAGGGGTACTTCCATACAATGTAATGGCTATCTTTAGAGGAGGATATTTTTTAAACATCTCAAAAATCTCATCCGTGATATTTGCTGCGTTAGTCATTATATTTATCTGTATGCCTTTATTGTATATATATTCATATATCCTGCAAAAATCCGGATGTGTAGTACATTCACCACCTGTTAATGTGCAGTTTATAGCACCCATATCGCAGAACTCATCTATATATTTTTTCAATGTATCAAATCGAATGAGTTCATGGCCTGTTTGTTTCATCTGTTCAGGTGTCATGCGTATATAGCACATTTTGCAGGCAAAATTACAAAGTGGTGTAAGCTCCAGCACAAAGTTAGCAAGCCAACGTTGTGACATTGTGCTTTCATCAAATGCCCTGTTAAAAACATCTAATTTATTTACATTGTTATTTGCATTTAAAAGCCTATCATAAATTGAACCCATATTTACCCTACCTCTGTGTATAAAAATAAGCAAACGGCAGTTGACACAGCTTATTATATAAGCACCATGCAAACTGCCGAATTTATCGTATATTCATATCTTTACTGTTATCTGCTGATTATGGATTGTGTGTGGAATAGCAACCATTTCCCCAACCTTGTTGCAAAAAGTCCATAAGAAGGTAATTAGGATCTGCTTCTGTACATGGAGTAGTATAAAATATGGACATATCATGAGGGCAACCGGTTTTCATGCCATAGCTTGCAAATACATCTTCGACATTGATTTCTACTTTAATTACATCGGGTGCTTTATACATTGTAATCTCTCCTATCTAAATACGCACTACCACACAGCAGATAACTTAATAAAAATCTGCTGTGCGGTAATACAAGATTTCTCAATTAGTTTGCGTAAGTATTAGTCCATTTCGCAAGGTGTTTTTGTAATAACCTTTGCAATAATGGAACGCTGCTGTGCAGCCTGACGCTCTTCTACAGTCATATTGTTCCACTCTTCTTCTGAATATGCGCCGCCGGCTACTTCGTCAAGAATATCATCAGGTAACTCGATACCCTTGTCTGCTGCTAATTTTTGAAGTTCTGATAATGGTGGTAATTTACTCATAAATAATTCCCCTTTCCACAAACTGTACATCGGAGCTTACAAAATTAACTCCGTGCTGATAACAGGTGTTTTTAATATTTTTCCTGCAATTAAATTATACCACTCTAAACAACCAATGTCAATATTTTTTTTACAAAAAGTATATTCTTTACCAAGATTTTTTTGATAAAAAAGCAAGCAAAAAGAAAACTCATCCGTACGATAACTTAAGGAGACGTCTGGTTATGTTGCTCGATGGCAGGCTCTGTGTTGCGTGGCAAGCAATTCTTTGCAATCAATTACCTGCAAAGAATTGCTTTTTCAATGCACAGTGCAAACTTTTGAGCTTTTTTATCAGGCTTTGCTTTATCATTTGTGGCTATCCGATGTTAACGCGGATTTGCAAATCACGCCGTGCAAATCCGCGTTTTCCGGTCTTGCTGTCAGGCAAATAGACTTTATCGTTGCCATTGGCTTAGTGCAAAAGACAGAGGGAGAGAAAAAATTTCTGAAAAAAGCAGTTTTTTCTCTCCCCCAGTTTCGCTATTGCTGAACAACCTGATGACTATCAATCACCCAAATCTAAATTTAATCTGTCACGAAGCCTATCTCTATTTTCCTCTGGACCATTTCGGTGCAGCCGATCCCAAATTCATTCCAAGTCCTCCGGTCGGCACCTGCGATATCGAACCAATACCGATACCACCAACAACCGAATCTAAAGCTTCATCATCTATTTCAATGGGAACATTCTTCTCGTTCATTTCTTTGTTCGTCATTTTATTAACCTCCCTATGTTACAATACCTACATACAATTATGCATAACAATTATAACATAATATTGCCTGTAAAGAATTTTTCTAGTTATATTTTTTCTTGCTTTTTCTGTATAAGGTATCTATTTTTATTGCTCAATTGAATACTATCTGTCGGGCAACAGGAATATTCTTAATAACATATCTTTTCGAAATCCTTTCGAAATCCTTGCACCGGGTGGGGAGAGCCAAGCTATTGACTTTTTAAATACGTGGTCCTATAATTTTAAATAGTTGACGTTATAATCAACCCAAATCTCTAATTAAGGAGGCAAGCTATTTATGCTTAGAATAGAAAATTTGACAAAAACATATGGTGATAAAAAAGCGGTAGATAATCTCTCACTGCACATTCGACCGGGTGAAATATATGGATTTATCGGTCACAACGGAGCCGGCAAAACCACCACCCTCAAAAGCGTAACCGGTATTCTTAAGTTCGACGAAGGCGAAATATATATAGACAATACTTCTATCAAGAAAGACCCAATATCCTGCAAAAAGAAAATAGCCTATATACCCGATAATCCTGATTTATACGATTTTATGACAGGCATAGGCTATCTCAACTTCATAGCAGATATATTTGGTGTATCTGCTGAGGACAGACAAAAGAAAATCCGCCAATATGCAGATGACTTTGGTCTGACATCTGATTTGGCACAGCCCATATCAGCATATTCGCACGGTATGAAGCAAAAGCTGGCCGTGATATCTGCCCTGATACACGACCCCAAGCTCATTATCATGGATGAGCCATTTGTTGGACTTGACCCTAAAGCATCTCATACGCTGAAAGAAATTATGCGTGATATCTGCAACAGAGGCGGAGCCATCTTTTTCTCCACACACGTGCTGGAGGTAGCCGAAAAGCTCTGCGATAAGGTTGCGATAATAAAAGGTGGTCAACTGATAAAATCAGGCACTATGGAAGATGTTAAGGGTGACGATTCGCTGGAATCTGTATTTCTTGAACTGGAGGACTGATGCTTTATGATGCGTGCTCTGTTTAAAAAACAGTTTCTGGAGATAAACGCTCTTTATTTTCAGGACAAAAAAACCGGTAAAATACGCTCTAAGGGCGGTATAATAGGTTTCATTCTTTTGTTTGCGTTTGTGTTCTTTTCTGTGGGTATGATTTTTTATGGCACTGCCGAGATGCTCACAGATGCACTGTTACCCCTGAATCAAGATTGGCTCTTTTTCTCCCTTATGGGAATGATGGCGATTGCCTTAGGCACATTTGGCAGTGTTTTCAACACCTTTGCAGGATTGTATCATGCTAAAGACAATGATTTGCTGTTATCTATGCCTATTAAGCCGTCACAAATACTGTTTGTAAGAATGAGCAGTGTGTATGCTATGAGTCTGCTATATACCTCTTTAGTGTGGGTACCGACATTTTTGCAATACGGCGTAAAAACCGGCTGGAAAGCTGACTCAATCGGTTTTTCTATATTGCTCACATTCATATTATCTGCGTTTGTAACAGTGCTTACTTGCGCATTGGGCTATGTGGTGGCGTTAATATCCGGCAAGCTAAAAAATAAAAGCTTTATCACAGTTATTCTATCTGTTGCTTTTCTTGGTATATACTATTTTGTGTATTTCAAGATTAATTCACTATTGCAATCTCTGATAATGTATAGCGACGAGGTTAGCAAGGCTATCAAAAGCTGGGCGTTACCTATATATCATCTTGGACTTGGGGCTAGTGGAAACATAATTTCTTTGCTTATTTTTACAGCTA
This sequence comes from Clostridiaceae bacterium, assembly GCA_016296885.1. GTDB lineage: Bacteria > Bacillota > Clostridia > Oscillospirales > Acutalibacteraceae > JAEEHZ01. Next base: position 5,721 of record JAEDHT010000038.1, on the reverse strand, counting down.
TCACTGTAACTCTTTTTGCTATATGCATACTCATACTCTCACGCAGTTTCATTAAAATTATTACATCTAACACCAGCACCAAAAAAACTGCTTATAAAGAAAAATCAATAAAAGCATCAAATCAAAAAAATGCGCTCCTAAAAAAAGAACTGCGACGCTTTGTATCAAGCCCCACATATATGCTAAATAACGGACTTGGTATTCTCATAATGGTTGTGGTAGCAGTGGCGGCACTTATCAAGGCTAATGATATTAATATGCTACTTAGTTTAATTTCTGTCGAGCTAAAGGGTTTTGAAAATATGTTGCCGGTGATTGCATTGGCAGTTATACTAATGCTCATATCAACAAACGTAATATCCGCTCCGTCTATCTCGCTGGAGGGCAAGCATATCTGGATAGCACAGTCACTCCCTGTAGACACATTGCAAATACTCCATGCAAAGCAAAAAATGCATATTCTCATCAACACAGTGCCAACTGTAATCTGCACAGCACTGATTGCTATCTCCCTTAAAATAGACGTGATAACAACATTGTGCATGATAGTTACTGCATTTTGCTTTATATCCTTTATAAGCGCACTGGGTTTAACTCTCAATCTAAAAAAGCCAAACTTAGAATGGACCAATGAGGCTGTGCCTATAAAGCAAGGCATGAGCGTAACGCTTACGCTTTTCTCAGGATGGGCAATAGTCTTCGCCATTATAGCGGTAAATTACCTACTGAAATCTGTAAACCCTATAATCTATCTCGTGATAGTAGATGTTGTATTGCTTATATCAAGCCTGTTGCTTAACAAGTGGATAAAAATCAAAGGCACAAGAATTTTTGAAGAACTTTAATCAAACAGCCACGCTAAACTTCGATAACCGGAGCTTAGCGTGGTTTTTTATGCCCATTTAGAAAGCCACAGACACAGAAATCGGGTAGAAAAATGTTGACTAAAGCAGAAAAATGTTTTACAATTAATAAAATTGAGAAATTTGCACATTTATAGAAATATTAAGATAAAGGATGATAACAATGAAAAAGGCGTTACCATTAATATTAATATCATGCATACTGTTTTCATTATGCAGTTGCAGCGGATTTAACAACCACGACGATTATCCTGTTACAATCGGCAATGTGGTGATTGGCGAAAAACCGGACACTGTAGTGTGTCTTAGTGAGAGTGCCGCTGATATCATAATAGCCTGTGGCTACAGCACAATGATATCAGCCCGAAGTGAAGATTGCGACCAAAACACAATATCCCTAATACCATCTATCGGAACAAGCAGTGCGCCCGATATCGAGGCTATAGTGGGATTGGGATGTGATGTGGTAATTGCTGATGATAAGCTCACTGCTGATGACAAGACTAAGCTTGAGCAATCGGGCATCAAGGTTCTATCTCTCACAAATGCAACCACACGTGATGAGCTCACCAGAATGTACAGCAATATTTCGGCTGTCTTTGAGGGCAACACCACCGGCAGAGCAAACGGTGAGAAAAAGATAGAAAATCTTTTTTCTTCTATAGATGAGCTTAACCGACAGATACCTGATTCACAAATTGTAAACACTGCCTGCTATATATATGATGTAGAGGGCGATGATGTTAAGCTGGTAACCGGTGATTCATTTGCAAGCAATTTGATAGAATACACAAAGACCACAAACGTAGGAGCCGGTGCTATTAATTCTATATTAGATGCCACCACCCTCAAGATGCAAAATCCAAAATTCATCTTCTGCGCTCCGGGAGTAAAGCAAAAGCTTGAAAGCCACGAAACATTGAGCAAGCTATATGCACTCAACGAGGGTAACATCTTCGAGATGGAGCCATCTTCAATGCAAAGGCAGGGCAACACGATCCTTTCCGCAGTCGAATTTATGGTGGTTTCTATGTATCCTGAGCTTACAGGCGATTATTCCGAATCTAGCGACAGCGACACATCAGATACTGACAGTATGACCGATAGTGATATTGCTTCCGATGCAGATACAACATCTGACAACAGCGAGTCAGACACAGAAAATACTGATTCCGAAGAGTCTTCCGACACAGATGAAGAACCTACAGACGTTTCTTCCACATCATCACAAGATGGCACAAGATATTATCGTGTAAAATCTGATGACGGTTTATCTCTCAGAAGCACACCCGAAAAGACCGACAACATAATCGGTAGCCTGATGGATCAGCAAAGAATAGAGCTTGTGGAAGATCTTGGCAACGGATGGTTTAGAGTTAAAACAGAAGACGGAAACGAAGGCTATTGTAGCAGTGAGTTCCTTGTAGAAGACAACGGACAATAAACACACAATAAAACAAAAACTTCCTGAAGAGAATTTGAAATCACTTCAGGAAGTTATTTTTTATCATTTTTGGCAAACTATAATCACAAATTCTATTTCTGTGCAAAGCTCGTTTGTTTGGCTGAGCTTTGCAAGACCTTTAGACGGTGTGTGATAAAAATAAGGTGTCATCATCGCAAGCGACATTATGTCTTCATTGTTTTGCAGGGTAACGGTAGATGAAACCTTGATTTTTTCTATAATCTTAAAGTCGCCTACATCGGGAGCTTTCTCATCATTTTTGTAGGGCGAGTCATACATCAGCTCTTTTAATCCATATAGATGCTCACTGCCAGGCACCACGGTAACCAACACACCACTCCGCTTCATAATGCGATAAAACTCACCACAGTGAAACGGTGCAAACAAATGAAAAGCAAAGTCTACACTATCATCGCATATAGGGATATCGGCTATATTGGCAACAAAAAAATTTGCTCCGCATTTTCTCTTGGCGGCAAGCCTCACCATCTCTTTGGAGAGGTCAAAGCCATAGTAGCTGATATCAGGATGATTTTGCATCACCTGCTGGGTATAATATCCCTCGCCACAGCATATATCGAGGGCATTGCCATTCACGTTGTATTTAGTCATCACATCTGATATCGCCTGTGCCAATGATATATAATAGTTTTTATTGAGAAAGTCACGTCTTGATACAGCCATCTTTCTGTTGTCGCCTGTGTTTTCGCCGGATTTGTGGCTTCTGCTCAGCAGATTGACATAGCCTTCTTTTGAGATATCAAAAGAGTGGTTGTTTTCACATTTGAGTGAGTTTTCACATCTTTTTATCGTCATGCCACACACAGGGCATCTTAAAACATCAGACATATCTATTCACAAAGCAACGATAAAATGTTTCAAGTCCAAATTTATTGTCGCTGTCCCTTTCTCATTACTTTTTATCAATTTTAATAGTCGTTTTCGACTGTGCTTATATGCACTTTTACATCACAAAAATGCTCTGCCAGCTTATTTGCAAGTGGCTTGATTACAACATTCTCTGTGTAATAATGTCCGGCATCCACCGCAAGCAAGCCATCATCAATCGCCATCAAGAACTCATGGTGCTTTATCTCACCTGTAACGAAGGCGTCTATACCGCTTTGTGCTATAAGCCCCACAAACTCTCCGCAGGCTCCGCCACCCACTGCCACTGTGGAAATATTCTTTTGAATTTTATTATAATTAGAACGCACACGTGGATTCGAGAGCTTAAGGGACACATATTCCTGAAATTCTTCTGCGTTCATTTCATGTGGAAGTGTACCTGTCACGATTGGCAGGGATGGCTCGATGATTGCTTGATTTTTCAGTTCGAGTGCATCTGCAAGAGCTGTGTTCACGCCGAAAGGCTGTGCCAGATCGAGATTGGTGTGGGCACTGATTACTGATATCTGCGAAATTATCAGCTGATATCTCAGGTCATCTGACGGTATTCTTTTCATTGGGTTAAAGATTATCGGGTGATGCGTGATGATAAGCTGTGCATCCAGGCGCTTTGCTTCGTCTATCACTTCTTTGGTAATATCGAGTGCAACAAGCACATTTTTCACTATCTGATTTTTATCGCCAATCAGCAATCCCACATTGTCAAAATCCATAGCAGTATCAAAAGGTGCAAAGCTGTCTATAAAGTCATAAAAATCACGCACTTGGCTCATATTAGCATCTCCTTAATTTGTTCTAAAACTGTTGTAACTCTAGTGTGTTCGTTATTATCTTCGTCAGGTTTGATACCTTTTAGCTTGTTTGTAAGATGATATATCACCTTTTCTGCATAAGCTCTAAAGAGCTCTTTGTTGTCATTAGGATTGATACTTCCCAAATGCTTTTCTAAATCTGTAAGCTCTCTTAACTTGTTCGAAAAGGCAACGAGCATCACAGAATACACCCTGCCCTCTGACAACACACACTTTTCTTTTTCTATCTCATAACCATTGGCATATATATATTCACGCAGAACCTCCGAACGTGACATAGGCTGAAGTATCAGCCTTTTGCTATCGCTTCTGAGCCACTGTGCCTCTGATATGATCTTTACTATCAATTCACCGCCCATGCCGGCTATGATGATATCGTCTGCTTCATCAGCTTTTATGCTCTGCAATCCATCAGAAAGCCTTGTGGTTATAATAGATGATAACTCATATTTTTGTATATTTGCCTCTCCCCGTTGCAGGGGGCCTTCCCTTAGGTCTGCCGCAATAGCAGAGATTATTTTTCCCTGCTGTGCCAGATAAACAGGCAGATAAGCATGGTCTGTGCCGATATCTGCCACCTTAACACCATGCCTCACAAACTCTCCGCAGAGGGCAAGACGTGGGCTTATCGAAATGAGGTTATTTATATAAATCACTCCTGTTTGATCAGTTAAAAAGGTTCATTGCCTTGTCGATATTTCCTGCGATTATATGCTCCACTGCCGGCAAGGCGTTTTCACAGGTTTTAAGCAACGTTTTATATTCATCATCGCTAAACTTAGAAAGAACCCAATCCGCCAGATTGTAGTCGGGATGAGGCTTGGCACCGATGCCCAGCTTTATTCTGGGGAACATATCACTGCCTGATAGATAAATGATATTAGCCATGCCACGCTGACCGCCATCTGTGCCTTTTCGGCGAATTCTCATTTTGCCCACATCAAGCGAGATATCATCTAAGATAACAATAACGTTTTGTGGATTAACTTTATAAAAATTCATAGCCTGCACCACAGCCTCACCGCTGTTGTTCATATATGTTTGAGGCTTCATCAAAAGCACCTTTTTGCCACATATAGTGGTGGTTGTGCAATAGGACTTAAATTTTAGGGTTTTTAGCTCACATCCGAGTTTTTCACTCATTGTATCAACTGCGATAAAGCCTGCATTATGCCTTGTTCGCTCGTATTTTTTATCAGGATTGCCCAAGCCTACTACGATATATTCTACGCTGCCTGAGCTTTCAAACTTGTCTTTCTTAGAAAACAGATTTAATATAACAAACATTCCCTTCGTAATTAGTAGAAGTCAAGACCACCAGTTCAAGAGGTGGCTTGCACAGCCCCTATAAGGGACCATTATCGGATTTCTCCCTAAAAAAGGGGACACCAAAATAACATTATCGCATTGCACGCACTGCAACCCATAAATGGGTAGTTATATAAGGCTCTCCTGTGTAAGGGGAGCTGTCAGCAACGCTGACTGAGGGGTTGATTTTGTGATATATTTACTATACAATCCCTCCGTCTTTTGCTTCGCAAAATCCACCTCCCTTTTTACAAGGGAGGCTTTCTTTCGCCCCAGTGAAACCGGGGGGGTGTTTTCCACGCCTTAAAATACCAAATCGAGTAGGGCGAAATTAATCGCCCTCTCACACCACCCTGCGTGCCGT
>JAEDHT010000059.1 GCA_016296885.1 Clostridiaceae bacterium | reverse complement strand
ATTTCCGTGAAATAAACCGCTTGCGAAAAAAATACGGTTCGTTAACTTTGCTAAGCGGAATTGAGTTTTCGGAACCCAGTTTGTTTCCAGAAGAGTTTGCCTTATACAGTTCATATGATGGAACTATGCCTGAGTGGTTTAAAAACGGAATCCTAGCATCATTACTTGCTCCGACAGCTCTTAATAAACAAGATTATAGAATCGTTGGCAAGGGTAATAAAGTAAAAATAGAAATAGATAATGGAATATTTACAGGAGCAAATAAAGGTCTGATTAAATATCATTTTGAATTAGGTGCAGGTAAAGAATCCTTTGAATGGGAGTAATACAAATTACAATAGGTCGAACAGTTAGGAAAATAAGAATTTGAAAGGGTGAGCTTATGGGACCAAATCCTAATCACATTTATCCAAACAAAAACATCAAGCAAGTTGTGTATATCAAGAATGTAATTACAAGGTCGAACATCGTGGTCGGTGAATACACTTACTACGATGATGTGAATGGGGCAGAGAAATTTGAAGACCATGTCACTCACCACTATGAGTTTCTTGGAGATAAGTTGATTATTGGAAAGTTTTGCGCTATAGCAAAGGGCATTGAGTTTGTGATGAATGGTGCAAATCATAGAATGAACAGCGTTACAACCTATCCATTTAACATCATGGGCGGAGGCTGGGAACAGTTTACGCCAAGCCTTGATGATTTGCCGCTAAAAGGAGATACCGTTGTTGGCAATGATGTTTGGATTGGTCAAAATGTAACTGTAATGCCTGGTATTTACATTGGAGATGGTGCAATCATAGCAGCAAACTCTGTTGTTACAAAAGATATTCCTCCTTATTGCATTGCTGGCGGAAATCCGTGCAGAGTGATTCGTAAGCGGTTTGGTGAGGATTTGATTGCATATCTGCTTGACCTTAAATGGTGGGATTGGGATGCAGATAAAATCTTTAGAAACATGGATGCGCTGTGTAGCGGAGATTTACAGCGTATCAAACACATATCAGACTGACAAATTCCAATTTATCGAACGGTTGCATATAGCAAAAAGGTTGCATTGAAATGCAACCCAAAATCAAAAATGCAACTTTTGCAACCCAATGCAACCCGTATCAAAAAATGCGTTTGTTGCCAAAATAGCATTTTTAAAATGCAATTCAACGTATAGTCAAAGTGATAAAATCTTAGACTATACGTTGTTTTTTTATATTTATATAATTTTAACCATACGTTTAGTTTACGTATAAAATCTTTGTTATTGCATTCAATTAGCATTCAATCTCATTTTCTATACAAAAAAATGTAAATTCATGCGCTATTAATGAATTAATTAGCAAGGCAAAATTTTTTAAATTGTTTGCAAATTTAACTTTTTGAAAAATGCCTCTGTATTATCTACATGCTGTCTTTCATACTCTGCAAACACATCTGTATATGTGTTTATTGTGGTTGATATATCTGTATGGCCAAGAAGCTTTTGCAGTACATGAGCTGGCATACCAGATTCAATACATCTTGTTGCGTAAGTGTGCCTTAGCATATGCTGATTAACATCATAGCCCTTGTTGATGTTATATTTCTTGCATATACGTTTGAATTCTATGTTTATCATTTCACTATTTACAATTTCTGTGGCACTTTGTCGGGTATTGATCATTTTCTAAACCTAAAGCATAGGATTTTTCGCCTTAAGTTGCTCAGTTACTTTCTCTCCTTTGGCAAGTTCTTTTACTAATCTAAAGAACATTTCTTCTGCCTGCTTATCTATTTCGTAAAGATAAGTTAATAAAAATGATAGGCGGAGTCGATTAATTCCGCCTATCCAAATCTTAATGGTTATATATTATATAAATATATGAGCTTTCAATAATTAAACAGTAATGTTATCAAGTAATATTTTAAGAATCGGTTCTACTCTATTAGACCACTCATATGCGGAACAAGCAGTCATTTGACCAGGAAGAAATACTGAATTACCATTAATATCTTTTAATTCCATATGAAAAAATGCAAAACTCCTAATGCTTTCTTGAAAATTAAAATCTATTCGACTTTGATGTAAATATTTTTCACCACTACGATATTCCGATTTTATGCTTGGTAAATTTTTAGTACTGTTGTGATTTAAATCCATACATTCCATGTTTTCTTCAAATGAAATTAGAAAAGTTTTCCCATGATCCTCAATAAATAATGCTCGTTTTTCCGATTCATCATCGTAAAAATAGTGTAAGCTTGGTATAATAGATAGATTAAAGCGATCAAATATTTTTATTAAATTTCTATCTTTTGTTTCTTGTTCATTGCTTGTTTGATTTATACCATCTTGCTTATTCACTAAGCGATCGGCACAGATTTTGCATACTTTCATATCGCTAAAGCTTATGATACAGTCTGCACATACAGGAGTACCACATAATTTACAACTATAAAAGTTTTCTGCAGCTTCAACAAGTGCAATTTCTTTTGCCTTTACAAAATCATTTTGAAATATTAGTTTAGTATTTTGTGATGCATGTTTTGCCAAATTTTCGCTAAAGGGAATGGGCACACTTTTCCAAACGTTTCCACATGCTTTACAAGTTAAAGAAAAGCAAAAATTTTCTCTGTCTGAACAGCTTACAAGGTTTTCTCTCAATAATCGGTCCATATTTCCTCTCCAAACTTGTCTAAATTCATTAAAGTGAAGCAAGTGCTGCTGTTAAATATTTTGCGGTAACAGATGAGTAGAAGAATCCATCAATCAATCCATCTTTTTTTGCATTTGTCACTTCATGTGCAATATCGGGTGCGGAATTTTCATCACACAGCATTACAATTTTGCACTTGGGTAGCTTGTTACGCACTTGTTGTATTTCTTTTAATCGTGTTTCAAATGAAGTATCTGAGGTATAAGACACTTCAGCTAAAAGGATATCAGCAGATAACATCTCACAGTTATTTACAACACAATCTTTCTTGCCTTCGACTAAAACTCTATAAGGCTGAAACTCTCCGCTATCGCTAAGCATTTGAGTTATTGCTTCTGCTAATAAACCATTCTGAATACTAAGAACAATTTTAATCATTCTATTATTTACCTCCTTGATGAGAGCTTACACAATTATATTTTAATTATACAGATTTGTCTTAATTATACATCGTACTTTAGTGCAAACCTTTCATTTTGGAAGGTAAAATTCTCTTTCAGAGGTATGGTATATTAATAATAAAAGTATTAAATACAATATTAATAAATATATCCTATAAAACAAATACTACATCAATATAATCACCGGTGTCAAGTATTAACCATAGGTGTTTCTACTCCAAATTTCGTAATGGATTTGGTAGAGCAAGTTCCAATTTGGCAG
>JAEDHT010000058.1 GCA_016296885.1 Clostridiaceae bacterium | reverse complement strand
AGGGTTGAGAGGATTGTCTCATTTTAAATTGTGCTAATTAGATGCTAACACTACACTTATCGCGGGTAAGAGTGATATAGATATGTTTATCATATGCAAAACGGTACCTGATTCTGATAGGCGTCTTTCTTTATACAAATCGCTTGATGGTTTATATGACAAACTTGAAATGGAAGTCTGTTCAGGTGGTGTATGGGGATATGGAGATATATTTTATATTAACGGAATTGATGTTATGCCAATGTATTTCTCTGTAACGAATATGTAGGAATACATTGATGAGATATTGGCAGGAAAGCATTTGGAAAAAGAGGGGAGCTTTTATCCTGTTGGTCGTCTTGCAAGCATTGAGACAATTAATGTTTTATGGGAGAAGAATAATGCATGGACTAATATTGTTAACAAAGTAAGGACATATCCGCAAGATTTGTTTGATAAGTGGTATTCGTCTGAAGTTTGGAGAATTGTCGATGAGGAAGACCTGGGAAGAGCTAAACTGCGTCACGAAGTATTATTTTATCATCAGGTTGTAGAAGAGTTTTTGGATCATTTTTTACAAGCACTATATGCAAAGAATAGACGATACTTTCCGAGTCGAAAAAGAACAGAAAGTGCAATTACCGCATTTGAACTAAAACCGCAGAATTGTTATGAGAGACTTTTGAAGATTGTTAATCTGGGAAGTAATGAAAATACAATAGATGACTCGATTGAGGAACTGCGAAAACTTTGTAAAGAATTAATAGAATTATGACAGAAATGAAAGATACGCAAGATTTCGTTTGATATCCGGTATTTTAAAGATTGTCAGGTGAAGAGAGACAGAGTGGTTATGTACTTTAGTAATGTTTTCTTTATAGTATCCGGGGAGTCTTTCATATCGTGTTCAATCCATTTCATAATTACATTCCAAATAGCCCCTATATTAATTGCAATAATGTAATCAACCTGTTCCGCGGAGAATGCATGGAATATAGGATGATTAGGGGGTACTATTTGATTATGTATCATAGGAATAAAAATATTCCATTTATGTAAAAACATATGCATAAGATTATTATCCCTGAGCAGAAACAGCAAATTCTGATTTTCATTACAGAATTTAAAAATAACATCTAAAATACCGGAAAGTTGACAGTTAGGTAATTGCTGAAGCGAATATATATATTGTTGCATGACACTGTCAATATAAGCATTTAAAACATCATCTTTCGAAAGGAAGTTACGATAAAAAGTTTTGCGTGCAACCCTTGATTCTAAAATAATTTGCTTAACCGTTATATCGTTGTAGGAATATGTGCTCATTAACCGCAAAAGTGTATCTGTTATTTCTTTTTTTGAACGAATGGCACTGGGGTTTTGTGACGGATTCATTTTATTATCCTTTCTGACACTTTTTTTCAAATTAGTGTCATTTTTTTTTGAAATATTGCATTTCAGGTATTTGTATTATATCATTCACTTAAAAGTGACACAAGAGTCTACTTTTTGGAAAGGAGGATGAAATGCAAGAAATTATTTGGATATTTCCGATTTTGTTTATCGTACATGACATGGAAGAGATTATGGGACTTGAACTGTGGTTAAAAAAGAACAGAGCATTATTAGATAGAAAATATCCCAAAATCAGTAATACATATAATCCATACAGTACGGAAGGAATGGCAGCTGCGGTTATGGAAGAAATGGTGCTATGTCTGGTGATTTGTATTATTTCCAGATTTACAGGGTTCTATGGATTGTGGTTAGGAGTGTTTATTGCTTATACATTTCATCTGGTAGTACACGTTGGTCAGAGTATTATAATTAAAAAATATATACCGGCTGTTATTACCGGTATTATATGTTTGCCGGTAAGTATATGGCTTATTGCAATCAGTATAAGCATCTTATCATATTCAATTAGTCAAGTGCTTGCTTGTAGTTTAATAGGTATTGTTACAATTGCAGGAAATTTAAAAATTGCACATTGGACAATGCATGTATTCACAAAAAAATTAACAACTACGGAGGTATTAGTGTGAAAATAGCAGTTAGATATCAATCAAGAGGTGGGAATACAAAAGCAGTTGCTGAAGTGATAGCAAATAGTTTGGGTGTAAAAGCAGAGCCGGTAAGCAGTGTAATTGCTGATTGGGTAGATGTGTTATTTATAGGTGGTGGCGTATATATGGGTAAAATGGATGAAAGCCTGTATAACTTTTTGGCAGAACTGAACAGTGATAATGTAGGACAAATAGTATGCTTTTCTACAACGGGTTCTATGGCGACAACCATAAAGCAAATAAAGCAGTTCGCAATACAAAAGGGAATAATTGTTAATAAAAACGAGTTACTGTTAAAAATGCTATTTCAAGGACATTCTTCGTTAGGGTTAATTGGCGGAAAGCTTACCGATAAGCAAATAAAAAAGATTGAGCTTTTTACAAGTAATGTTCTTATTTCAACAAAAATTCAGGCAGGGGAAATCATACAAAAGGGGAACAAATAAAAAATGAAATTATTAGAAGAAAGAAGGTTACCACTATGAATAAACAAATTGTAGCTTTACTTGTTATTTTCGCATTGTTGGGGTTTTCCGCCTGCGGTACTTCCGAAAACATACAAATCTCTGATAAGGCTGTGGGAGCCGTTTTTGTTAACGAAATGGAAACTCTGATCGAAGGCGAAAAAATTTACGCAGATTTTGAGAATAAAAACTATACCTTCAATCTGGATGCCGCATGGGTCTATTATTTCAATTACGATGCAGAAACCGCTTTTGCCGGAAACCAAAACTTTACCGCAATGACTTTCGGTGCCAATCTTGACAGCGGCAGTGTGAGTGCAGAGGGGACAGCAGCATGGCTTTACAAGGAAGATTCGTCCAACGCCCTGAATGCTTACTACCTTTTCCGAGATGAAGATGGCGTGTATTTTGACACGTCAAAAGCTTTTGACCACATTCAGATTCAACCGGAAGGTGCAACGGCAACAGGAGATGAATATCCCTGTGCGGTGGATTTCGAAGTGCGTCAGCCAACGGACATATTTGAGATAACTCGGTATGATACAGCCGGTACAGTGCTGGATAGCACAAAATTTTCCCCTGAGCAAGTGGAAGATTATCAGAGATTTACGCTTTCTGCTGAGGTCGCCTATGTGGAAATCGTCTGTTATGGTACAGATGGCGAGGTATTGGAGGTTTTGCCGGTGACACCAGAAAATCCCAAGGCCGCAATCTGCTATGAGGCGGGCGGGCAAATGCTGGCAAGCAAACTTTTGCGGTTTTTGTGGGAATAAAGGAATCCTGACAAGTGTCATAAGATAACAAAATTCAGATAATGGTTTGCTCAAAGAAAATGTGAAATCTGTTTAGAA
>JAEDHT010000010.1 GCA_016296885.1 Clostridiaceae bacterium | reverse complement strand
TATACGCTTTTTTGTCGCTGTAATTTGTGTTACAGATTTATTTCAAAATTAGATTGACGTGGGTTTACTTTACCCAGCAATAAATGTATAATTTATGTGGCGGTGCAACACAGAATACAGGCGTTTGCCGCCTATTGAGTCTATCAGAGAAAGGTGTATTGCAATATGAAACGAATATTATCGGCAGTATTGTCTGCCGCGCTGATGCTTGTATCTGTGCCTGCTTTCGCGTTTTCGTCCGGTTCGTACAAAAACGGAGACGTAAATATCGACGGTACCGTAAATCTCGAGGATGTAACAACGATCCAGCTTGCGATCGCGAAATTGAAAAGCTTCAGCGATACCGAAAGAAAACTCGCGGACTTTGATCTTGACGGAGATGTTGATATGAGTGACGTTACTAAAATTCAAAGAGCTCTTGCGAAGCTGGAGGATGCCCCTGCGGAAACTGACAGCGAGGCTATAAATATCAGCGACAATGAAACGGATACCGATACGGCTGCTGATACTGCCGGCGATACTGCTGTTGACACGTCGTCTGACGAAACCGATACCAACGGTCACAATATTGTTCAGCCGGACACCGACACAAACACGGCAGATGGAACCGATACCGAAAACGCGTCTCTGTATCCGTCGGTCAGCAGATCGGTCGATATATATTTTACAAATAACAAAAACTGGTCAAAGGTCTATTATTATCTTTTTAACGCGGAAACAGGAAAAACAAACGCCGCATGGCCGGGCGTTGAGGCTGAAAAGTCAGTGACCAACTCATACTGTGAAAAGATCTTTTGTATGAACGTAAACACAGGTAAGTTTGACCGCGTTGTATTTAACGACGGCGCTTCCAATCAAACGGTAAATATTTATTTGAGCCGCGCAAGCTCCGGATTCTATATTTCCGACAGCACAAACGCAAAGTTTCAGCTTGTAGGCACATACGCGTACAGCGGCGCAGACCGCGGAAAGCTCAAAGAGATCGAAATGGATTATCCCATGGGTTACAAAAAGAAAGTGTGGATATGGACGCCTGCCGATTACGACGCGAATTCCGCCGAAAAATACAAAACGGTTTACATGACCGACGGTCAGAATATATTCAATTTTGAAAATGTCGCATACGGCGGCTGGGGAGTAACAAACGCTGCTGAGTCGCTTATTTCAAACGTCGGAAGAGGCCTTATTATCGTTGGAATAGAATCGACCGGATCGGTGCGCGATACGGAGCTAACCCCGAATATCGGCGCGTTGCGTGACGGTGTAGGAGTGTACGGCAACTTTGAAAACGGCAAAGGCAAGGAGTTCTCGGATTTTGTTGTGGAAACCGTTATTCCGTATGTAAGAAGCAACTACAACTCATCATCGGCAAGAGAAGACAACATAATAGCCGGCTCAAGCTCCGGCGGACTTGAGGCATTTTATATTGGTATGGAGCATCACGATAAATTCTGCGCTGTCGGCGCGCTTTCTCCGGCGTTTATCCTGTTTGGAGATACCGCATGGGATAATTACCTCAAGGGTTTTGACCTTAAATCAGACGATATGCCAAAAATGTACATTTACAACGGCAAGATAGGTCTTGAAGATGATTTGTACCCCTTTGCCGTTGATATGAACAGCCGCCTTATAAAGGGCGGTTACGACAGTAATAAGCTTAAGCTTGTTACGGAAGAAAAAGCCGAGCATAACGAAGCCTGGTGGCGAATAGTTTTCCCGGAGTTCCTTGACTGGGCGTTATGCTTACCAGATAACTAAAGCGGCTATCTGTAAGTTCTCTTCGCCTCCACCAACACAATATTACACAAAACCATACTTTTATCTTGGCGGCTTTGCCGTTACCATTTGGCTTGTGTAATTAAAACAGAAGAAGCAGAGTATTTTTGATAATGCTCTGCTTCTATCTATTAGAAATAAAAATCTAAATAACATTTCTTTGCAATGATAGTCAAATATAACAAAATAATTATACAAGAATATATTATTTCCTTTGTTATTATCTACGACTCATTTTATCCGACAAATCTCCGTATACGGGAGTAGCCAGACCAAATCCTCCTGATACCGTTAGTATTTGTCCTGTAGCATAAGCCGATTCGTCACTTGCAAAATAAACGACCGTTTTGGCAATTTCCTCGGGAAGTCCCATTCTCTTTAATGGTATGTGTCGCAAAAATAGTTGTCTGAATTCGTCTGTTAGGTTCTTTTCGACCGCATCGGTGGCCGTCATTCCGGGGAGGACAGCATTACATCGAATATTGTTTTTGGCTTCATGCACTGCTATTAATTTTGTTAAATAATTGATCGCCGCCTTGCTTGTCCCATATGCCACCTGAGAAATATCCGGCACCAGACCCCCTACAGACGATATATTGATAATGCTACCGCCACCTCGCTTTGCCATATACTTAACAGCCTCTTTGCTCGACATAAATACACTTCTTAAATTTATATTTACTGTATCTAGAAAAGCATCAATGTCGGTGTTTGAAAAATCAAGATCCTTTTTGGGATTAGAGGTGCCAAAATTGTTTACAAGTACATCAATGCGTCCTGCATCTTTTATAACATCCTCTGTCATGGTAATATACGATTTCGGTTTACTGGCATCGTTATAAACATACTTTACTTTATGTCCCTCCGAGATAAGCCTATCTGCTTCCTTTTTTGCAAGGCCTAAATTTCTTGCCGCCATATAAACTTTTGCCCCTTCTTTAGCGCAAGCCTTCACTGTTGCCAATCCGATTCCTCGGGTAGATGCCGTAATTAATATAACTTTATCCTTTAATCTCATGTTTTTTCTCCTTTATTATTTTTTGGCAGTAGAATCACAATTAATATACCGATAGCTACACAAATTATTTCAATAAAACTAATAAGTTTAATGGAATTTACAGCAGCAATTGCTCCAGTTAAACCTCTTTTTACATTTGCCGAAACATGATTTGTAAACAGTGGTACAAACACAGCTACACCGAGTGGTGCTGCCAGATCTCTGAAAAGTCCATATGTGCCTGTTCCCGAACCTGCCATTTCGCTTGGCACACCCGATAGGACTACTTTCATAAAAATTGTAGCGTTACCACCTAATCCAAATCCCAAAATACCAAGCGAACCAGCCAATAATACCACCGAGGAATCAGCGGTGAACAATAGCATGAGTGCACAACCGATTCCTGTCAAGGTTAATGAACCCACGAGTACATATTTAGGCTCGTATTTATCTGCAAGAGGACCTATTAAAACAGCTCCTAAAGCCATTCCGATATACATAATAGAAATAGCATATCCGGATATAATGGTATTTTCCGGTTGTGTATAATTGACAAACACGATAGTATTCGTCATATTAGCCTGCATAAGTCCTTGAGTCAAAAACAAAGCGACTACAGAAAGGATAAATACCTTACGTTTCATAAATCTCCATTGTAAAACTGGATTTTTTGCTTTTTTCTCTACAAACACAAGGGCAAAAAACGATATAACTGTGGCAAATAAAATTATGACAAATAAATTTGATTTCCATCCAAAGTTTTGCCCAAAAGATGGCAGGCAAAGAAGAATACCGAAGAAAAGAAAAACAAACAATGTTCCTAATTTATCAAAGCCTACGAGGCTATTTTGCTTTACTGAAGCCTTTATAGGAATAAAAAGACATAATAGAAAAACAACAGCACAGATGGCAACGCAAACCCACATCATAACACGCCAACCATAAAAGTTGATTAGCAAACCACCTAATGTAGGTCCAAAAATAACGGCACAGCTCGAAATAAGCATATAAAGTGAGAATCCCATTGCCTGCTTTTGTGGCGGAAAATCCGTTATAATATAAGACATTACAACAGGAGCTATGGCGGCGCTGCCAACACCAACTATAAAACGTGCAATCAGCATAAAAAGAAGCGACGGCGCCAAAGCGGTTAAGACATTTCCAAGAAGAAAAAATCGCAATACCGATGAGCAATGTCGTCCTTCGCCCTATTACATCCCCTAACTTACCGAGGATAGGTGCACCTGTCGCTGTCGATATAAACATTGCCAATGTCGTCCAAGTCGTGTTGTTATAATCAAGATTTAAACTTTTCACAAAAGCCGGTCCAAGAACGGTTGTAAACCCGCCTATAACACCAACAAGAAAAGCCGCTAAAGCAAAAGGCACAAAACCCGTTAAGTATGCCATATTGTTTGTTTTCAAAAAACCACCTCTTTTTACGGATAGTATAACCCATTATGATGTATTTACTTGTTAATATGTGGACATACTTTTTTTAGAAAGGAGGATTTGTTGTACAGTGCTGTAGAGCATGCACGACACTAGAAAAATATATTAATAGGAGTATTTATTATGTCAATTATTAACAAAGAAATATCTGATTTTAAAACCAACGCATTTCACTTAGGCGAGTTCAAAACTATTTCAAAAGAAGATATTCTCGGTAAATGGAGCGTTTTCTTTTTCTACCCTGCAGATTTTACATTCATTTGCCCAACAGAGCTTGAAGACCTAGCAAACAAGTATGAGGAGTTTAGAAATGTAGGATGCGAGATATATGCCGTATCCACCGATACTCATTTTGTTCATAAAGCATGGCACGATGCCTCCGAACGCATTAAAAAAATCAACTATCCTATGCTTGGAGACCCAACACACGCAATCTCAAAGGATTTTGAGGTCCTCATTGAGGCTGATGGCTTGGCAGAACGAGGCACCTTTATCATTAATCCCGAAGGTAAAATTGTAGGCTATGAGGTAACAGCCGGCAATGTAGGCAGAAATGCTGAAGAGCTTTTCCGCAAAGTACAGGCTTGCCAGTTTGTTCATGCACATGGAGATCAAGTTTGTCCTGCCAACTGGAAACCGGGTGCAGAAACATTAAAACCAAGTCTTGATCTTGTAGGTCAGTTATAATGAGTAATATAAAAAACTATAACTCGGATAATTTATACGATGTAGTTGTGGTGGGTGGTGGCCCTGCTGGGCTTACCGCCGCCCTTTATCTGGCAAGGGCAAAATACCGTGTGTTAGTCATTGAAAAAGAACAATTCGGCGGTCAGATTACGATTACGAATGAAGTTGTGAATTATCCGGGAATTGAAATAACAAGCGGTAAGGAGCTTACCGAATCGATGCGACGTCAGGCAGAGGCTTTTGGTGCAGAGTTTATGCTTGCTGAAGCAAATGGTTTAAACATCGGTAATGATGTAAAAATCGTTCATACAAATCGTGGTGATTTTTATTGTTTCGGTATTTTAATTGCAACCGGTGCTCATCCGAGAATGGTCGGTTTTAAAGGAGAAGAAGAACACAAAGGTCGTGGTGTAGCATATTGTGCGACCTGTGACGGAGAATTTTTTACTGATAAAGAAATCTTTGTTGTAGGAGGCGGTTATGCAGCTGCTGAGGAAAGCGTATTTCTAACGAAATTTGCCAGTCATGTAACGATTCTTATTCGTGAAGATGATTTTACCTGTGCCGCAGCAGTGGCAGATCCGGCAAGAAAACATGACAAAATAACTATACTTCCAAATACAGTTGTTGAGGAAGTATCGGGCGAAAACGGGCTCAATTATATACGATATAAAAACACAAAAACCAATGAAATCACAGAATATCATGCCGATGACGGTGATACTTTCGGCGTATTCGTGTTTGCAGGCTATTCTCCCGATACGTCACTTATCAAGGGTATTGCAGAACTAAACGAACAAGGTTATGTAATCACAGATGTGACACAAAAAACCAGTGTTGATGGAATCTATGCAGCAGGAGATGTGTGTATAAAGCCGTTGCGTCAGGTGGTCACTGCAACCTGTGATGGCGCTTTGGCAGCTACAGAACTAGAAAAATATGTAGCGACCATGCAGAGAAAAACCGGTTTGCACCCAAAATCTCCGGTAGTTAAAGAAGCAAATAGAACCACTGCAAAAGAAAGTACAATAATCTCTGATAATTCCGGAGAAATCTTTACTGCTGAAATGAAACAGCAGTTAGATACCGTGTTCAGCAAGATGGAGCGCAAGTTAGTGCTTAAACTGTATCTTGATAATCGTCCTATTTCCGCTGAGTTGAAAAGCTTTATAACTAAACTTGCGGAACTATCAGATAAACTTGAGGTAACGGTTGCTGAAAGTAACGATTCGACAACACAGGCACCCTGTGTTAGAGTTTTTCTTGAAAACGGAGAGGACGCAGGCATTGCATTTCATGGTGTGCCGGGAGGACACGAATTCACATCCTTTGTTCTCGGACTTTACAATGCTTCCGGTCCCGGACAATCACTAGATACACAAACACATCAAGAAATCAAGGATATCAAAAATCCTGTTGACATGAAAGTGTTAGTATCGTTATCCTGCACGATGTGTCCTGATTTGGTTGTTGCCTGTCAGCGTATAGCGACAGAAAATCCAAATGTCCACGCTGAAGTCTTTGATCTCCAGCATTTTGAAGAACTCAAAAACAAATACAATGTAATGAGCGTTCCTTGTCTTGTCATCAATGATGATAAGGTATCTTTTGGCAAAAAAAATGTAAATCAAGTTGTGGAATTAATTAATAGTATTTAAAACCATATGTATAATAAAATGACAGCAAAGAATTAAATCTTCCTTGCTGTCATTACTTTAATACTTAAACATACTTTTTAAATTTTAAAATAGCTTTGAACATATCTCCGTCAACTACGATCTCAAAGGTACCATTGCATATTTCCGTATAGCTTTTTGCAATTGCTAGACCAAGACCATTACCTTCCGCTGTTCTCGATTCATCACCACGAACAAATCTTTGGGTTATTTCCTCTACATTAAAGTTCAAAGGATATGCAGAAATATTTTTGAATTCAATTTGGACAGTACCGTCTTTTTCAGATGCAGTAATGAATACTCTCGTATTTTTCATCGTGTATTTGAGAATATTATTAATTAAATTACTCAATACACGTGACATCTTTCGACCGTCTGCAGAAATGTATAACTCCTTAGGAGCTTCTACGCAGAACGGAAGACCAGAACTCTGAATGTCGCTATCGTGTTCACCAAGAGCTTGATTGATGAGAAGTGCAACATCAAGCTTTTCCAAAATAACATCTTCGTTACCGCTCTGTACTTTGGAAATATCGAACAAATCTTGAGTAAGTCTTTTAAGTCTGTCACTCTTCTTAGCGATTACGGACACATAATCTCTTGCTTCTTCCGGAAGCTCATCAATTTTTGATAACAGCTCAGTATAACTGATAATTGATGTAATAGGTGTTTTCAGATCGTGCGATACATTCGTAATAAGCTCGGATTTTAATCTTTCCGCTTTTACCTTCGCAGATACAGATTCATCAAGACCTTTAGCAATATCGTTGATATTAACTGCTAATGTTGTCATATCATGGCACTTGAGCACAGGGATTTTATATGCTACGTTTCCGTTACGCACCTCGCTTACTCCTTTTTTGATTTCGTCAAATTCTTTTGCTCGGTAAGCCACAACAAAACACGCAAAGCCGAATATAAGAATACCTAACACTAACCATATCGGAGACATTACTGTGCAAATTCTCATAATAAACATAAGAACTGTGTATACAAAAAATACACTAATGAGAATTACACCTGTTTTTTTCGATAACAATTTGAAAATAGTTGTCCAAAACGTTTTTGTATGTCTCCAGACCCATTTTGCGATCTTTATCATCAAGCCGAAGATCCATTTCAAAACACGAAGAATAATACTTGACTTAATTAATCTTCGGGTTTTAATATTTCTAATAATCGAAAGTAAAGATGTAATGATAATTAAACTACCAAGAGCCGAAAGTGCTCCCAAGACCAAATAGAGCAAATTATTCGGAAAATGGCCCGACATATATTCGTCAAGCACAAAGGCGCTTAGCAACACCGCCCCAATACCAGTTCCTGCTGCGGCGGCTAAATGTATCTCAACCCAAATGTTGTCAAGCCACATTCTATTATATTCACCATCTTTATTCTTTCCGCATACGCAGATAAGATAAACAAGCATAAATAATGCGACAATAACATACACAATAGTCTGAACAAAGGCACCAATTACAATATCTTCCTGCCTTTCCCAAATCGACTTGTATTCCTCGACAACTTTCTGCTTAATGTTACAACCGATGGTAATTGTACTTTTACTGTCAAAATCAGCAATTTCTTCAATTAAGTACGAACGAGTCTCATTTGTCGATGTCCGCCCAACATTGCCTTCACTATCTCTCTCAACGTACGAAAAATACTCACCCTGCATAAGGTCTTCTGCTTTTTTCGCCCCGCAATTCGTGAACACTATATCATTCCATTGTACAAAATAATTTATTTTGTCAGAATTGTAAAAATCATCGAACTGTTGTCTTATATTGGTGGCTAAGTCCTCTAAGCTACCCTCTGAATCATTCTCATTTTGGTGAATAAGATTACCATTGTCATCGTATTCATAAAAATAGCTGTGATAGACATTGAGCATGATATTTTCAGGCTCGTTAAGTAAGTAAGAAACATACCATGAGTCTGAAAAATCACTTTCAAAGGAATATATATCAATATCTTCAGCATCATAATCAATAATTCCGTTTATTGTCGTCAAAACTCCAAACATAATGCTTGCAATAAACAAAATCACTGCAACAAATTTAAGAACGCCGGAATATACTACTTTTCTCATTGATAACTCCCCTTTAGTCAATCTTATAACCGATACCCCAAACCACCTTGAGATATTTCGGTTCTTTAGGATTGATTTCTATTTTTTCTCTGATATGGCGGACGTGTACTGCAATCGTGTTATCCCCCACAATGGTTTCTGCATTCCACACATTGGAATAAATATCTTGCGCAGAATATACACGCCCTCTGTTTCTGACCAATAATTCAAGTATTTTGTACTCGACAGGAGTAAGTCTGACATTTTCCCCGTCTACCTTTACTGTCTTACTCTCGGTATTAACACAGAGTCCGTCAATAATAATCTCTCCGTTCTGTTTTCCGATAGAGCCAAGGGTAGTATATCTTCTCAACTGCGACTTTACCCTTGCCATAAGTTCAGAAGGGTTAAACGGTTTGGTAACATAATCATCTGCCCCTGCAGAGAGTCCGAATATTTTATCCATATCTTCAGATTTGGCTGAAAGAAGTATAACAGGAATATTTCTTGACTCACGCAATTTCATCAAGGTTTTGATTCCATCAAGTTTCGGCATCATAATGTCAAGGATCATCAGATGCACTTCGTTTTCGGATAGAACATCAAGTGCTTCTATTCCATCATAGGCTTTTAAAGCTTTATACCCTTCTCCCGAAAGAAAAATACTTATGCTGTCAACAATCTCTCTATCGTCATCAACAACCAAAACATTCATTACCTTTTCACCTCCGTCAATATAATACAATACAATTCTTAATATTTACCAATGAGAAATCTTAACTTTGCTTAAGAATTATGCTATTTGAAAATTAAGCATAGCCATTAGAGCAAAATCGCCACCACGTAGGGTAGCGATCTTGGTTATTCCACGTTTACATACTCTTTATCATGCTGTGCTTTAGTAATATCTTCTTTATGCACACAACACCGTTTACTTGTCCCATAATAGATACGATAATAAGCTAGAATAACATCAAAATTTGCCTTAGTACAATCGTTATCACTTGTTCTACTGCATCAACACGGAGATAATACCATGTTTTGCAAGTTATTCGTATTTCAACCATGTAGTTAGAATAAACCGTTATATATTTTAACATCACCTATACTTAAACTTGAATTATCTATCCCAGCACTTCTTTTTATCATCTTCTGTTATTGCACGAATTACTTTGCAAGGATTTCCTACCGCAACAGAATTGTCGGGTATATCTTTCACTACAACACTTCCTCCGCCAATAACAACATTGTTTCCGATAGTAACTCCAGGCATAACATGAACACCTGCACCAATCCATACATTATTTCCAACGGTAATTGGATATGCATATTCTAGTCCCTGATTTCTTCGTTCAAAATCAATTGGATGCCCAGCAGTGTAAAAACCACAATTAGGAGCAATAAACACATTATCACCAAATGTCACTTTTCCACCGTCCAAAATCACAGTATTGTGATTAGCAAAAAAGTTCTCGCCAATTTCAATGTTATACCCATAATCACACCAAAAAGGAGCAAGCACACAAAATGTCCCTTTGGTTTTGCCAAACAGCTTTTTTAAAATATTTCGCTGTCCTTCTTCATCAGATGGACGCAATTTGTTAAAGTCATAGCATAAATCTTTAGCTTTGATTCTCTCTTTGAGTAAATCACTGTCGTAATTAGCATCATATAGCATCTGCTTTAGCATTTTTTCTTTTTCGGTCATATGTTATTGATCTCCTCTCCAAAATTAAATTTATATAGGTAATCATAGCACAAACTCACGTATTTTTCTACCACCATAAAAAATAAGAGTCACTACACAGCACCTGAAAAGATGTCATGTAATGACTTGTATTTTCACCCTATTTTACTTTTTGCCACGACTCTCAAAGTCTGCGTTAATATCATCGCTCCAATCTGCTTGTATTGGCATACAAGCACGCATACTGCATACTGCATCAGAAACTGAGTCATACAAAATTCGAGTACCCTGACCGTCCGCTTTGTAGTTCACAGCTCTATCTTTACCTATTCCATATTGTTTCGCTGTTTCTACTGCATCAATATTTGCACCAATAAACAAAAATTCCCAGCCGTGTTTTTCCTTTTGTTTCTCAATCATTTTTTTAACATCTTTACTGCTATAACGGTGACTTGCGTTTTCTTGACCGTCTGTTGTGATAACAAACATTGTATTCTCCGGCACATCCTCAGGGCGGGCATACTTATGAATGTTACGAATGTGATGAATTGCACTGCCGAGGGCATCGATAAGAGCAGTGCAACCACGAACGGTATAATCGTTATCCGTCATTTTTGGAACATCATTGAGCTTTATGCGGTCGTGTAAAACCTCACTTCTGTCATCAAAAAGCACAGTAGACACGAAACACTCCCCGTCTTGCTTCTTCTGCTTTTCAATCATTGCGTTAAAGCCTCCGATGGTGTCGCTTTCAAGGCCAGCCATAGATCCGCTTCTGTCAAGGATAAATACGAGTTCTGTAATATTGTTTTTGTTTGTTTTTTTCATAGTAAAAACCTCTCCTTTAATTTGATGTCTATATTCTACATCTTTAAAAGAGAGGTTAGGTCGCTTTGCAGGCGACATATTATTTATTCAATTTTTCTGCCCATAAGTCTTCTTTAAAACCAACAAGAACGAAATCGTCACCGACAAGTATCGGTCTTTTTACAAGCATACCGTCGGTTGATAAAAGATTTAGCATTTCATCTTCGCTCATATCACGTAGTTTGTTTTTAAGGTCTAATGATCTGTAGAGCAAACCGCTTGTGTTAAAGAACTTTTTAAGTGGTAATTCGCTTCTCTTGTTCCAATCGGTTAATTCTTCAAATGTTGGTTTATCAAGTTTAATATCTCTAAGCTCAAACTCGATTTTATTATCTTCCAGCCACTTTTTAGCCTTTGCACAGGTTGTACATTTTGGGTAACAAATAAATTTAATCATATCAATAACACTCTTTCAAAATATTATATATTTCATCGTAATCAAGTTGTTTATATCCGCCACCAAGTATAGACGTATCAGCAATTTTACGGAGCATATTCTCTGTACATCCAAGCTCACGCAATGTTTGCGGGATTCCTATTTCCTTCGAAAACTCCTGCAAACGATCTATTCCTTCAAGGGCAATTTCGTCCTTAGTTTTATCTTCAGGATTAACACCCCATACATTTATTGCATAACGAACAAATTTATCAATTCCGTATTTATAAATATAACGATAGTAGGGCATTGAAATAACAGAAAGACCAAGCCCATGAGGACAATCAGTATATGCACCGAGTTGATGTTCAATATTGTGAACTTCCCAATCTTGTGTTTTAGAAAGACCGGTAATTCTATTAAGCCCAATCGTCGCACACCACATAATATTACTGCGTGCTTCATAATCATATGGATCTGCAACAGCTTTACGTGCACTATTTATAAGCGAATGCATAACACCTTCTATCACATAATCTGTAGTATTATCATCATCGCCCGAAAAATACTGTTCCATAAGATGCGACATTATATCAAATATACCGCTTACCATTTGAATCTTAGGTACTGTATATGTTAATTCGGGATTAAGAATAGAAAATTTAGGATATACAGAAGGAGGAAAAACTCTGCCTGTTTTTAAAGTGAGTTCCTCATTTGTTATAACTGAGCCTCCGTTCATTTCGCTTGCTGTGCCTGTCATGGTGAGAATTGTTCCAACAGGTATAACGTCATTATCAACGCTTTCAAAATCGATCCAATATCTCTGCCAAGGATCTCCCTTTGCGTATGCAGAAACAGAAATGGCTTTTGCACAATCAATAACACTTCCGCCACCGACTGCTAAAATTAAATCAATTCTATTTTCACGGCAAAGCTTTGCACCTTCCAGCACCTGCGAATAGGCAGGATTAGGTTTGATACCCGATAGCTCCGTAACATTTTTACCACACTCTTTTAAAATAGCTGTCACGCTGTCATAAAGACCAATTTTTTTAATAGAATTTTTACCATACAGTAGTAAAATATTATCACCAAAATTTTGAAGCTCATCAGCTAGCTTGCTCATTGCCTCTTTTCCGAAATGTATCCTGGTAGGGTTATAGTAAGTAAAATCATATTTCATAACAAAGCTCCTTTTAATGTATTTTTATTTACCTCAGGCTTTACGCTCCAAGTAAACTTTGATCAAAGGCAAATAATGCCTCGTTGATTTCAAAAATATTGTAGTTACCTTTTCTGATAAAATACTCAATTATTATATCAAACTTATTGCTGTGTGACAACGCAAATCCAGCTTTTTTAAGCATATCTTCTGTTTCGTCAAGCGAAAGCTCCAGTGAGATTGCAAAGGCTATTGCGGTCACTTTGCTCGGCTTATAATGAATATCACTACGGATTTTGGAAAACAGTTTGCGGTCGATATTCGCCTTTTTATAGCACTCTGCATCGGTCATGCCTTTTTCGTCAATCTTGCGAAGAAGCATTTGAGAAAAGCTCTCATCAATCTGCTTAATCATTAAGTCGAGGTCATCTTCTGCAAACGGAATTCTGCATTCACAAACATCTTCTGCCGGACATGGAGCCGTAGATGCCATCATAGGCATTCTTGCACTGCGGAGATATGTATGCTCATTCACATAATTATCATCTATATATTCGGTAATATCAGAGAAAAGCTTACCGCTGATTTTATATGCCGTTTTATCAAATATCACGATATAAGCGGTCATCTCATACTCAAATAAAAACTCGCTGATGGCATCAATAGCAACCTTAAGAGCCTTATCTTTAGGATATCCATATGCACCCGATGATATTAATGGAAAAGCAATAGTTTCTAAATTTCGCTCTTTTGCAAGTTGTAGAGAAGCTGTATAACAAGACTTTAGCAATGCTTCTTTCTTCTCCTTATTGCCAAACCAACGAGGCCCAACAGTGTGGATAACATATTTGCATGGCAAATTGTATGCACCTGTAATCTTGGCATCACCTGTTTTGCAACCGCCAAGGGTTTTACATTCTTCAAGCAAGCCTTTTCCGGCGGCACGATGAATACAGCCGTCAACTCCCCCACCGCCAAGCAAAGCGGAATTGGCAGCGTTAACAATGGCATCTACATTGATTTTTGTTATATCATTTCGTACAATTTTAAGGGGCATATTAATATCACCTCGTTTTCCAGTAACTATTATACCACACGCCTATTTATAATACTACTCTTTTATTTTTAACCGTATAATCTCTTTTCTCTTTTTTACCGCATAATCAAGAGCAATTTTTGTTCCGCTTTTGCGTTTGGTTGGTGCGTTAACTTCATCATAGTAAACGATACAAAAGTGGCTGTTATTTATCATTTCATAGTTACGCTCTACATACACCGCCCTGCCTGAACCAATGATTCTCTCAGGATAATAAGTGCCCTCATAGCTTCTTAGAATATAGTTTTTATAGTCATCGCTTATATATGGATACTCTGCCCGCACATAGATTCGTTTTATGTGCGGATATTTTTCTTTTGTTTGTGTCACGAGTTCATAGCAAAGGTCGTTAAATCTACTCTTACTCCCGAAAAGAAATGTATCAACTTTTTCATCTACGATTAGTTTTTCAATAATCTTGCATAATTGAGATTTTAGTTCTTCTGTTTCGTTTATTGCTCTGTGACCGAAAAAGCAACAGATGTGATTTTTATTCATATTTTCACCCAATTTAAAATACTATAAGCACAAAACTTACTTTATTTGATATTTATAGTATATTACATCAGATTATTAATATCAATAGTCTGTGGAATATTAAAAATAATATTAATAGACTTTGATATTGAGGTGATTTTATGAGTGATTTAGCAAAAATAGTTGGACAACGAATTCGGAGTTATAGAACACAACTTGGATTAAGTCAAGAAAAGTTAGCCGAGCTTTCCGGTTGCCACCCGACATATATCGGACAGTTAGAACGTGGAGAAAAAAATGCAACAATAGAGAGCATAGGTAAGATTGCATCTTCATTAAGTATATCTTTATCGAAGCTTTTTGAGAATTTAAATAATCAAATCACTACCGATCGCAATATTCCACTTGAGTGTTATGAGTTTTTATTAACCAAGAGTCCAGAAGAACAGAAACAGATTCTTAAAATTCTAATTGAGATGGATAAATATAAAGGTAACTAATTCATGGACAAAAACTGTAACAAAAAGCTCTCTGCCATGCACAGAGAGCTTTTTTCGTATAGGTATTTTATTTACATTTTTTGCAGATATATTAAGGGGCATTACGCTCATTTATCACCGATTCGTATAGTCGCCAACCGCCTGCAAGGTTATAACAATCATACCCGTTACCCGAAAGTATTCTGCAAGCGAGATATGAACGGAGTCCCGAATGACAATGCACGTAAACCGGTTTATCTTTTGGAATTTCCTTAAGTCTCTGACGAAGTGAATCAAGTGGAATATTTACAAATCCATCTATCTTGCCACGCATAACCTCAAATGGCGTACGTGTATCAAGAAGAAACACACTACCATCACGTGGGAGACTTTCGACATCGTGCCAGAAAAACTGTTTTAACTTTCCGCTTACAATGTTTTCAGCCACAAAGCCCAACATATTTACGGGATCTTTTGCACTGCTAAATGGTGGTGCATAGCAAAGTTCAAGAGTTGTGAGGTCGGTAATCTTGGCTCCAAAACGAATAGCTGTAGCAATCACGTCAAGACGTTTATCAACACCATCAAATCCTACAATCTGTGCACCAATAATTTTAAGTGTTTTCTTATCCCACAGAGCTTTTATAGACATATTCACAGCACCTGGGTAATAAGTGGCATGAGATGCAGAAAATGTATATGTCTTATCATAGTCTATACCTGCTGTTGTTGCTGATTTTTCGTTAAGTCCCGTGGTAGCAACCGTCATATCAAAAAGCTTTAGTACCGCAGAACCTTGTGTTCCGGTATAAACACTTTCATACCCTGCAATATTATCAGCAGCAATTCTTCCTTGTTTATTGGCAGGTCCTGCAAGCGGAATAAAGGCAGGTTTCTTTGTAACAAAATCTTTAACTTGTATAGCATCGCCAACCGCATAAATGTCAGGAACATTGGTCTGCATTTTGGAATTTACTATAATGCTTCCACGTGCATTAAGTTCAATATTACAATTTCGTGCAAGTGTAGTTTCCGGACGGACACCTACCGACATTATAATCATATCCGCTGTAATCTCACCGTTTTCCAAAATAACAGTGTTGCCCTTTATGGCTTTCAGGCCGTTGTTCAAATAAAGATGAATTCCGTTTGATTTGATATAACGATGAACTTCCGCCGCCATATCAAAGTCGAGAGGTGCTATTAAATGGTCAGCAAGCTCTACGATAGAAACATCAAGCCCTGCTTCAACTAAGTTTTCAGCCATTTCAAGACCGATATATCCACCACCGATTACAACTGCAGATTTAGGTTTAGCAGAATTGATATAATCCTTAATTTTTAGGGTATCGGGAATATTACGCAGAGTAAAAACATTGCTACCATCAGCACCCTCCATGTTTGGCCTTATAGGCTCGGCACCCATAGACAAAATGAGATTATCATAATTTTCCTCATAGGTTTCACCTGTGGGGATATTTTTAACCGTAACGGTTTTTGTTTCGGGATTTATTTTTATAGCTTCGCTTAAAACCCTGACATTAATATTAAACCTCGCCTTAAAGCTTTCAGGTGTTTGCAAGGTCAGATTACCGCTATCAGCAATAACCCCGCCAATGTAATAAGGTAAACCACAGTTTGCAAAAGACACATACTCTCCACGTTCTAAAATAATGATTTCGGCTTTTTCGTCTAATCTGCGAAGTCGTGCAGCCGCTGTAGCACCGCCTGCTACACCACCTATAATAATAGTTTTCAATGGGATACCTCCTTTGTATAATTTTTTGTTCTTATTTTATCATATTTATTTTTACTGCTCAACCATAGTAATATACTGAAAAACACTACGCTCCTTAACACACTCTCTAAATCATTTAGCGTTACGTTAGGTAAATTACAATTCGACAGTTCATTTTTTCATTTCTGTATATGGCAAAACGGTAAAACCACATTTTTGGTACAGCTTCATAGCTCTCTCGTTTTCTTCCTCCACCTCTAAACGAAAAATACAGTCTGTGTGCTTATTTGTGATAAATTCCATAAACTTCTTTCCGATACCCAAGCCACGGTACTTATCTTTAATATATAAATCTTCAATCCAGATACAAGGTTTCCCAAATTCCGTTGAAAAACTTTTTGCAATCATGGCATATCCCAGAATATCGTTTGAATTTTCGATAATATACCCTTCCAAAAACTGACTGTTATTAATGCAAGCTTCTATATCATTTAAGAAAATTTCGTCCGAACCATTGCTAAATACCGCAGGCGATGCATAAAATACTCGCATCATTTCAAGAACACTGTTTTTATCTTTTATCGTCATATCTCTTATTGTGATTTCCATATCTATAAATCCTCATGAATTTTTATTTATTCTATTGATTCGCCCTTCTCGTTTGTAATATCAATCTTAAAAATTTCTCCTAATCTCATCGGTGATGTTTCCATAATAGATCCGTCGAATTCAATACGAAGATAGTTATCGGTCACTGCTGTCAGGTCATTAGCAAGAACACCTGCAATTTTTTCAGTAGATACATATATTGGGTCGCCTTCCCCTACCCCACAGTTACCTTTGTCAATTACTTCAATTAGCATTGTTTCTTCTTTGAGTTCAACTACTTTTCCTATCAAATAGAATTGACTTTCGTTATACTTTGCGCCACAGGCACCAATAGTTATCAAGCAGATGATTGTTAAAAGAACAACTATAATTTTCTTCATATAGGTTTCCTCCTGTTAAATATTGATTTCCCTTTACAAATCAATATTAACTTCATATCTATCATCAATAAGCACATAGTTTGCATGATAGAAAAGTCACCGTAATACACTCACATTATTAATAATATCATTATCATCCACTGGCATTTCATCTATTGGACTTATACCATTGGCAAGGTTATCGGTAGCTATTCGTTGCATAATTTTTTAATTAGTCAAAATTCGAATTATTCTGTCTTGACTCTACAATTTCTAAGTAGTGAAGATATTTTCAGCAGTAGCTACTTTTGGATTATATCACTAAGTAAAAAAAACTTCAATCTTATATTTATACATTAATATAAACAAGAGTATTATGAAAACAAAACGTTTGGCACAGTATAGTTTATAAAAGTGTAGGTTTGTCAATGATGTGTTACAGCTTAAGGACTACACCCATATAACCTTTAAATTCGTCAAAATATATAATAATTCTTTGCAATACAACAACCTAAACTGTTATTTTTTTAAATAATAGCAAAAAAAT
Organism: Clostridiaceae bacterium; assembly: GCA_016296885.1. Taxonomy (GTDB): domain Bacteria; phylum Bacillota; class Clostridia; order Oscillospirales; family Acutalibacteraceae; genus JAEEHZ01. The sequence goes on along the minus strand of JAEDHT010000010.1, from coordinate 40,791 downwards.
AACCAAAAATAACAAAACAATTAGAAAAATACTTGTATTTCTTTAGCACTATTCTACAATATGTTCGCATAGATTAATGAACCTTGTGAAAGTCTGCCTACATATAGTTTTTGCTTGTTCTATAAAGATTTAAAGTTATTCCGCAAACAGCATCCTCGATTTAATAGAGCAATGTTCTATAAAAACAAAGGAGAGAATTCTAAATATGAAAAAAGCACTAAACATAATTAAAAACACCCTTGTATGGCTGATGGTACTGCTTGCCGTGTCGATGATGGTCTTTACGGTGATTTCTGTAACAACCTTTAATAGAAACGATCGTGATTTATTTGGGTTTAAGATGTATATCGTCAATTCTGACTCAATTGCAGCCACCGACTTTAACGCAGGCTCTTTGATCCTCGTAAAAGAGGTTGACCCCTCTACACTTAAAGAGGGTGATATTATCTCCTTTATGTCGCAAAATACCGACAGCTTTGGCGAGACCATCACCCATAAAATCCGTAAAATAACTGTTGATGCCGAAGGAAATCCCGGCTTTATAACCTATGGTACAACCACAGGTGTAGACGATGAAACTGTCGTTACCTATCCTTACGTAATCGGTCAGTACCAAAATCATATTCCCGGTCTTGGAAGCTTCTTTAATTTCCTAAAAACCACACCCGGTTATTTTGTTTTCATTTTCACTGCGTTTATGCTGATTATTATTTATGAAGGAGTGAAGTTTTTTAACCTGTTCCGTAGATATAAAAAAGAGCAAATGGAAGAAATGCAGGCTGAAAAGGATAGAATCGAAGCTGAAAAAGCAGCAAACGCTAAAATGCTTGCAGAGCTGAGAGCACTCAAAGCGCAGCTGGAAAGCAGGCAAGCAGCTGCTACCAGCGCAGAAACAAGCAGGCCTGAAAGAGACCAGATGTATCGATAATATTACAAATCTTTAGAGGTTTTCTTGCTGTCCCATCTCTACTCGATGGGCGGTGATCAAAGGGCATAAGAGTAACGCTTATACCTTTTGATTGCTGAAAGGCGATAAAGGAGAGTTAATAGTATGACGACTATATTTAAAAAATATGGAATATATTATCCACATCACTTGTGGTGCTAATGGTGCTTTGTGCCGTATTTTTGATGGGTTCACGTTTGATCGGCTATCAGTGCTTTAATGTAATTTCACCAAGTATGAAACCGGAATACAACGTGGGGGATTTGATTTACGTCGAAAAGGTTGACCCCAACACAATCAAAGAGGGCGATGTTATTACTTTCATTCTCAATGAGGATTTGGTTGTTGGTACTCACCGTGTCATTCGTGTGGATGCTGAAAATCAGCGTTTTTACACCAAAGGTGATGCCAATGAGATTGAAGATCAAAGCCCTGTGCATTTCAATAATGTAATTGGTGTACCTAAGTTTAGTATACCAAAGCTCGGATATGTATCCGACTTCGTTCAGAACCCTCCCGGTATGTATGTCACCATTGGCGTGGGTATCGTTTTGATTCTGCTGGTATTTCTTCCGGACATGATTAGTAAAAAGAAAAAGGAAGAAACTGCCACCGTTCAGGCAAATATAAACACCACAGCAGAAGAAAACGAAAATCTGAAGGCCGAGCTTGTCCGACTCCGTGCGGAAATACAAAATTAAAAGAGAGAATAAATGTGTTTTCTCTTTCGTGCCTATACAGGAATTCCAATAGGCATGAGTTTGAAATAAAATTTCGAAGAAAGGAGGAAAACATATGAAAATAACGAAGAAAAAGGTGTTTGTCGCAGCTCTTGCAGTGTGCCTTGTTGCTATTCTTTCTTTTGCAACATTGGCCTGGTTTACTGCTGAGGACGATGTCACCAACAAGTTTAACTTTGCAACTTCGGGAGATACCGGCGCTACAGATTTTGGCATTGATGTCTATGAAGTTGATAAAGACGGAAATTCTCTCGTTGGCGAGTCTATTCCTTTTGTAAAGGTTGCCGGTCACGAATCCGAACCTATCCTTTGGGAACCGGGCTGTACTTATGAAATGACTCCTGTTTATGTACATAACGAAGGCAATCTCGCTCTCAAGTATAAGATTGATATCAACGGTATTGACGGCGACGCTAAATTGCTCGAAGCAATCGAGTGGAGTGTAAAAGTTAATGACACTGTTACAGATCTTGATGGCTTTGAGGAAGTTCTTAATGCTGATGCAAAATCTGATAACGCAATCGTTTTGGTTGGACATATGAGAGAAGAAGCCGGCAACGAATATCAAGGTCTTACTGCTGATGGCATTTCCATCACTGTATACGCAACTCAGGCTACTGTTGAATACGATAGCTTCGACAATCAATACGATGCAAATGCTGAGTATCCTATAGTTGATGCAGATGATCTTTCTGGCGCTCTTGCAGATGGTAAAGAAATAAAGCTCGAAGCTGATATTGTTTTAAGCGAAACCATCGTGGTTGCTGATGATGTTAAGATTGATCTAAACGGCTATGATTTGGACGCTTCCGCACTTGATAGTGCATTTACAGTTGCTACAGGTACTGAAGCTACTATTACCATTGAAGGTGTCGACGAAGAGGTTAAACTGGGCAAAAACGGCTTAGTTGATGTTGCAGAAGGTGCAGACGCTGTTATCGAAATCAACGGCGGTAACTTTGTTTCCGACGATGCTGCTTCTACTCTGATTAAGCCTAACGGTGATGGAGATATCAAAATCGTTTTAAACGACGTTAATTACAAGAGCACTGCAACCAACGGTTATGCACTGGATTGCTCTTATTATGACGGCAATAATCTGAGCCTTGAAATCAATGGCGGTTCCTTTGAAGCAACTACCGGTCTGCTTCTACCCGAGGGTTCTTCTGTTAAGGATGCTACGATTACTGCAAACAATACTAAAAATATGCAGCCTGCTGTATACGCTATGGGCGATATGACAATTGAAAACTGTATCATCAAGGCTGAAAAGTCTCATGCTGTTGCTGTTGCCGGTGGTGCTACTTTGACTGTCAATAATTGTGAAGTTTACGCTGGTTCCGATGCTAATGCACTAGCATTCCAGGTGTTTAGCTCCGGCGGTACTATCAATGTTAACAACACTACCTACACCGGTAAGTACGGCACTACCGGTAAGATGAACGTTGGTCGTGTTGCTATCATCAACATTGACGGTGTTGAGGTTTATCGCAAGGGTTAATCTTTAATTAGCTTTTAGAAAGCTTAAAATTCTATATCCGTCCTAACTTCCCTTGTGGAAGTTAGGCGGCAATCAAAAGACATAAATAATATTTTGTGTCTTTTGATTGCCGAGTGGTAAACTCAAATTAAAAAAAAGGAGGACATTATGTTGGGCAAGATCAAAATCAAAATCGTTATTGTTGCTCTTATAGCAATTCTGATAACCCTTATGAGTCAGGCAACCCTTGCATATTATTCGTTTGTAGGAAAATCCACCAATGTTGTGACCTCCGGTAATATTCAGTTTCTTATCCACGAAACGACCGATCAGGGCAAAGAATTCCCCGAAGAGGGTGTGTATATTGTTCCCGGTAATGTCGTTTCCAAAAAAGTCAGCATCGAGAGCGATTGCGGACATCCTTTCTATCTGCGTGTTAAGATGTTATACGGCGTAGAATCACAGGAGCTTTCTTCAGAAGACTGCTTCAAGCTCAATATCAATGAAGAATACTGGAAACTACACGATGGATGGTATTACTATACAGGCATTGTTAATCCAGGCGAAACAACTCCTGATGTATTCTCCCATGTGGAAATCGTCGGATCCAAGGTGGATAACAGCTATCTTGGCAAGACATTGACATTAACCGTAAAAGCCCAAGCCGTACAAAGCGAAAATAACCCCATTACTGACGGTAATACTTACAACGCCTCCGGTTGGCCCGCAGAGTAAGGAGGGAGTGCAGATGAAGAAGATTATTACATTACTCATTGTTTTTGCTATCTCCCTATCCCCCATCTTGCCCGTATATGCGGAAGATGGCAAGGTTACTTATGATGGAAATTCACAGCAGTTTATATTTGAACCCGGCAGTAAACATTCACTAACTGATCTTTTTTCAAATTTTAAGAATGTTATGCCCGGAGATACTTTGACACAAAAGATTACCGTAAAAAACAATGCAGATAACAAGATTAAGGTAAAAATATATATTCGATCTCTCGGAGCACATGGGGATTCTGTGGAATTTCTTTCACAGCTATGTCTCAGGGTACAAAAGAGTAAAGATAATGAAATGGCGTATATGTTTGATGCCGCAGCCAATGAAACCTCACAGCTCACAGATTGGGTATATCTCGGTACACTCTATTCCGGTGGCGAGGTCAATTTAGACGTAACCTTGGACGTTCCCGTAGAGCTTCCTAATGAATATCAGAATAAGATCGGTTATCTTGACTGGGAATTTAAGGTTGAGGAATTCCCCGTTGAGGATGGAGATCCGATAGCACCACAGACCGGCAATAACCTCTATATAGTATTGTGGTCTGCACTTATAATTTGCTCACTTGCAATGTTGATAATTTATTTAGTATGGCGTAAAAAGGATAAGGAGAACAAAGATAACGCCGTTAGATGCTGAACAAGGAGAAATAAGGCGTGAAGTTTCAATTAAAGAAAACACACTACAAAAGAATAGCCTTAACTCTCAGCCTGTGCACCCTGATCATATGGGGAATTCTCGGCACGGGTGCATCGCTGGCGTGGTTTACCGACACCTCGCCTGAAATCAACAATATTTTTCATTTTGCCAACTTTGAATTAGAGGTATCCCACCGACTTCCCGATGGCAAATGGGAAATAATTGACAGCAAAACAGACATTTTTGATGATGAAGCTTTGTACGAGCCCGGTTACATACAGGTTGTATATCTAAAGGTGAAGAACAAAGGTACCTTGCCTTTCGAGTTCTCAACTGCGGTAAATGTTAACGATTGCTCGGTTGCAACCAACGTGTTTGGTCAGCATTTCTTATTGCAGGATTATCTAAAATTTGGAGTTATTAACGATATTGAAGAACAGGATGTTATAAACAATACTCTTGAGCGTGAAATTGCGAAAGATTCTGCAAAAATCACTATAAAAGATATTGTTGATATGCCTTTACACAACTATGCTACCGAAACTGCAAATTTAGCTCCCGGCGCAACTAAGTATATCGCTTTGATTGTACGTATGCCCGAAGAAGTCAGCAACATTGCAAACTACCGTGGCGACACCATTCCAAGGGTAGAACTTGGCATCACAGTGAAAGCAAACCAAATACAAGAATAACCGTATCAACGGCAGAGCTTTGAAAGGAGGATGATTGTGTGAGGAAGCTGTGTAATGAGTATTTCTACATACCAAAGTACGGAAAAATACGTGAAAAAGTAATGATTGCTCGTGTCGTTACGGCCGTTGTGATTACGATCATATGCTTAGCGGCTATAAGCATTACCACCTATGCCTATTTTTCTTCCAACATCACCTCCGGTACCAATATTATTCAAACTGCAACCTTTGAAACACAAGTTAAGGTTCAGATTAATAATGAAAATGGCAAAGCCGTTGATATAATTAAAAGCAATCAAAAATCATTTACTGCTGAATTGAAGGCAAACACAGAATATTACATTACCTTGCAACATACAGCTCAGAGCACGGCAAAAACAGGCTTTGTAATAATTACCGCCGAAAAAAGCAACACTCGTTACCATACCCAACAGATCGGCAAAGATGAAAATGGAAAAAGCGAAACTATAACATTTTGGATCAAACCAAACAAAGACACAAAGGTAACGTTCCTTTCCTGCTGGGGCACCTCCTCTTTTCACCCCGACTTTATGGAAATTGGTGAGAATAATGATATGTATATCGTAAAAGGCGAACACGTTGCCCTTTCAATTACCGACGAAACAGACAGTGATTCGTCGTCAGATGATATCAGAGACATTGAAATAATAGACGACAAGTCTTCGTCAGATAGTACGGAAGATAACAGAGCAACAAACAACGCTTCTCCATCAGGTAATTCAGGAGATAATGGAGAAACGAACAACAATTCTCCGTCAGATAATACCGAAGTCGAGGAAAAAACTGATAATAACGACGAAATTTTAGATTTGTTTGACATTGAGATTATAAGATAAAGTGTGTAAGCTAGAAAAAAGACCTTGTAGAGTAAAATCTACAAGGTCTTTCTATGCGAAAGATTTGCATTTCAGGAGTTTTTGTTAATAAAAATACAGCTTTGTAAAGTTTTATCATCTATAGTTTGGCGATCATACGCTGTATTAGCACTACACCATACATATTAATTTGATTATTTTGATCAACATCGGAAGCTCTAATCAGATATTCCATATCTTTCAATTTTGTTAGGCCTGCTATGTATTTTTGCAGTTCGGTGACATCGGTCATATCCACCTTTTTATCAAGTGTTGCATCACCCAAAAGCCTTGCAAATATTAAATCTGCCACATCGGACATTTTAAACAGTTCTTTGTCTATAGCTTCTTTAAGCGTGTAAATACTTTTTCCGTCAAAAGCATACCAACCTAAGTCGTAAGGGTCTGCTTCCCCACTTACCGTAATAAGATAGCCGTCAATTACTTGTGAATATGGTATCATAGAGGTCGCTTTTTCAAATGCGCCAAAAAAAATCACATATTCATTTGCTTTTCCTCTTAGTTTATAAAAAAACTCTGAATTATCATCTCTTAAGTCTTCTAGATACTCATCAAGGCAGGCATCTATTTTTTGTCTTATAATTTCCTCATCATCAATTTCTTCTGCAGATGCAACTAACGCCGAAAAAGAAAGCAGATATGCCACTAAGAGCAAAACAGAAATAATTTTTTTCATATAGAATCCCTCCTTAAGAGTTGATTGATGCACTGTGTATGCTGATAGCGTAGGCATAATCCTCAGTTTCCGGACATATTCCGCTTGTTATCGTCATCGTATATGTTCCCGCTACAAAGGGCGTAAACTATACGATTCTTTTATTGTCATTACCGGCAAAGTTTACTATCGGTATTTATAAATACAACTTGCAAATTATACCTTTGGTTCACCTATAAAATACAATTTAAAATTTTCGCTCGCTTCAATTCCGTTTTTATCTTTTATTTTTACAGTTAATATGTTAGTTGTGCCAACTGGTCGATTTCTACTGATAGATACACTGTTTGTGGTTGTGTAGCCATCTGTCAGCTCTTGATCGTCTAGCAGGAACATATACTCATATGGTGCATTGCCCATATATGCATTTGCTGTAACTTTGATATCATCGTCATTGACATAAATTTGAAAGATTTCACCTTTATCGTTTGTTTTTTTGAAAATCACCTCATCGTCAAAATCAAGCGATTTTATTGCTGGTTTTTCGTTATTAACTAATTCTAACACTTTGTAATCTAGTGAAAGGGTCACAGACTCATCAAAGCCGTTATAAACCTTAGCAGTTATCTTATATTCACCTGCTCTGTCAAACTTATACTCAAAAGAGTTTGACTCACCATACTCACGCACTATCACATCATTTACAAAAAACTCAAAGTTAAGTGGAGCGTAGCCATTGGCTTTATCTACTGAAAATTTAACACTTTCGCCGGCTATCGCCTTACCAGACAAAATATCAGCCGTGATGGTTCTTGCTTCAACATGTGTACCTAAGATATAGTCGTTGCCAAAAGTATGGATTAACCTTGCAAGTTTCTTTTGTATTATTGTTACATCCTCTAAGTTTATATTGCTATCGGCGTTTACGTCGGCAGCGACAAGTCCACGCTTACTTATTTCGGTAATTTTTGCAAGATATTTTTGCAGTGTGACCACATCATCCATACTTATATGATGATCCTGTGTCACGTCTCCGACAAACAAAGGGGTTCGCTCTGCATTTGCATATATGGGTACGGATATTGAAAAAAGTGTAGCGGTAATAATGGATATTAATAATAATTTATGAAACAATTTTCCCATGAAATATAGACCACCTTTAAATGTTATTCTTTAAAAGATAAAAGAGATATATTAAATTATAAGTTTTATCTTATAGTGCACAAGGGAATCACCACTTTCTTAATTTTTATATATAATCAATTGTCAAAATAATTTTCTTTTTTATTCTGCCCCACACAAAAGGTAGGTAATGTGCGGGGCAGATGCGTGTCCTGCGAAGCGACACTTAATGAAATGGGTGGGTTGAAATAAGCTAATTAATAAATTAAAATACAAAAATTAATATTGGGTTTAGGGAATTAGGTTTATGTATTACTAAAGTATTACAAATGATGAAAAATAGGGTAATTAGGGCCATAGTTTTTGTATTGTAATTTTAGCCTATATCTATTTTCGCAGTGGTAGTATACGATAGTATGAGGTGAATCTTACTTTACAGATACTTCGTGTGTTTTATCATTATACATCTATTGTATTATTTTGTCAATTATATTTTACTTTTCAAAATATAGTTTTTTTAATATATTGACAAAATTTATAATTGTGAGTATTATTCTTATTAAAGGAGGAGGTTAGTTTTGAGAGAGAAAAATTATTTTTTTAGCGGAATAACTGAATTACTTATTCTCGCAATATTATCACATCATGACAGTTATGCCTACGAAATTACAAAATTTATTAAAGAGGCTTCAAACGATACCTTGGATATCTCTCAAAATACAATATATGCCATTACTTACAAAATGGAAGAGGAAGGCAAAATCTCCCAATACTCTAAGCTTGTAGGCAAACGTAGGACGAGAATGTATTGTCATATTGAAGATATCGGAAAAGAACATTACGAAAAATTGTTAAATAATTTTAGAATTGCCTTTAATGGGGTGGAAAAAATAATTTCATCATTATCGTTATTGAATGAGGAGGATATAATTGATGAATAAAATATGCAAAGGTTATATTAGCGAGATAAAGCTTTTATTTCCTTTGAAAACCAAAAAGGAAAGAAGATACATAAATAATTTCGCTATTAATGTTGAGGATTATTGCATAGAGGAGAACATAACAAGCAAGGAACAGCTTTATAGAACTTTTGGAACTCCGATGGATGTTGTTAATGAATATTTTTCAACGGTTGATACATCTTACATCGTGAATAAAATAAAAGTTGCAAAATGGATAAAAGCTTTACTTGCCTTAATTATGATTGTTGCCGTAGTTTTATCTACTACGTACGCCATAAGGAAATGGGAAGAACACAAATCATTTTTACGCGAAGAAATTTTCAGCGTAGAAACTGTAATAGAATAGGAGAATAAAATAATGAAAAGATTTATATCTATATTAACTATATTAGTTATGACAATAACTGCATTTTGCATACCAATTAACGCTTCTGCAGATACAATAACATCAATTGAATATCTGGATAATGGCGATTATATAGAAACTGTAATTGAAGATACAGGAATATCAGCAAGTGCTTCAACCATTATTACAAAAACGAAAACATCGTATTATAAAAACAGTAGCGGAAGTGTATTATGGTCAGTTTCAATTACAGCTACTTTTTCTTATAATGGTACAACTTCATCTTGTACAAGCTGCTACCACAGCACTACCGCACCGGGTTCATCTTGGACAATTAAAAGTGCGTCACACAGAAAAGCTGGCAATACTGCTACTGCAACAGCAACCGCAACACACACTGGAACAACCGGATCGCAGGATTATACCCGTTCAGTTACTATACAATGCAGTAAAGACGGTGTGATTTCGTAACAAATTACCGTAACAAATTATAAAAACTCCATATGCAATATATCTCCCCTTAGTCGGATTCATTGAACAAGCCCGACTAGGGGGTATTTTTTCTATAAAGCTACATTATGTTATGTATCCGTTTAACAAAGAGAGTCAGACGAACCCAATACATTGAATCGTCTGACTCTCTTTTCCAAATATAATTAATATTACAATTATACACAAAAAAACTTATAGCTTATTTTATACAACATTTACTATCTGCAAACCCTTTTTCTTTACATAGTAAATTACAAGACCTATCCCCTATTAATTATTCGTAATCTACAACATCTACCCAAGAAAGCAGAAACTCACGTTCTTTTTCATTACCCTTAACAGACTGAGATGCGGCAACGATAGGCATCCATTTTTGAACATACTGCTTAGCGGTGTTGCTCTTTTGGCAGAACAAATCAAGATACTTCTTGGCAGAGTCAATATCACCACTCAGCCAAAATAATAAATAAGTACGTGCTGCATCAGCAGAAGCGTTACCCTGAGTGGCATGGGACCAATCAAGAATATATGGAACCCCATCTTCGGCGACTATTATATTTGAGGGGTTAAAGTCGCCATGGCAAACTTTATCATGCTTAGGCATACCTTCAAGACGGGTGTGCAGATCATAACGAGTGGTTGCATCAAGCTCGGCAGAAGCAATCTTACGGCTCATTTTATCCTTAAGTTTGTTGAGGAGAGGGCATTTCTTTTCGTGAACGGAAAGCTGTAGATTAACGAGTACTTTGAGATATTCATCCTTCTTCTCACCATCTTCTTCCATAAGCTGAGCCAGAGTCTTTCCCTTGATATACTCAGACACGATAGCCCATTTGCCATCAACCATAGTAACCTCTAAAATTTTAGGGATATTAAGACCGGTTTCTTCTATTCTTGCCTGATTAAGAGCCTCGCTTAAAACATCTGCCTTTGAATAATTAGCGTCAAATACCTTAACGCATCTATCACCGTCACGGTAAATAATTTTATTATTTCTCACTGCAATTACTCTATCAAGATTCATAACTCTTTCCTCCCTTAATTACGCTTTTTCGCCCATATGGTAGGTAACCTTAACTTCATCAACCTTTTTTTCTCCTACAAAATCTGTAGCTGCAGGCTTATTCGCTTCAACAAAGTGGTTGCCATAATAAGCATTTAGATACATCTGCTTAATTTCGCTCACAAGAGGATAACGTGGGTTAGCACCTGTGCACTGATCGTCAAACGCCTGTAGCACCATATCATCAAGGCTGTTTAAAAAATCGCTTTCGTCAATACCATAGTCCTTAATTGTTTCCTTAATGCCAACCTTTGCCTTAAGCTCGTTAATTGCTTTGATTAAGTTTTCAAGCTTCTCTTCATCTGTATTACCTCCGAGGCATAGATGATCAGCAATTTCAGCATAACGAGCAAGTGTGTGAGGATGATCATATTGTGAAAAAGTACCCATCTTAGCAGGTACTTGCGATGCATTAAAGCGAATAACCTCTTCAATCATAAGAGCGTTTGCTACACCGTGTGGGAGGTGGTGAAAAGCACCAAGCTTGTGAGCCATAGAGTGGCAAACACCTAAAAATGCGTTGGCAAATGCCATGCCTGCTATTGTAGCGGCATTGGCCATCTTCTCTCTTGCTTCAATATCAGTCTGACCATTTTCATATGCACGTGGGAGATATTTAAATATAATTTTTAGAGCTTGTAATGCAAGACCGTCTGTATAGTCTGTTGCAAGCATCGCCACATAGGCTTCAACTGCATGGGTAACAGCATCAATACCAGAAGCGGCTGTAAGACCTTTAGGAGCGCTCATATGGAAATCAGTATCTATGATCGCCATGTTAGGGAGAAGCTCATAGTCAGCAAGCGGGTATTTCACGCCGGTTTCGCCATCAGTAATAACCGCAAAAGGAGTAACCTCAGAACCTGTACCTGCGGAGGTAGGAACAGCAATAAAATATGCCTTTTCCCCCATTTTCGGGAAAGTGTATACACGTTTACGGATATCTATAAAGCGCATTGCCATATCCATAAAATCTGCTTCTGGATGTTCATAGAGAACCCACATAATTTTAGCGGCGTCCATAGCAGAGCCACCACCAAGAGCGATGATTGTATCGGGTTCAAATGATGCCATTTGTTTTGCACCATCTTGAGCATTTTTGAGAGTAGGATCAGGCTGAACATCAAAGAATGTAGTGTGGGCAATCCCCATTTCATCTAGCTTATCTGTGATAGGCTTAGTGTAACCATTTTGATAAAGGAAGGTATCGGTTACGATAAATGCTTTTTTAGCACCACGTACACTTTTAAGCTCGTCAAGGGCTACCGGTAGGCATCCTTTCTTAATATAAATCTTTTCAGGCGCACGGAACCAAAGCATATTTTCCCTTCTCTCTGCTACTGTTTTAATATTTAAAAGGTGTTTAACACCTACATTATCTGATATTGAGTTGCCACCCCAGGAACCACATCCAAGTGTGAGCGACGGAGCGAGTTTAAAATTGTAAAGGTCACCAATACCACCATGAGAAGAAGGAGTATTAACAAGTATACGGCAAGTCTTCATGCGGGATGCGAAAGCATTAAGCTTCTCTCGCTCTGTTACTTCGTTGAGATAGATAGAGGAGGTATGGCCAAACCCGCCGTCCTCGATAAGCTTATCAGCCTTATCAAGAGCTTCGTTAAAATCCTTTGCCTTATACATAGCAAGCACAGGAGAAAGCTTCTCATGAGCAAATTCTTCCGAAAGCTCTACACTTTCAACCTCGCCAATAAGGATTTTTGTACCCTCCGGAACAGCAACTCCTGCAAGCTCTGCAATTTTAGCGGCAGGCTGTCCAACTATTTTAGCATTAAGAGCACCATTTATAATAATGGTCTTACGAACCTTTTCGGTCTCAGCAGGATTTAAAAAGTAACAACCACGATTAGCAAACTCCTCTTTTACTGCATCGTATACACTTTCAAGCACGATAACAGATTGCTCAGAAGCACATATCATTCCATTATCAAAAGTCTTAGAATGGATAATAGAATTTACTGCAAGAAGAATATTTGCACTATCATCTATAATCGCAGGGGTATTACCTGCACCAACACCTAACGCCGGTTTTCCACTTGAATATGCCGCCTTAACCATTCCCGGACCACCTGTAGCAAGGATGATATCTGCTTCTTTCATAACTGTATTAGTCAGCTCCAGAGATGGAACATCAATCCAGTCAATTATTCCTTCGGGGGCACCTGCTTTAACTGCGGCTTCAAGAACGAGCTTTGCAGCAGCAATTGTACTGTTCTTTGCTCTCGGGTGAGGGCTTATGATAATAGCGTTGCGTGTTTTAAGAGCAAGTAAGCACTTAAATATAGCTGTAGATGTAGGGTTGGTAGTAGGAATAACTGCACCGATAACACCGATAGGCTCCGCAATTTTCTTAATACCATATGCTTTGTCCTCTTCAATTACACCGCAGGTCTTAGTATCTTTGTAAGCATTGTAAATATATTCTGAGGCATAGTTGTTTTTGATAACCTTATCTTCTACTATACCCATTCCTGTTTCTTCAACTGCCATCTTAGCAAGCGGAATTCTTGCCTTATTAGCAGCAGAGGCAGCTGCCAAAAAAATTTTATCAACTTGCTTTTGGGTATAGGTCGCAAAAACCCTTTGTGCCTCTCTTGTGCGTGCTATAGCTTCATAAAGCTTCTCCACGCTATCTATAACTAAATAATTTTGGGTATCCATTTTTAGGGCCTCCTAATTAAAATTACATAATTAATTATTTAAATGTATAGGATCTAATATCTAACCTTATGAATCCGTTAATATTTTAACATACCTTTGAGATTTTGAAAATAGTAAATTTAGATAACGGGTATTATCAATATTGATAACTCTTAAACCGAACAAAAAACAGAGGCAAGCTTTAATTCTCTTTACCTCTGTTTCATTTTATTCGCTTAAATATTCATCTATTGCTTTTGCGGCTATTTTTCCGGCACCCATAGCCGAAATAACGGTAGCTGCACCTGTAACAGCATCACCGCCGGCATAAACAGCTTTTCTTGATGTTAAGCCATCTTCATTTACAATAATACCGCCTCGACTATTTACATCAAGGCCATCAGTTGTCGATTTTATAAGGGGGTTTGGGGATGTACCTATTGAAATAATCACAGTGTCTACATCAATGGTAAATTCGCTGTGAGGAATCTCGGTAGGTCTTCTCCTGCCTCTTTCATCAGGCTCACCAAGCTCCATCTTAACGCATTTTATTCCTGTTACAAAACCATTTTTAGGATCTCTTACATCATCAGGGTTGTTATATCCCGTAATCTCGATAGGATTGCAAAGAAGCTTAAACTCAATTCCTTCTTCCTCGGCGTGTTCAACCTCTTCACGTCTTGCAGGAAGCTCATCCATAGACCGACGGTAAACGATATAAACCTTTTCAGCACCTAAACGAAGTGCAGTTCGTGCAGCGTCCATAGCAACATTACCGCCACCTACAACAGCCACCCTGCCACCTTTCATAATCGGTGTTTCGGGGTTGTCAAGATAAGATTTCATTAGATTGCTACGAGTTAGAAACTCGTTGGCAGAATACACACCATTGAGTGCTTCTCCGGGTATTCCCATAAAATTAGGAAGTCCTGCACCGGAACCGATAAACACTGCTTCATATCCCATTTCAAAAAGCTCGTTGACAGTTAACGTTTTACCAATCACTACATTAGTTTCTATCTTTACTCCAAGTTTTTCTAATGTGTCAACCTCTTTGGCAACGATTGCTTTAGGCAAACGAAACTCAGGAATACCATAGACAAGAACACCACCGGCGGTGTGTAATGCTTCATAAACTGTGACCTCATAGCCCTTTTTGGCAAGATCGCCGGCACAAGTAAGGCCTGATGGTCCGGAACCTATAACGGCAACTCTATGTCCGTTACTCTCAGGACGGATTGGCTCCTCTTTGCAAAAGGTGTTGTGCCAATCTGCGACAAACCTTTCAAGTCTGCCAATACCCACAGATTCTCCTTTAATACCACGTACACATTTTGATTCGCACTGTGTTTCCTGCGGGCAAACTCTACCACAAACGGCAGGCAAAGAAGATGATTCTGATATAATTTGATATGCGCCTTCAAAATCGCCTTCTTTTACTTTGTTTATAAATTTAGGAATGTGTATTTTAACGGGACAACCGCTGACACAAGGCATATTTTTACAATCAAGACAACGCATTGCCTCATCAATAGCCACTTCTTCACTATATCCCAATGCAACCTCATCAAAATTACCGGCACGTACCTTAGCATCCTGAGTCGGCATAACATTGCGGGCTAGTGACATATTTGCTTTTGCCATTTTTAGTTTGCCTCCTTTTTGAAAAGATTGCAACTTTCTTTATATGCGTGACGCTCAAAATCTGCATACATTCTGCCACGTGACATAGCTTCATCAAAGTCGATTTCATAGCCATTAAAATCCGGTCCGTCAACACAGGCAAATTTTGTCACCTTTTTATCGTCAATATTCAATGTGAGCCTGCATCCTCCACACATCCCTGTACCATCTATCATTATAGGATTCATTGATGCGGTAACAGGTGTACCAAACGGTCTCGCAGTTTCAACAACATATTTCATCATTATAAGCGGGCCAATAGTAATTATCATATCAAATTTCTCGCCATTTTCAAGAAGCTCTTTAAGAGGAAGTGTAACATTTCCTTTATCACCGTAGGAACCGTCATCCGTCATAATCTTAAGGGTATTTGAGCAAGATTTAAACTCATCCTCAAGAATAACAAGGTCTTTACTTCTAAACCCAATAATACTTGTAACATCAGCACCAATTCTATTTAGTTCTTCAGCGATAGGCATTGCAATAGCACAGCCTACTCCCCCACCAACAATACATACTTTTTTAAGTCCTTCAAGATGAGTAGCTACACCAAGCGGACCAACAAAATCCTGTAAATATTCACCCGCTTCTTTATAAGAAAGCTTTTTAGTGGTAGCTCCAACAACTTGATATATTATTTTAACTGTTCCGGCCTCTTTATTTACACCCGCAACGGTAAGAGGTATTCTCTCTGAATTTTCATCCACACGCAAAATAATAAATTGACCGGGTTTTGCTTTGTTGGCAACAAGCGGTGCTTCTATTTGTAATTCTATTACCGTTGGATTTAATACCTTTTTATTAACTATCTTATACATTTTATATCTCCATTTGTAAAACGGCGGGTATCGACTTTTTCGATAACCGCCGCTTTGAATATTAACAGGTTAACCGTTATTAGAAATCAACCTCGGTGTCGTAGTAGCAGCATTTAAGAAGTTTTTCCATCTCTGGGACAGATATCTTTCTTGGATTAGATCCCGTACAAGCATCTGCAACAGCGTTTTTAGCAATTTCAGGAAGTCTCTCAAGGAAAACGTTTTCAGGAACGAATCCATTTTCACAAGGTAGGCTATCAAGACCGTAATTTTTAATGCACTGAGGAATACTGAGGGCATCGTTCATACCACGAAGATAAGCAATCAGGTTAGCAACCTTCTCGTCATCATTAGCACCACCGAGACCCATATAATCAGCAATTACGCCATAACGCTTTTTAGCGGTTTCATCCTTAGCATTGAAAGCTATAACCTTTGGTAGATACATAGCATTTGCAGCACCATGAATGATATGAGCTCCTAAATCTTCAAACACTGCACCGGTTTTATGAGCCATAGAGTGAACAATACCGAGAAGAGCATTTGAAAATGCCATGCCTGCAAGACACTGAGCATTGTGCATAGAAGCACGTTTGGTCATATCTCCATTATATGAATCAACAAGGTCATTTTGAATCATTTTTATTGCAAAAATTGCAAGAGGATCTGTAAACTCGCAGTTTGCAGTAGAAACATAAGCTTCGATTGCGTGAGTCATAGCATCCATACCTGTGTGAGCAACAAGCTTCTTAGGCATAGTTTCTGCAAGGTCAGGGTCTACTATTGCAACATCAGGAGTAATTTCAAAATCAGCTAAAGGATATTTGATACCCTTTTTGTAGTCAGTAATAACTGAGAAAGCAGTAACTTCAGTAGCTGTACCTGATGTAGAAGGAATTGCACAAAAACGAGCTTTTTTGCGAAGTTCAGGAACACCGAAAACTACACACATTTCTTCAAATGTGATTTCAGGATACTCATACTTGATCCACATAGCCTTTGCAGCATCGATAGGTGAACCACCGCCGATTGCAACGATCCAGTCAGGCTGGAATTTGGCCATTGCCTCAGCACCACGCATAACTGTATCAACAGAAGGATCCGGCTCGATACCTTCAAATAACTCAACTGTCATACCTGCTTCTTCTAGATAAGCAACTACTTTATCAAGAAATCCAAAGCGTTTCATAGAACCGCCACCTACGCAAACCATTGCGCGAGTACCTTTCAAGGTTTTAAGGGCTTCAAGAGAGCCTTTGCCATGATATAAATCACGAGGTAAAGTAAAACGTGCCATATTTAAAATCTCCTTTTTTTAATTTGTTGTCTTATTTATACCACAAATCTTTATTTTTAGGAATTCTTAAAATAGATAACGGGTATTATCAATTTTGATAACCCTACCACAAATACTTTCTTTTTGACGCACATAGTTCCATAATAAACTGTCTGTCAAGCTTTGACAATTTATATCCTTTTTTATAAATCAAAACATCTTTATATACCTTTTTATTATCCGCACATTTTTTCACCACTAAATTGTATCGTTCAAGTAAACTTTTCGGTGTAGGAGATACCCACATAAATGTTTCCGGATTTAATGATAACAGATCAAACTGGCTTGCACGCTCAAAAATAAAAATTCTGCGATCAATATTATTGGGAAGTTCCTCTTTTACGACTTTTGAAAGTGGCATAGAAGGAACATACGGGTCTGCATGGGCAATTTCTATATAGTCAGTCAAGTCATTAAAACTGATATCATCCTTCTTAGCTAACGGATTATCAGAGCTCATAATAAGTAAATAGGTAAACTCGGTTACTAGCTCATAGTGAAAGCCTTTCTCTTCAAGCATCGATTTAAAATATTTATCATAATTTTCGGCATAACGAATTATTCCAAGCTTGTAATCGTGGTTTCGCATATTATGAATAGTCCGCTGTGAGTTTGTTTCTTTATAAAAAACCTCTGCAGCCTCTTTAGAAAGATGTTTTGAAAAATTAGCAAAGGCTTCAGAAATATAGCAAGCACGAGGAACGGAAATAGAGAACTTTTGTTTCTTAGGGGCTCCCGCCTTATAAAAACTTTCCACCTCGTCGATTTGACCAAGAATTTCCTTTGCAAAGCTTATGAACTCTTCTCCCTGAGGAGTAAGCTTCATACCATTTTGGGTACGCTCAAAAATTGTTATACCAAGGTCAGATTCTAATTCTTTTATAGAACGGCTAAGATTTGGTGCGGCAATAAGCAAAACCGCCGATGCCTTACTGAGAGAACCTGATTTTGCAACCTCAAGTGCGTGTTTCATATGCAATAGATTCAATAATTATCACCGCCATATTACATAGCTTTGTAGTTTTATATAGTGTAACATCTTTTCTTAGCGAAATCAATCAGTTTTAAATAACAGCATCTTCACCCATAGTTTCAACGTAAAAATTTGTAGATGGACTCTCTCGCATATCTTCATTTGCAAAAGCACCTACTATACAAACATTTGCAAGTAATGCTATTGATATTATTGAGCTTAAAAAATTTTTCATTAAAATTTCTCCTAAATATATTAAAACTACAATAAATAAAACACTACGATAATTTTAATCGTAGTAATATTATAGAAGTTCCTCTTTCAAATTTCAATAGTTTGATAAAAATAGATGTTATTCCGGTAAAGATACTTTTTAAAAAACAGAAAATAATGAATCTTTTATACATCCCGATTTAAATGTTTTTGTCAATTAATTATATGTACTACATAGAGATTGATAGGTAACCCCGTATTTAAATTAAAATTATTTTATTGCAAAAAGAAAAAAATCCATCCATATAGCGATAGAAAACCAATGCAAAAAACTAATACCTTGCACCGGAAGAATCCAATGCAAGGCATCACATAATACATATTAAAGTTAGCCAGAATAAAATCAAGCCATAAAGCGGTCAATTACATTTAATGCAACAACCATCAAAATAAATACAGCTGCAAATCCCTTTGTCCAGCGTGCAAGAAAAGCATCGATAGAACGTGCCTTATTCTTGGAGAAGAATGTGTCAGCGCCACCTGTGATTGCACCCAAGCCTGCCTGATGACCCTCCTGAAGAATAATAACAATGATAATTGCTATCGAACAAATGATCAAAATAGAACCGAGAACAAGCTGTAAAATAGTTTTGAGATCCATATTAAAACCTCCGTAGTTTTATAAGCAAATCACAGTAAATAATTACTGCTCTGCGTAAACACAAACACGCTTGCGGTCACGGCCCCAACGCTCGAAACGAACGATGCCGTCTGTAAGTGCAAACAAGGTATCATCCTTGCCCTTACCTACATTTTTACCTGGATGAATATGTGTACCACGCTGTCTTACAAGAATGTTGCCTGCCAATACAAACTGACCATCGGCACGCTTTGCACCAAGACGCTTTGACTCACTGTCACGACCGTTCTTGGTAGAGCCCATTCCTTTTTTATGAGCAAAAAGTTGAATGTTAATTCTAAGCATTACTTTACACCTCCAAATAGTTTACAATTAAATAATCGGGATACTGTTCTTCAAGAGAACATAGATGTTGCTTAAATCCTGATAAAATGACCGAGCATAAAGCAGCATCCTGTGATAAAATCCGCAGTTTCATAAAGCCATCATTCACAGACACATCAGCGTCCACCTTATGAATATCAATAATGATATTGGCAGTCATATATGCCGCAGAGCTTACAGCAGCACACACAATGTCACTGCCTGCCTCAGCATAACCCGAATGTCCGCTTATGCAAAAGCCTACGTTCTTTCCGAATTTATCAACGTAAATTTCCGCATTTATCATATACGAAAATTAAAGGCTGATCTTGCTGATTTCAACCTTTGTGTAAGGCTGTCTATGACCCATCTTTCTCTTTTCGCCTTTCTTTGGCTTGTAGGTCATTACAGTGATCTTCTTAGCCTTGCCGGTCTTTACAACAGTACCGGTTACTTTTGCACCTTTAACTAATGGGGTGCCAACCTTGAGTCCGTCTTCTGCTCCTACAGCAACAACGTCAAACTCAACAGTTGCATTGTCTTCAGCATCGAGCTTCTCAACATAAATAACGTCACCGTCACTTACCTTGTATTGCTTTCCGCCGGTTGTGATAATTGCATACATTGACAGTCACCTGTCCTCTCTTTTAAGACTCGCTATTTATGCTCATAACAATGAGCCGTAGGCAAGCAAATATGCTTTTTTAAAAGCCTACAATAAGCGGCTAGAATAGTATATCACATCAATATGGCTATGTCAAACATTTTTTTACAAATATTTTGCAAGAGTAACTAAGAGTAAATTGACTAACTCTTACCTATTAAAAATACAGGCTTAATTGCGAATTAACTCTTAGTTGAGATTGTTAAAGAATTATTAAAACTGCTTGAAATTATGTTGAGAAATTGATATGATATTATAGACGTTTAGTATACAGGAGATGATATATAATGAAATCTAACACAAAGTTTTCTCATAGAGTGATTTCCATAGTTCTATCAGTGATTATCAGCTCTGCTATAATTCCTGCATATAGTGCTTCTGCACATAGTTCTGATGCAAGTGGCGTTGTTCATTCTTTTGCTATAAGCGAGCCATCTGACAGTGGTTATATGGATGTTGATTTTTCCGTAGATAGTGTTGGTAAAGGTCAGTCCTACTCGTCTATTCCGGCATATTATGATCCTCGTCTGGAGGATAAACCCTTTATCACGTCTGTAAAAGATCAGTTGGAAACGAACACCTGCTGGGCTTTTTCTGCGTTGAGTACTGCAGAATCAAGCTTAATAAAATTAAATGGTTTTGATATTAATAATATTGATTTATCTGAGCTTCATTTGGCTTATTATTTAAACAACAATGCTTACGATAAGCTCGGACTACTTGAAGGTGATTATACTTCTCCATCCACTGATTTTCTTTCATCCGGTGGTATGCACTATATCTCAGCTCTTTCTCTTGCAAGATGGACCGGTGTAGTAGATGAAAAAAAGCACAGTGAATTTTCCTTTAAAAATGCATATTCGGGATTTAGCGTCTCTGACAATAAAAAAGCTTATGGTATAAATGAAGCCTTGCTAAAAAACGCTTATTTTGTTTCTACAAAGGATAAAAACGATATTAAACAGCTTGTGCTAAAATATGGCTCTGCCATCATTGGATTTTACTATGACGAAGAATACTTATCCAGTGTTACAAGTGGATATTGTTACATCCCCTCCTCGGGCAAAACACAATCTGCAAACCACGAAGCCTGCATAGTGGGTTGGAACGATTCCTATAGCAAAGATAATTTCCCTATTTCGAAGCCAAAAAATAACGGCGCTTGGTTGGTTAAAAACAGCTGGGGCGAGGGATTCGGCAGTTATGGATATATATGGTTATCATATGAAGACGCATCACTTCTAGAAGATGACGCTTGTTTTCTTGAGTTTTCATCTGTGAATCAATATGACTATAATTATCAATATGATGGCACCGGCAATCCAACCTCAAACTATTCTGACGGCACTGATCCTATCAACGGAGGATTCATCGGCGGTGGATATATGTCTAATATCTTCACCGCACAATATAGTGATTATCTTAATGCGGTTTCCTTTGTTACATATGACCCAAACGTAAACTATTCTGTTGAAATTTACACCGATTTGCAATCCCGCACAGATCCTCTATCAGGCGAGAGAGCGTTACCCACGCCTTTAAAAGGCACAAAGAAATACGCAGGTATACATACAATCCCTTTGCCTGAGAGTATACAACTTACAAAAGGTCAACGCTTTTCCGTAATAGTAAGACTTTATAAGAATAATGCCTCAGAGAGAGTGATCTTGCCATGTGACAAAACTGATAGTTCGCTTAGCTGGATAAGCTTTACAAATAATGCAGTGTCTAACCAAAGCTTTTTTAGCACCAATATGAGCAGCTGGGTGAACGTAGCAAAAGACGATGGCGTTAATTTTAGAATAAAGGCTTTTACATCTCATCTAATGGTGGGCGAAAGCTTCGATGTGAATATTAAGGCAAGAAAAATAGAACTTAACAAAGATTATCTAACTCTTTCTCAGGGTAATTCAGCTGTTCTCACAGTTAATTTTACGCCCGAAAACACAACAAACAAAAATGTAAATTGGTTCTCTGCCGATGAAAGCATTGCCACTATATCACAGGCTGGTCGTATCGTTGCATTAAAGCCCGGCACTACAACTATAACTGCTGTTTCAGAGGATGGCAATTTTGCCTCCAACTGCACACTGAACGTAAAGGATTATAATGATAATATTGATCCGATTTCGACAAGCATGGTGCCTGATGGTATTCTAACTATAGAGGATGCTATGGGCTCCCAAGACGGAGAATTAGTAAAAGTAATTGGACAAATAACCCACAAGTATTCCTCAAAATCCGGCGGTGAAAAGAATTATATTATCATCGAGGATGAAATAAACGGAGACATCCATGGATTGTTGTTAATTGATGACAGTAGACTTTTAGATATCTATGATGATGGTCAGGTAGTTATAGTTAGTGGAAAAATCACTAATTACAAAGGGCTACGTGAGATAAAGGAAATAGAAAAGGTCGAGCCTTTAGAAGAGCGTGAAATAATGCCTGCGCAAGAGGTTACTATCTCACGATTACGTTCATCAAAATCAGATGACTACCTAAACGAGCTTATAATTATTAGGAATGTCACTCTTGGAGAACATATCTCCGATGGATATACATCTATCAGCGATAGCACAGGTTCAATAAATATATACAATGCAGAAGAATATCCACCGGATATTAAAGCCGGAGATATAGTTGACATTTACTGCGTGTTCTCGATTTATGAAAACACCTATCAGCTTCGCACAGGATCAAGTGCTTGCTATATAAAAGGAAACGGCACCCCGCCTATATCAACTGATACTGATGATAAGCAAACTCTTGTAGGTGATGTGGATCTTGATGGAAGCGTCACTATGTCTGACGTTACAAGCTTGCAAAAGTACATCGCTTGTTTAATAGAACTTGATGAGCTTCAGCTCTTGACATCAGATGTAAACGGAGATTTAGAGATAAACCTTGTAGACGTAACCGATATACAAAAATACATAGCGAATCTTATTGATATGTTTGATGCCGGTGAATTTATTGAAAATGAAGGCTATGATGAAAATGACTCAGAGAGCATTGAGGAACTAAAGAAAAAAATAAAGAAGCTTCTTGATAATATAGATAAATTTAAAGATAGTTTTTATAATAATGACGATGGATATTACACAGCAGATTCATTTTTAAACTTTACAGATGCATACCGTGATGCCATAGCAATATATGATGATGAATATGCGCAGATAGACGAGCTGGAATATGCATATAATCAGCTTAATGATGCTATTGACAATCTGGAAAAAGCAAATCCGTAAAAATTTTAACAAATTATTAAGAAATTAGCTTTACATTATCTTAAAAATCAGGTAAAATTATCAATGATAAATTGTTTTCTTGGAGTGAGTTGTGATATGCAGCCAAAATATAAAAGAGTATTATTAAAATTAAGCGGAGAGGCCCTCGCAGGCGATCAAAAGCAGGGTATTGATTTCAACACAGTAGTTAAGATTTGCGAACCAATCAAAAAGCTTAACGAAATGGGTGTCGATGTTGGTATCGTTGTCGGCGGAGGTAACTTTTGGAGAGGCAGAAGCAGTGGCAAAATGGATAGAACCAGAGCAGACCATATGGGAATGCTTGCAACTGTTATAAACGCTCTTGGTGTAGCCGATGCTTTAGAACAGCTTGGAGTTGACGTCAGAGTGCAAACCGCTATCAATATGAGAAGCATTGCAGAGCCATATATTCGCTCACGCACAATGCGTCACTATGAAAAAAATCGTGTTGTAGTGTTTGGATGTGGCACCGGTAACCCATTCTTCTCTACAGACACAGCAGCAGCCCTCAGAGCCGCTGAAACCGATGCAGAGATAATTTTGAAAGCCACAATGGTAGACGGTGTGTATGATAGCGATCCTAAAAAGAACCCGGACGCTATCAAGTTTGATCATATTTCCTTTGCAGAAGTGCTTTCAAAGGGTCTTGCTGTAATGGATAGCACTGCGGCATCTATGTGCAAAGACAACGATATACCAATTCTTGTATTTAGTCTTGAAGATCCGGAGAACATCGTGCGTGCTGTCTGCGGTGAAAACATAGGCACTTTGGTAACTAAATAAATTACGATTAACATTAAACGGAGGTTTTTATCTTTATGAAAAATGTATTAGACAGATTAGAGCAAAGAATTATAAAAAGAGTGAACTATCTTGAGAATGATTTTGCAGCAATAAGAGCAGGACGAGCAAATCCATCTGTTCTCGATAAAGTAACAATTGATTACTATGGTGTTCCAACTCAGATTAATCAGATAGCCGCTGTGAGTGTAACAGAGGCAAGAACACTCACTGTACAACCTTGGGATGCATCAGCACTTAAGCTTATCGAAAAAGCTATATTGACATCTGATGTGGGCATCAACCCTCAAAATGATGGCAAGCTGATAAGACTTAACTTCCCACCACTTACCGAAGACAGACGTAAGGAAATAGCAAAGGACATTGGCAAGATGGCAGAAGAAACCAAGGTATCTGTGAGAAATGTTCGACGTGATGCTATGGACGACCTTAAGGCTCTGAAAAAAAGCAACGAAATAACTGAGGACGACCAGAAGATCGGCGAAAAGAAAATTCAGGACATAACCGATAAGTATATCAAAAATATTGAGGCTATGGCTGATAAAAAGCAAAAGGAAATAATGGAAATATAAATATAAAAACTACAAGCACAGACAAATCGTAAAAAGGTTATGTCTGTGCTTGTGCTGAAAATTAAAAGCTAAGAGTTGAAATCTTTATGAATAAATTCAGCTCTCAGCCTTTAATTTTCTGATTTAAGGAGAAAAATATGCCAATATTTAATAATAAAAAGGGCAAGAGCGAAAATCTCACACTGCCCTCTGATATAATTCTTCCGAAGCATATAGGCATCATCATGGACGGAAACGGCAGATGGGCAAAAAAGCGTGGTCTCCCCCGCACAGCCGGCCATTCTGTGGGCAGTAATACATTTAAGACCATTGCACGATATTGCAGTGAAATAGGCATAAAATATCTTACTGTGTATGCTTTTTCTACCGAAAACTGGAAACGTCCACAAGAAGAAGTGATTTCACTTATGAAGATATTTAAGTCATATATGCTGGAGGCTATCAACGAATTTAAAGATGAAACAATAAAAATACGTTTCATAGGAGACACATCAAAATTTTCGCCTGAATTGCAAGATTTAATGAAACAAACCGAAGAGGGCGGTGCAGACAGAGACGGCATGGTGCTCAATATAGCCGTTAATTATGGTGGTAGAGCAGAAATTGTAACTGCTGTAAAACAAATCTGCTCAGATATAGAGTCCGGAAAGCTTGACAAGTCGAGCATAGACGAAAAACTGATATCTGACTACCTATATACCGCAGACCAGCCTGACCCTGATCTTATTATAAGACCAAGTGGCGAGTATCGAACCTCAAACTTTTTGCTTTGGCAATCGGCATATTCTGAATATGTCATCATGGACAATGTGCTGTGGCCTGATTTTTCAAAAGAAAATCTTAACGAAGCTATAATAGAATACTCAAAAAGAAACAGAAGATACGGAGGTATCTGATATTATGATAGCAAGACTTTTAACGGCATTTATAGGAATTCCAGCCATTTTATTGCTACTGTTTTTGGGAACAAAATTTCCATTTATCATAGACATCGTACTATCACTTGCATCTGCTATGTGTGTGGCAGAAGTAATACACACTGGTGGAATGCTGAAAAAGTATTATATTTCTATACCCAGCATTTTATTTGGCCTTTCCATACCATACGTTATAATGTCTGGATTTTTGGCAGAGGTTATATTTGTTTATTTCATTCTTATGTTTGCATGTATGATATTTTTTCATCAGAAAGTCAATTTTTCTAATGCGTGTATATCATTTTGTTTTACCCTTATCATTTCTTTCGGTTTGTCGTCATTAATACCATTATTTATGAATGATAGAAAACTCACTGTTTATTATTTTGTGGTGGGGCTTGCCTCTACATGGCTTGCAGATAGCGGAGCATTATTTGCAGGTATGTTGTTTGGCAAACACAAACTGTGCCCTACCATCAGTCCTAAAAAGACTGTGGAGGGCGCTATAGGCGGAGTTATCTGTTGCACTTTGTTTATGCTTATTACAGGACTTATTTTTGATAAGGCTGTTTTCCCAAATTGTGAGATCAGTGCTAATGTTAATTATATTAATTTATCTATCGTTAGCTTTGTGTGTGCCGGTGTTTCAATAATAGGAGATCTTACGTTCTCTTTGATTAAACGAAATTATAACGCTAAAGACTATGGCAATATATTTCCCGGTCATGGCGGATTTTTAGATAGACTTGATGGCGTAATATTTACTTTCCCAACATTATATATATTAAGTGAATATTTACCATTAGTAAAATAACAGAATTTTAAGGATAATATTATGATAACAAATTTATCAATTTTAGGAAGCACAGGCTCTATCGGCACTCAAGCACTTGATGTGGCAGAGAAGCTTGGTATAAGAGTAAGCGCTCTAACAGCAAATAAGAATGTTGATTTGATAGAACAACAGGTAAGAAAATTTAAACCATCCCTTGTAGTTATGCATGATGAAAATTCCGCTAAGGAGCTAAAACTGCGCCTTAGGGATATGGATATCACGGTGGACTATGGCATGGATGGCTTGTGCAATGCCGCAAGCATAGGTGAGGCTGATATGGTACTCAATGCACTGGTAGGCATGGTGGGACTAATACCTACACTCACAGCCGCCAGAGCAAAAAAAGACATAGCCCTCGCCAACAAGGAAACGCTTGTAGCAGGCGGTGAGCTAGTCACAAGGACTGCATCTGAAAACAATATAAAAATACTTCCTGTAGACAGTGAACACTCTGCTATTTTTCAATGTCTTGAGGGATGCCCGGAGAAAAAAGCTCTCAAAAAACTTATTCTCACAGCATCTGGAGGGCCATTCTTTGGCAAAACATACGAAGAACTAAGAGATGTAACACCAGCACAGGCACTCAAACATCCCAATTGGAGCATGGGACAAAAAATTACAATAGACTCGGCAACTATGATGAATAAAGGCCTTGAGATAATTGAAGCAAGATGGCTTTTTGATACGCCTGTTGAAAAAATAGATGTGGTGGTACATCGTGAAAGTATAATCCACTCTATGATAGAATATATGGATAACTCTGTGATAGCTCAGTTAGGGTTGCCTGATATGCGCATACCTATTCAATATGCATTAACATATCCTCAAAGATTCGAAAGTCCTGTAAAAGAGCTTGATCTGACCGAAATATGCAATTTGACATTTTACAAGCCTGATGAAAAGACCTTTAAATGTATGCACGCTTGCAAAGAGGCAATCAAAAAAGGTGGTCTTGCACCTGCAAGTGCAAATGGTGCAAACGAAGTTGCAAATCTGCTATATCGAGAGGGTAAAATATCTTTTCACGACATTGGCGAACTAGTACAAAAAGCAGTGGAGATAGCTGATGATTCTCCAATAAATTTAGTTGAAGATGTGCTCATTGCAGACAAAAAAGCACGTGAATTTGTGTATAGTAATATCAACTAGCTGAAAGGAAAGTGTTTATTATTAAAACAGCTTTATTAATTATAATTGGAATATTAATCTTTGAATTATTAATTTTTTCACACGAGTTTGGACATTTTATTACAGCTAAGCTCAGCGGTGTGCGTGTAAATGAATTTGCGCTTGGTATGGGTCCTAAGCTATTTAGCTTTAAAAAAGGAGAAACTGTGTATTCTCTGCGTCTGCTCCCTATAGGTGGATATTGTGCTATGGAGGGCGAAGATGAAGAGAGCGATGCACCTGATTCTTTCTCTAAGGCTAAGGTATATAAAAGAATGATAATAGTGTGCGCCGGCGCAATTATGAATATCCTGCTCGGACTTGTGCTTGTTTTCACATTACAGGTGCAGAGCGACACTTATGCAAGCACGACTATATCAGGATTTGTAGATAGCGCTTACACCGCCCAATCCGGCCTACAACAAAATGATGAAATTCTCAAAATCGGCAACTATAAAATATTATCATCAAACGATATATCATATGCCCTTGCTATGATGAAATCTACCGATGTAGACGGCACAGCCCCAATCATAGCAAAGGAAAAATACAACGCTACACTTGTAAATGTGTATGCTTATCTGCATCAGAGCAAGGATAATTATTCTGAAGAAGATTTTAAGATAATTACAGATATTTATACAAAAGCCAAAAACGAAATCTCATCTGCTACTGAAACTGACAAAATCGTGAAAACATATGAAAAAGCATATAATGATATGACTATGTTTAACTTGGAAGACGGTACTAAGCCTGAATTACCTGAGGTATCTGTGTCTATTACAGAAACATCACCAAGATTCAGAACAGATGTAGAAGTGCTTCGTGATGGTAAAAAAGTCACACTAAAAGATGTAGATTTTTACACATATATGGATACCAATGGTAAGCCTGCTATTGGTTTCGACTTTTATACTGTTCCTGTGGAAAAGAACTTTCTAACAGTTATGTCTACAACCTTTAGTAGCAGTGTTTCTATTGTTAGAATGGTATATAAAAGCCTGATTGGTCTTGTGACTGGGCAATTTTCTTTATCAGAGGTATCAGGTCCTGTGGGCATTGTTAGTGCTGTTAAGGATGCCACATCTGCGGGCCTTGAAACCGGATTCGGAGAAGCTATAAATAACATCATCTATATAATGTCTATAATATCAATTAACTTAGGTATATTTAATATGCTCCCTATCCCAGCATTGGATGGCGGCAGATTTTTGTTCCTGATTATTGAAGCTATAAGAAGAAAGCCAATACCACCAAAATATGAAGGTCTTATCCATGGAATAGGCTTTGCCCTACTGATTGCATTTATACTTTTCGTTTCTGCTAACGACATTGTTCGGTTGTTTAATGGAAAGGGATTGTTCTAAGCAGATTTTAAATGTTTTGTAAATTTGGAGTTTAATTAAAATGATAGATAAAAAAAGAGAAGACGATAAAAATAATAACATTAATGAAAATATTATTATAGGCAGAAATTCTGTATTGGAAGCACTGAAAAGTGGCCGTGAGCTTGATAATATAATCATTGCAAAAGGCACACCGTATAGTGGCACTACAGCTGTTATAATATCTAAGGCAAAAGAAAAAGGCATCACTGTAAAAGAAGCTGATGCCAGAAAAATGGATTATATGTGCGGTCATGGCAACCATCAGGGTGTGGTGGCTTATGCCGCTATGAAGGAATATTCGCAGTTAGATGATATCTTTGCGACTGCAAAAGAACGTGGAGAAGACCCCTTTATAGTAATTCTCGATGAAATAGAAGATCCACACAATCTAGGTGCAATAATCAGAACAGCAGAATGTGCCGGTGTGCATGGCGTAATAATCCCAAAAAGGCGCTCATCGGGACTTACGTACACAGTGCACAAGGCATCTGCCGGTGCATTAGAATATATGCATATTGTAAAGATAACCAATATAGCCTCAACTATCGACAAGATAAAAGATATGGGCGTGTGGGTATATGGAACCGACATGAATGGAGAATCCATATACAAAACCAACCTAAAAGGAAGTATTGCCCTGGTAATTGGTAACGAAGGAAAAGGAATTGGCAAGCTTGTAGAAAGCAAATGTGATGGTATAGTATCACTGCCGATGTATGGAAAAATAAATTCTCTAAATGCTTCTGTAGCTGCCGGAATTGCAATGTATGAAGCAGCTAAACAACGAAACTGATTAAAAAACGATAAATAACGCTCTGGTGGAAAGGATGTTGAAAGACAATGTTTGAAAACAACAAAGATAAAAGTAAAAAATCCGATTTCAAATCAAAGCGTGAAGACATTTATAGCAACGCATCAAAAGAAGTGCGTCTAAAAAAGCAAAACCCCTTGGATGATCTACCTGAGAGTTCAACCAGCACTCGTGAGCTTTTTGATATCATCGACTATCTTGATAAGGTAAAAGACCATCAAAGAAAATCAGATAGTAATAATAATTCAAAAAAACTTGATAATGACGATGATATTATTTCAAAAGATCCGAAAACAGCTATATTCGAAAGGGTAGAAACTCACGATTCATCCTCCGAAGAAGAAAAAACTATTGTAGTGAATAAGTATGATATCAAAACACATAGCAAAAAAACAGATGACGATAAGGTGAAGGATAAAAAGGAAAAAGCTGAGGAAAAATTGGTAGAACCAAATCAGGAAATTCCTGTATTGTCTGTTTCTGTTGGTAAATTTTCAAATATAGTTAGACGTGAATATGAAAACTATGTAAAATACGATAATAATGAAATTAAGAAGAAAACGATAAAAGAGGATATCCCGGCAAAGTCAGAAAAAAGAAATAAAATTGCTGAGAAATTTAAAATCAACCTATCCCCCATTCTTTCTAAAATAAATAATTTCCAGAAAAAACATATTGACGGCACACAATATAGAAATGAGTTTGATAATGAAACAGAGCCTCTCAAAATTAAGGCAAAGCTATATGAAACCACCACTTCTCTTTATGTAAGCACGCTAATTCTTGTTTTGCTCATGATAGCATCTGTAATATTCTTTATGATCAAAGGTGCAAACCCAAATCTGTTTGGAACAGGCCCTGCTGCGCCGGTAATGTACTGCGCAATCAATCTACTGATAACTTGCTTTGCATTGCTTGCAGGCAGAAAAACGATATCATCGGGCTTAAAAGCAATAAAAAGCGGTGGCAACAGAGATACAGGTTCTGCTATTGCCGGATTCGCCGTTCTTATTCAAAGTATTTCTGCATTTTTTGCCTCCGATGAATTTTACAAGGAAAACTACAAGTATTATTCTGTTTTTCTCTTGTTTATAATGTTGTTTAGCACATATGCAAAGCTTACAGCAAATGAGAGAACTCGAAAAAACTATAGTTTTCTATGCTCTGCCGGCAACAAATACACCCTGCGAAATTACACGGACAAGCAGACAAAGCCACTGATACTCAATGGTGTGGCTTCACCAAAGACTAATATAGTATATCAATGCCCAAGCGAGAATTATAAAAACTTTTTTGGGCTATCCTGCAATGGATATAAAGGCATGACGGTTATAAACCGACTTGCTGTGCCAACCATGATATTTGCGGCTGTAATATCCGTTATATGCGGTATTAAAAGCGGTGTAATGGCCGGCTTTAATGCATTTACAATAATTTGCTGTTGTGCGGCTCCAATAAACGCTGTACTTACATCTGAACTGATGACAAAAAGATTTTGCAATAATTCTCTCAAAAAGAAAGCTATGCTTGTGGGATATGCATCAGCCAGAAAGTTTAATTCTTCATCATCTATCGTTATTACAGATCGTGCACTCTATCCCAAGGGCGCACCACAGCTTATAGCAATCAAAAAGTTTGGGCAAGCTGACATAGATGATCCCCTTGTAAATGCACTATCTGTTGTAAAGGCAGCCAAGAGTCCCCTTTATGATGTGTTATCGGGTATTTTTAAAGGAAACCGACAGATTCCAAGTTGTGATAGTGTTATATTTGAAGATGACAAAGGACTAGTAGGATGGATATATGGTGAGCGTGTTCTGGTGGGTAATGCACAGCTTATGAACGCTCACGGCATAGAAACCCCATCAAAGGATTTTGAGGGAAAATACATAGAAAACGGTTGTAATGTAACCTACATAGCTACGAAAGGGACTCTCTGTGCAATGTTGGTGGTGAGATACAGACCAGATTCCAAGGTAGCCCATGCACTTAGAACACTGAGTGAAGCAGGCATATGTGTGCTTGTCAGAACATCAAATGAGGCTATAACCGCTGAAAAGGTAGCAAGTGATTTTGGCCTATATCAAAGAAGCATTAAGGTTTTGCCATCCGGATTGGGAAATATATTTAAAGAGCTTTCCGGTGAAAAGATTGAAAATGTAAAGCCATATGCAGTTACGATGGGTAGCTTTTTATCAATGGCATATTGCTTCGCTTATAGCAAAAGATTAATTTCAACTACAAGATTACTCACTTTATTGCAGGTGATATCAAGTCTTTTATGCATTATAGTGGCCACTGTGATACTACTCAATGGTGGCATCCTCATCAGTCCGTTGAGAATAATTTTGTATACTTTGTTCTGGACTGTTGTATCCCTGATATTACCAACTTTTACAAAGAAATAATGGCGAATTAAGAAAGGAAATAAAACGATATGAAAATAGCACCATCAATTTTGGCAAGTGATTTTTCAAAGCTTGGTGAAGAAATAAAAAGAATGGAAGATGCAAAGGCAGATCTTATACACATAGACATCATGGATGGTCATTTTGTACCTAACATTACCTTTGGACCCGACGTAATTAAATCGCTTAGAAAATATGCAACCATACCATTTGATGTGCATCTAATGATAGTTCATCCGCTAGAATATGTAGAACGCTTTGCTGATGCCGGTGCTGATATTATCACATTTCATATAGAAGCTAAAGATGACATAAAAGAAACTATCGAGAAAATAAAGTCACTTGGCATAAAGCCTGGTTTGGTTATAAAGCCAAATACACCTGCTGAGGCTGTATTCCCATATCTTGAAGATATATATATGGTATTGATAATGACAGTAGAACCTGGATTTGGCGGACAATCGTTCATGGCGGATATGTTGCCTAAGGTGTCTGCTATTAAGGATAAGGCTAAGGAGATTGGCACTGATATCCTTATAGAAGCTGACGGAGGAATAAATATGCAGACTGCATCACAAGCATCAGCAGCCGGAATTGACATCGCTGTGTCAGGCACAGGCGTGTTTAAGGCAGAAGATCCCGCAGAGGCAATCAGGCTTTTGCAAAACGCTTAATATAGACATATTTAGAAAGGAAATATGCAGTATTTTGCTACTGTATACTGCAAAATCCTGTTTTTTTGTGTAGTGTTATGAATAAGTTTAAAATGGTGGCAACGTGTATGCTGGGTATAGAAGGCCTGCTTGCCAATGAACTAAGATTTATGGGAGCTGAGAACGTCACTGCTGAAAATGGACGCGTGTTTTTCGAGGGTGACGAACATATTCTAGTGCGTGCAAATATAAAAAGCAGGCTCGCCGAAAGAATATTGATTGTAATGGGTATATTTAAGGCTTTTTCTTTTGATGAACTATTTGAAAAGACTAAGGCGCTTGAATGGGATATACTGATCGGAAAAAATGATAAATTTCCTGTAGCAGGCAGAAGCTTAGATTCAAAGCTAACAAGCATACCAGATTGTCAAAAGATCATTAAAAAAGCTATCGTGGAGAAAATGAAGCAAAAATACAATATTCAGATTTTTCCTGAAACCGGCTCAACCTATCAGGTGCGCTTTTTGATACTCAAAAACTCGGTAATACTGATGATAGACACAAGTGGCACAGGACTTCATAAGCGAGGCTACAGAGAAAATGCAAACGATGCACCAATAAAAGAAACTTTGGCTGCCGCATTGGTTGAGCTATCAAAGGTTAGATCTTCACACACCGTTTATGACCCAATGTGTGGTTCAGGAACCATACTGATTGAAGCCGCCATGAAAGCTATGAATATAGCGCCGGGATTGAACAGGAAATTTGCATTTGATGATTGGAAAAATATAGACAAAGCTGTTATTTCGAGTGAAAGACAGACTGCACACGCTGATATCAGAACCGATTGTGAATTTATTGGCTTTGGCAGTGATATAGATAAATTTGCATTGAGGACAGCCATAGAAAACGCAGAAAAGGCAGGCGTAAAAGATAAACTACGTTTTGAGAAAAAGGATATTAAAGACTTTGTAGCATCAAATGAATATGCAACTGTAATATGCAACCCCCCATATGGCGAAAGATTGCTCACAGCATCTGAGGCCACAAAGATATACAAAACTATGGGCAATGTCTTTATTCCGAAGCCACATCATAGTTACACTATCATCACACCTGAGGATAGCTTTGAACAGCTTTTTGGAAGAAAAGCCGACAAAAGAAGAAAGCTATATAATGGTACTATCCCCTGCCAGGTGTATATGTATTTTAGATAAATTTTTTAAAGAATTTGAGCCACTGCATACAGACCATTACGTCTATTTACAGTGGCTCTGTATTTTTATTTTTAAAATTCTCTATTATAATCTGAATTAATAAAAACTGCATGGCAATAATGATATTAAGTTTTACCATCAATATCATTATTTTGGAGGAGGGTACGATACTGTACACTTTTTTGTCGTAAAAAGTGTAGCTTTATCGTGTGTCTTAAGATATGCAGTATAATAGAGTCGAAATATGCGGTATTAACACATCAAAGCTAAAGGTTTTAAAAGAAGATGAAAAGCTTGAGCTTTTTCGCATAATGAAAGAGGGCACGCCAACACAAAAGAAAAAAGCCAGAGAAGATATGATAAACGGTAATCTCAGACTTGTGCTTAGTGTGATACAGAGGTTTACTAACAGAGGTGAGAGCTGTGATGATTTGTTCCAAGTGGGATGCATAGGGCTTATCAAAGCAATCGATAATTTTAACAGTGATCTTGACGTTAAATTCTCTACCTATGGTGTGCCTATGATCATAGGAGAAGTTAGACGCTACCTGCGTGACTATAATTATATCAGGGTGAGCAGAAGTATGCGTGACACGGCATACAAGGCAATGCAGGTTAAAGAAAGACTGATTAACGAGACAGGTCGTGAGCCTACTGTAGAGGAAATAGCCAAAGAGCTTGATATGAAGCGTGAAGATGTTGTGATGGCACTCGAAGCAATAGTAGCGCCAATATCACTCAATGAGCCTGTTTTCTCCGATAGCAACGATACGATATATGTTATGGATCAAATAAGCGACAAAAATGACGATACCAACTGGATAGAAGAGATATCTCTGCGTGAGGCTATCTCAAAGCTTTCAAGTCGTGAGAAAAAAATTCTTAATATGAGATTTTTTCAGGGAAAAACCCAAATGGAGGTATCGTCTGAGATTGGCATATCTCAAGCACAAGTGAGTCGAATAGAAAAAGGTGCATTATCACAAATAAGGAAAGAGATATAATTATTATTCTCCAAGTTTGATGTAGATTTAATAATTGCATAGTATAGAAAATAGTTTAGGGGTGCATCATTTTGTACCCCTAATTGCATACTTTCTGGAAATGCATAGGTGATATGAGTGGTGAATACATCTATTTATTCTTAATAATAAGTTGTATCCTCTGTCGATATGATATCCTACCAGTAAGGCAAATAACCCCGATATCTGCTACTTGTCCGATATTCAACGGTTTTCCAGCTCTAATATGTGTAATATGATAAAAATAAAACTACTAACACGCTTAGGTTGACAAAACCTTATAATATAATGTAATATAGTATTTACTCAAACATTTAAGGGGAGAACAATATGAAGAGAATTGTTGTATTAATATTGACATCTTTGATATTTATGAGTTGGTTTTCTTCTATTTCTGCAAGCGCAGCATCCTATGATATAGATTTTAAGATAAACAGCGAAACTGTATATTTATATAACACCGATACCGGCACTGAGCTATATAACCACAACGCCGACGTTAAACGATATCCCGCTTCAACCACTAAGATAATGACATACATAATCACCGTGGAAAATATACCCGACATAAAAAACACAAAGGTTACAATTAAATATGACCTTATTCATAGCCTTGATGGCACAGGAAGCTCACTTTCGGGACTAGAGGGATATATTGATAAACAGCTTACTGTATATGATTTGCTGTGTTGTTTGATGGTAAAATCAGGCAACGATGCAGCAATAGTGCTGGCAGATTATGTAAGCAATGGTGATCAGGCTGCTTTTGCGGAGCTGATGAATAAGAAGGCAAAAGAGATAGGATGCACATCTACCCATTATGTAAATCCGCATGGATTGCATGACCCCGAACAATACACCACTGCGATAGATTTATGCAAGATAACAGAGTATGCTATGGCACAGCCCTATTTTACAGAAATATGCTCTATATCATCATATTATCTTCCTGATGATGATTATCCTCTTGTTGCAACTAATCTGCTGGTAGATCCGGGCAGAGGTGGAGAGTATTATTATGAATACGCCACCGGAGTTAAAACAGGCACTACAGACGAAGCCGGATATTGCCTTGTAGCATCCGCAACACATAACGGCTATTCATATATCTGTGTGGCACTTAAATCACCATGCTATGACGAAGATGGCAACTGGTCTGACGATAATGGTGCAATGAAGGATTGTATAAACTTTTTTGAATGGGCATTTGATAGCTTTGAGATAAAAACAATAGTTGATAAACAGACACCAGTGTGTAATATACAGCTAGAATCTGCGTGGAATAAGGATAATCTTCTGTTGGTACCGGAGAATAACGTGTCTATGATACTCCCGTATGATGTAGACATATCAGAGGTGACAATCTCCCCTATCGTACCGGATAGTGTAGAAGCACCGATAAGTAAGGGTGATATAATCGGTCAGGCAGATTTGATTTATCAAGGTGATGTAATCTCTAAAGTTAACATAGTTGCTTCTGAGTCTGTGGATAAAAGTGAAATAGTAAAGGTGACTAATTCAGTAAAAAAAGCTTTTTTATCACCATGGGTTATTGTTCCGGTGATAGTGGTAGTTATATTATTTGTTATTTATCTTATAGTTGCAAGCATTTATTCCAGAACTTCAGAACAAGTTAAAAAAAATAATAAAAGATAATATATAAAATTAATAGATCAAAAAATATGTCAGGTATTAAATTATGCCTGACATATTTTTTTAAATTATACTATTTCGATATTGACTAAAAGTAATTTATTTATATAATTGTTAATTGAAAACACGTTCTGAGTATATTTAGGAAAAGGAGGAAAAATGCAAGTATTATTCTCGGTGCACAATCAGTGCATTACAAAGATAGGATCAGATCCTATCGTGGATGATAGCATAAACTATGTTCAGGCAAAATTTAAATTTAGCGGGTCTATATGGGATAACGTGGTAAAGACGGCAGTGTTTACATACAATGGCACGTCATACACAACTGTTCTTTCAGAATATGACGATTGTTATATTCCGTAAGAGGTACTAAAAGGCAGGGGGTTCACTTTAGGTGTTATGACATCATATCTTGAAAATGGTGTTACAAAGATGATATGCACCAAGCCTTGCTTTGTAAAAACTGTTTTCTCCTGCTACAATGAAAAGGTAGAAGAAACACACAATGTCTTACCGCAATATGATCAGTTGCTTGCAGTTATTGCATCATTAGAAGAGAGAAAAGTAGATGCGATAGCAGGTAAGGGTTTATCTGATCAAAACTTTACTGTAATTGAAAAGGCTAAGCTTAATAGCATACAGCAAGGAGCTCAAGAGAATGTTATCGAGCATATCTGTGTAAATGAAGTTGAGGTTTCATCATTAAACAAGATTGTAAATATTGAAATTCCAACCAAAACAAGCCACTTGACCAATGATGCAAATTTTGCAACACATGATGAAATAGACACATTATATCATACATATGAGGATAGCACGGTTAATCTGGATTTAAGTGACAATAGTGAATATCTGCTTACATCTGACTCATTGCAGACTGTAAACGTCAATTTCAGCACATTTGCCAATCGTGGATGCACATCCTTTGTCACACTAAAAAGCAGAGGGGTAGCTGTGTCTATGATTTATCCTGAAGGCATAAAATGGTCTGGGGATGATATAACAGACAATGAATTTGTTCCTGTTATTGATAAGGATTATACTCTTGCCTTTTGGAATGATGGCATCAACATTAATTGTGTTGTAAGAGGTATAGATGTGTAACATAACTATAAATAAATAATAAAATAAGAAAGATCCCATGGATAGGGCGCTTAATATGCTCTGTCCATGGGATTAATTATTTAATAATTAAATTACGGAGAAACAACCTCTTGCTCAGGCTTTTCTGCGTATGAGATATCAGAAATATATATTACGGGTCCTTTTTCACCATAGGCTTTATGATATTCGATAGATATTTTACCTACGATTGTAACCCAGTCACGCATTTTGAGTTCAAACGAATCATTATCACGCTTGCAAGGTATACCCACATAGGTGATATCCTCCTCACAACAGTTCATTACGTGTCTGCCTATTATAAAGTCATTTCCCAGATTCTTTTTATTTACAGCGACAATGCCTTTAAAAGATATAGTCTTTCCATCATATTTCTGCTCATCATCGATCATATCGCTATACCACACAGCATAGTCGTCATCTTCAATCTGTATAATATCGGCATTTATATCGAAAGGAAGCGGATCGGGTATGTCATCCGGCTCTACCTTGCCACTTGGATATTCATAAGCAATCCCTATTCCCCTTGAAACACTTCTGGCTATTTTATGGAGAGCCATTTTGTCTATATTATCATTATAACGATTGAAAACTACAAGCTCACTGTTTTGCAATTTGTCAAATACCAGACTTCTCATATTCGCATTATAATTTAGAAAGGTTCTGGCATCGGCGAGCATTATCTGCTGATATATGATCCATCCCATAGGCATAGCATCTAAAAGCTTGTCCAGCATCCACATACCGTTGTATTCAATCACAACACGCTCTGCGTTGTATTTTTTTCTAAGTTTATTGAGAGTAGAGGTGGTGAGATCTTCTTCCTTTTCAATAACACATGGATAGATATTTTGACCATAAAGTTCAGATATATCAAGTTCCTCTAATCCTTCTTCGCACACAAGATAAAGAGTTTTTTCTCCTGCATTAAAATCTCTATAAGAGAGAGATTTTTGAATAAACGAAGTCTTTCCTGATTCGAGAAAGCCCACAAACAAATAAACCGGAATTTCCATTTTTGTAGCCTCCTCAGATATTATGCATCAAAAAGTGTAGCAATCTTTTCTTTGTCTATCTTAGAACCAATCACGCATAATCTACCTATTGTAGATGCGGCACCTGTTCTAATATCTATGCTACCCGGAATATAATCAAAGTGTATCCACTCACCATCATCTGATGGGACAATTCCTTTTGCACGCACGATTATACCGTAGCTATCTTCATCAGAGAGTTTTTCAAGTGCAGATGATATATAATCTTTTGAGAATTTTTTGGCTGTTTCCAAACCCCAGCTATCGAAAATTTCATCAGCATGATGATGATCATGTCCACCACAACCGCAGTCGCAGTTATGGTCGTGATCATGGTGGTGATGTTCATGGCAACAACATCCGCTATGATCGTGGTGGTGCTCGTGATTACAACATTCATCATGATCATGGTGGTGATGCTCGTGATTACAGCATCCGTCATGGTCATGATGGTGATGTTCATGATTACAGCATTCGTCATGATCGTGGTGATGGTGATGATGTTCACTCTTAGCAAGTGTTTCCAACTCTGCCTTGAGAGTGTCTTTTTTATAAATCGCATCAAGAATCTGTTCACCGGTAAGTTGATCCCATGGTGTTGTGATTATTTCCACTTCACTGTTAATTTCACGAAGCAATTTTAGGCATTCTTCAAGCTTGGCTTCAGAAATATTGTCGGTATGGCTAAGAATTACAGTACCGGCGTTTTCAATCTGATTTCTATAAAATTCGCCAAAATTTTTGATATACATCTTGCATCTGTGCGCATCGGCAACAGCAACAAGACTTGATATTTCAAGCTTATCTGACTCTATGTCCATCACAGCTTTTGTGACATCACTAAGCTTGCCCACACCGGATGGCTCAATAATAATTCTATCCGGATTATACTCCTCTACAACCTTGGTAAGTGCCTTGCTAAAATCTCCTACAAGACTGCAACAGATACAACCTGAGTTCATTTCGGTGATTTCAATTCCTGCCTCCTGCAAGAACCCTCCATCTATTCCTATTTCGCCAAATTCATTTTCTATAATAACAATTTTTTCATTAGAATAAGCTTCTTTCACAAGCTTTTTTATAAGTGTTGTTTTTCCTGCGCCCAAAAAACCGGAAAAAATATCTACTTTTGACATTTCAACAAACCTTCTTTATTCTCTTATTTATTTAAAATGGAGCTCAGGGCAATAGCAAGCTGATCCGGGCAAGAAGTTGATTTAAATCCGCAAGTGATACCCTTGCATTTTTCTATCACATCATCTGCAGTCATATTTTCCACCAGTGCAGATATGCCCTTTAGATTGCCATTGCATCCTCCATTAAATTTCACGTTATGAACTTTATTATTCTCATCTATTTCAAATTCGATGCTACTTGAACAAGTACCAGTTGTTTTATATATATGTTTCATTCAAAAAAACATCTCCTAACCAAGTATTCTATACATATCAGCTGCGTTTTCTTTGCGCACAACCTCTGTAACTGCGGTTATCTCTGCTTTTATAGCTTTAGAGCCCATTTGTATTTCTATAATATCGCCCACTTTAACTTCATATGATGCCTTTGCAACCCTTCCGTTTACAGTTATTTTGCCGGCATCGCAGGCATCATTTGCCACAGTGCGCCTTTTTATAATTCTTGAAACCTTTAGGTATTTGTCTAATCTCATATATAGTCACGTCTTTCTTTTTGCTAATCGAGTAGGGCGAAATTAATCGCCCTCTCACACCACCCTGCGTGCCGTTCGG
>JAEDHT010000009.1 GCA_016296885.1 Clostridiaceae bacterium | reverse complement strand
ATATTTGAGTTGAATTTTCTTTTTTATTTGTCACCCATCAATTGTACCATAACATTTGTATCGAATCCCGTTCTTTTGCATCAAATAAAAGTTGTAAAATATTGAATTTTTTTTGAAAAACCCTTGAAATATAGGTAATTAAATGCTATACTACTAGGGCATTACGCACGCAAAGCCCTTCGGAGGGTGTCTTCTGATAAAAAATTTTAACTTTCAGCAGATGTATCCGAATGCCATGGGGCTTGCGGAGGATATAACCTAAGGAGGATTTTAAAATGGCAGTAGTATCAATGAAACAGTTGTTGGAGGCTGGCGTACACTTTGGCCACCAGACAAGAAGATGGAACCCAAAAATGTCTGAGTACATTTTCACAGAGCGTAACGGTATCTACATTATCGATTTGCAGAAGACTGTTAAGAAGCTCGAAGAAGCTTACTCTTTCATCCGTGAGGTTTCTATGGAAGGCAAGTCTGTTCTCTTCGTAGGCACAAAGAAGCAGGCTCAAGACAGTGTTAAGGAAGAGGCAGAGCGTGCAGGAGCTTACTATGTAAATGCTCGTTGGCTCGGCGGTATGCTCACAAACTTCTCCACTATCAAGACAAGAATCGTAAGATTAAAGCAGTTGCGCACAATGAGCGAGGACGGCACATTTGATCTTCTTCCTAAGAAAGAAGTTATCAAGCTCAAGCTCGAAATCGAAAAGCTCGAGAAATTCCTCGGTGGCATCGAGAATATGCCTGGAGTTCCCGGCGCACTCTTCATCGTTGACCCACGCAAGGAGAGAATCGCTGTAGCAGAAGCAAAGAAGCTCGGTATTCCGATCGTTGCTATCGTTGACACAAACTGTGACCCAGACGAAGTAGACTATGTAATCCCTGGTAACGATGACGCTATCCGTGCAGTTAAGCTCATCGCTGGTGCAATGGCAGACGCTATCATCGAAGGTAACGAGGGTAAGATGGGCGCAGCAGCTGCAGAAGAGAAAGAGAACGAAGAGGATTCTGAGGAATCAGCTGAATAATCTTTCATTATAATAATTTACAAACAATGATTTGCAGGGCAGAAAAGTTTCTGTCCTGCAATACGTAATAAAAGGAGGAAATTACAATGGCTTTTACAGCACAAGACGTTAAAGCATTAAGAGATAAGACTGGTTGCGGAATGATGGATTGCAAAAAAGCACTCACAGAGGCAAACGGCGACATGGACGCTGCTATCGACTTTTTGAGAGAGCAGGGTTTGGCAAAGCAGGCTAAGAAGGCAGGCAGAATTGCTGCTGAGGGTATTGCTCTTGCTGTAACAAACAGTGACGGCACAGTAGGCTGTGTAATCGAGGTAAACTCTGAGACAGACTTCGTAGCTAAGAATGAAGATTTCCAGGCATTTGTTAAGGTATGTGCAGATACAGTTATCGAGAACAACCCAGCTGATGTAGAAGCATTGCTTGCTTGCAAGGCTGTAGGCTCTTCTGCTACAATCGCAGAGATGCTTCAGGAGAAGGTTCTCACAATCGGCGAGAATATCCAGATCAGAAGATTTGTTCGTATGGAAGGTGCTGTTGTAACTTACGTTCATGCAGCAGGCAGAATTGGCGTTATGGTTAAGTTTGACACTGACCTCGCTGGAAAAGACGAATTCATCACATATGCAAAGGACGTTGCTATGCAGGTTGCTGCTGCTAATCCTTTGTTCCTCAATAGTGCTGCTGTTCCTGCAGAGACAATCGAGCATGAGAAGAAGATTCTCACAGAGCAGGTTATCAACGAGGGTAAGCCAGCTGCTATCGCTGAGAAGATTGTTATGGGTAAGATCGGCAAGTACTACAAAGAGAACTGCCTTGTAGATCAGGCATTCGTTAAGAATGGTGATCTTAGCGTTCAGCAGTACACAGATGCAACAGCTAAAGAGCTTGGTGGCAAGATTGCTATAGTTGACTATGTACGTTTCGAGAAGGGCGAAGGCATTGAGAAGCGTCAGGACGATTTTGCTGCTGAAGTTGCAAGCATGGTTAAATAATTAATAAATTTAATTATTACTATCTGATAAATTAATAGCAATTTAAAACGGACAGTCCCTTTTGAGGATTGTCCGTTTTTTGTTATCGTTCTGATTTTTTATCACGATTCATTAGCTCGTTCATAGTAGTAGCCGGATTAGATTTATTTATAACAATAGAATTCACAGCCTCAGTTATCGGCATTTCTACTCCATATCTTTTTATCAATTTCATAGCCGCCGGCAAAGCATTGATACCCTCCACCACCATGCCAACCATCTTTGTAGCATCATCAGTGGAATATCCCTCACCTATCAGCTTGCCTGCTTGATTATTTCGGCTATGCTGAGATGTGGCAGTAACAATCAGATCACCAATTCCTGCCAAGCCATAGAAAGTGTCTTCTCTACATCCTGCTGCTATGCCCAGACGTGTAATTTCTGCCATACCTCGTGTGATTATAGCTGCCTTTGCGTTGTCCCCATTGCCAATACCTGTCGATATACCCGATGCTAAAGCAATAATATTCTTGAATGCACCACTAAGCTCCACACCCTTTATATCAGAGTTGGTGTACACTCTCATTATGTCATTCATAACGGCATCCTGCACATATTTAGCAGATTGGAGATTGTCTGATGCGGCAACTATCGTGGTAGGCAATGACAAAGCAACCTCCTCAGCGTGGGTTGGACCTGACAGTGCCACGATACTATAATTTCCGATTTTCCCATTGGAATTAATCACATCTTCTATCACTTCAGACATCGTAAACAGCGTGTGAGCTTCTATACCCTTGGCAACAGTGACAATAATTGTTTTTGGATCAATAAAAGGAACGGCTTTCTCGGCTGTGTTTCTTACATACAGAGATGGTACAGCAAATATCACTATATCCATATCAGTGCAAGCTTCACTTATATTCTTAGTAAAATTTACAGCATTAGGAATAATCATCTCCTTAAGATTTGGGTGTGTTCTCGTATGTGATAGATTTTCTATTTCCCTTTCTATCGCTGACCACACTGTAACATTATGATTATTATCACATAGCAGCTTTGCAAGAGCTATTCCCCATGTGCCTGCTCCTAGTACACCTATATTACACATAACATCTCGCACTCCTTTTTTAATAGAAAAGGCTTTATATGAAAACTCTCATATAAAGCCCTCTTATGTATAATTATGTTATTAGAAAAATGATCCGCCATCTATAGTTGCTTCATCCGAAACACCGTTTGATTGATCGTCAAGACCCGGTCCGCTAGGTGAAGATGAAGTGAGCACATCCTGCACCAACATTTTTTCCATATTCATCTCTGGTTTATTGTATGTCTTTTTCATAATAAATATACTCCTTTCAAAATCAGTCTGTACATTTTGATGCTAACATTCTGATATATTCTTGTAGATCCTGTGTAGAATTATTAAGACGTGTTGCATCATAATCAACTATAAACTTTGCCACACGAGAAATTGTGGTGTGATAAGCACCATTATAATTTCTTGATTCTTTCTCTGTGAAGAGGTGCATACGATGGTTGCCGTTTGCATCTACATATTCTATATAGGTGCGTGTAGAAATCTCCGTATTGTAGTTTGCCTTTGGAATACCTACTACAACCGCACTGAAAGTCTTATAAGAATCACCATTATAAAGCAGACCTGCTGCTTCTAGCTTTGAGCCATTCTTCTCGTCAAGAACGCTACTTTCGTTAATCTTTGATGAGAGTAAATGTCCAAATGATGTGTTGCCCTTGTTACCATCAAGTGCGTCAAGCTCATTTATAAGCTCTGTGCTTACCCTTGAAACAAATCTTAATCCATTTTTGTTATCCTGCTTGTTATATCTGATTTGTGCTCCTATAAGTGCAAAACCGGATGCTGAACGGTTGAGTTCTCCATAACCCATGTAGATATCAGAAGTATCGAGGGTAATGGTAGGTATCTTAACCCATTGAGGAACTGCGTACAATCCGTCAGGTGATGTGATATCAACATCAGCAGGGCTTGCACCGGCATCAGCACTCTCATACCAACCCTTAAACACATATCCGTCTTTTTTCACTGAGCCATCAGTTTCTATTGCGGTAAAGCTGAGTTCTTTAGAACCACAGTATTTACCTACTCCATTAACTGTGAAGCTATATGTTCC
Source organism: Clostridiaceae bacterium (assembly GCA_016296885.1). GTDB lineage: Bacteria > Bacillota > Clostridia > Oscillospirales > Acutalibacteraceae > JAEEHZ01. The sequence continues at coordinate 55,803 of JAEDHT010000009.1, read as the reverse complement.
GCTTTTATCGGCTAAGCAATCTCCTGTGAGATAATAATCTCTACCCTCCACAAGCTCGTTGCCATCAAGCTCCAGCTTAAAGTGTACCACGCTTGCCTTATCTTTAGCTGTTACAATATATGGAACAGTCGCCTTAGCCTCAGAAATATCAATTCCATTTTCGCTCATAACAAATGCTGTCACATTTCTATCAGCAAACTCTACACTTGTGAAAGAGGCTTCGCCCTTATCATTTGAAACAGTTTGATCTAAATACAATATATTATCTTTAGCAAAGACATCTCCATCCATGCTTTTTACAACATAAAGTGTGTATTGCTCATTATTTTTGAGATCATAATACACTCTGGTAACAGCTCCGGAAATTCCCTTTGGTACCATTTTGATATTAGCTGAGCCCTTAAATATTGGTGTCCATCCGTCATCTTCTGAAACATCAATAACCTCATCAGCATAATATGCAACATATCCGTAAGAAGTATTTCCCTTTTCTATTTGTAGACTACCCTTATTTTCAACTGTTTTGAGATCCTCACAGCCCAAGAATGCATCTGTTCCAATACTCTTTAAACTTGCAGAAATCTCTATTTTTGTGATTCCGCTGTCCTTAAACGCTTCAGAGCCAATTTTTGTAACAGTATCTGCTAATGTAACATTGGTAGCGTTTGTGCTATCATTAAACGCCTTGTTACCTATGGATGTGATACCTGATTCTATCACAATTGATTTGATAATATGGTTATAATCATACCATGGAGAAACGTCCGTATAATCAGTCATAGTGCCTGTGCCACTGATTGTAAGAACACCCGTGGATGGGTCAAGACTCCATGTAGCATTTGTGCCACACTCTCCGCCGACAATCTGTCCCTGTGTATCTGCATACCAAGGCTTATCCTCTATGTATCTCTTATACTCGATAGCATCATTATTACCACTCATGGTAATCACAGAATACTTAGTGTTGCCATCAGCATTTACCATAATTGTGGATGTGGTATATCCGCTTTTTTCTGCTGTGATAGTATATTCTCCATTAGCAATAACACCGGATGCAAAACCATTTTGGTCGGTTACAAGAGTCTCACCAAAAGCGCCCTTTAATGTCACACCACTAAGCAAAGCACCATAAGTATCCTTCACTACTAAAGCAAGTCTTGTGCTAGTAGGCAAAGATGCTGAATCACCACTCACTTTACCCTCTCCAACACCCTCTCGTGAGCTATAAGCACCGCACAGTGGGCGAAGAGAAACAGGCTGTAGCATAAACGCTTTGATACAACAGTCATCAGGTAAATCTGATATATTTAGCGGAACCTGAGCTTGTGTGCTTCCGGCTTGAACATCTATAGAAGCGTAATCGAGTAGCTGACTTTCTGATGAATCATAAACGGCTACAACAACCTTACAATGCTGTGCTGTACTTAAAGAAACATTTGCTACATTGCCATCTATAGTCACTGATGATATGCTCTGCTGACTAGCACCTCTCAGCATAATAGTGTCTGACACCTCTGCACTGTCTTTAGTATTTGACACAGCAGAAACAATAGTGCTCTGTCCTACAACTGCGAGAGAAATAGAAAGAATCAGAGCAATTATCTTATTTACTGGCTTCATAACTATCCTCCTATCTGGAATTTTACTAAATACTTATATATGATTATTATAGGATATATTATATATATTTGCAAGTGTTTCTTGAATATTTCCACCAAAAATAAAAATTATAAATCCATAAAGCTGTAACCAAAAAAAATTGAAATTAATATAATAGTATGGTATAATAACAAATTGTATTAAAAAAGTTAAGAGGTTAAAAGATATGCAGTCGAGAAATGATTTAAGAAACATAGCAATTATAGCCCACGTAGACCATGGCAAGACCACTCTGGTAGATCAGATGTTGCTCCAAAGCGGTATCTTCAGAGAAAACGAAGCCGTGGCAGAGAGAGTTATGGACTCCAATGATTTGGAAAGAGAAAGAGGTATTACAATCCTCTCCAAAAACACAGCCGTAATGTATAACGGTGTTAAAATTAACATAGTAGACACACCCGGACACGCCGATTTTGGTGGCGAAGTAGAGCGTATCCTTATGATGGTAGATGGTGTACTTCTTCTTGTAGATGCCTTCGAAGGCTGTATGCCACAAACACGCTTTGTACTTAAAAAAGCACTTGGTCTCGGAAAAAAGCCTGTTGTAGTAGTCAATAAGATTGACCGCCCGGGCGCCAGACCGGAAGAGGTTATAGACGAGGTGCTGGATCTCTTTATCGAGCTTGGTGCAGATGATGACCAGCTTGAGTTCCCTGTAATTTATGCATCAGGAAGAGATGGCTATGCATCAGCAGACCCATATGAACCAGGCACTGATATGAAGCCCCTCTTTGAGGCTATCATAGATCACGTACCGGCACCGGCAGGTGAAATAGACGGTCCACTTCAGATACTGTTTTCAAACATAGATTATGATGATTATATAGGCAGAATCGGTATAGGCAGAGTTGAGAGAGGCTCCATCAAATCCGGCCAGCAGGTTGCCCTTTGCAAAAATGACGGAACCAGCAAGAATGTAAAGATAACAAAACTCTATCAGTTTGAAGGACTCAAACGAGTAGAAGCAGAGTCAGCTAAGCTTGGTGATCTTGTCTGCGTTTCAGGTATAGCTGATCTCAATATCGGCGAAACAGCTTGTGATGTAGATTGTATCGAGCCGTTACCATTTGTAAAGATAGACGAACCTACTGTATCTATGATGTTTATGGTAAACAACAGCCCATTTGCAGGCAAAGAGGGTAAATACGTAACATCACGTAACCTACGTGACCGCCTTTTTAAAGAAGTAGAAACAAACGTAGCTCTGCGTGTGGAAGAAACAGAATCAGCAGATACTTTTAAGGTATCAGGCAGAGGTGAGCTACATCTTTCAATATTAATTGAAACAATGAGACGCCAAGATTTCGAATTTCAGGTTTCTCGACCAAGCGTAATTCTTAAGAAGATAGACGGAGTAACCTGCGAACCTATTGAATTTTTGACAATAGAAGTGCCTGACTCATATGTAGGTGCAGTAATGGAAAAGCTAGGCTCCAGAAAGGCTGAGCTAATAAACATGGCACCAAGAGAGGGTGGCACAAATGTTATCGAGTTCAGAATTCCGGCTAGAGGTCTTATGGGCTATAGAAGTGAATTTATGACCGATACTAACGGTAACGGAATTATGAGCCATGTATTTGATGGATATGAGCCATTCAAGGGCGAAATTTTCACACGTCATCAAGGTTCACTTGTAGCACACGAAACAGGAGATACCACTACCTACGGTCTTTTTGCTGCTCAAGAGAGAGGCAGACTCTTCCTCGGTGCCGGTGTGCCGGTTTATGAAGGTCAAATCGTTGGTGCAAGTCCAAAGAACGAGGATATCACAGTCAATGTATGTAAGAAAAAGCACGTTACAAATACCCGTGTCTCCGGATCTGACGATGCCCTTAAGCTCACTCCTCACACAGTGCTCAGCCTAGAGCAGAGTCTTGAGTTTATCGCAGATGACGAGCTTGTAGAGGTTACACCAAAGAATATTCGTTTAAGAAAAATGATTCTCAACAAAGAGTTGAGATTAAAGCATCAGTTCAGAGGAAACTAATCTCACAGAATTTGCAGAAAGAGGTGTGACACAGCAGATTTATGCTACTATGTCACAAATAACACATGAATTTTGTCATACTTGATTTGGAATGGGACAACACCTTTTTCAACAAAGGTAAGGTAGTCCTAAACGAAATAATTGAATTTGGTGCTGTTAAGACAGATGAAGATTTTAATATAATTGATGAATTTTCAGTACTTGTAAAGCCAAAGCTGGGCAAATTCATCAGCAAGCGCACCAGCAGACTAACCCATCTCACCACAGAAATGATAATGGCTGAGGGCATACCATTTTGTGAGGCTTTGAGCAAATTCAAAGTTTTTTTAGGCGATGCGGTGCTTCTCACATGGAGCACATCGGATATACTCACATTAATGGATAATAATAAATATTATTACAACACCAACGAGCTTAACTATATCAAAGGCTATATTAACGCCCAAACCTATTGTGAAAAAATGTTGGGTTGCTATGACCCTGCCAAACAAATGGGGCTTTCCGCTGCTGCTGAAAAGCTTGGCATCAAGACAGAAGATATGGAGCTTCACCGTGCACTTGATGACAGTATTTTAACACAGCAGTGTGTTAAGAAAGTTTATGATAGAGCAAATATTCAGGATTTTGTAGAAGATAGCTCAAATCCTGATTTTTACAGAAGACTTGCTTTTAAACCATTTTATATAACAAATACTCACAACCCAGAGATAAGAAACAGTGATATGTCTTTCTCATGTCCGGAGTGTGAATCTAAAGCAAAGAAAAAATCAAAGTGGGAAGTAAAGAACAACCATATAAGAGCAAGCTTTAAATGCCCTCAATGCAACAAGATGTTTTATGGCATTATGCAGTTTAAGGTGACGTTTGACGGTGTTGTTATCAAAAAAAGAACTACTGAAATACCTCCCCCCAATCCCACAAACGACGAGGAATAATAAAAAATTGATACCGGAAAGGAAAAATATATGGCAGAAATACTAAACGGAAAAGAAGTTTCCGCTTATATCAGAGAACAGATAAAAAACAGATGTAATGAGCTCAGCGAAATTGGCATAATGCCAGGTCTTGCTGTGGTACTTGTCGGCAACAATCCAGCATCTGAGATATATGTGAGGAATAAGAAAAAGGCCTGTGATGAGGTGGGTATATATTCTGAGGAATACAGACTTGATAGCAATACCACCCAGCAACAGCTTTTAGACCTTATTTACGAACTTAATCAGAAGCCTGATATAGATGGCATATTAGTACAGCTTCCTTTGCCGTCACATATCGACGAAAAAGCAGTTATAGCCGCCATAGACCCCTCAAAGGATGTAGATGCATTCAGCAATCAGAGTGTGGGTATGCTATCAGTTGGTAACCCTACCTTTTTGCCATGCACACCAGCAGGTATCATGGAAATACTAAAATATTATAAAATAGATGTAGAGTCAAAGGAATGTGTAATAGTAGGCAGAAGCAACATAGTTGGAAAACCAATGGCAATGATGATGCTTAATGCAAATGCTACGGTCACCATATGCCATAGCAAGACCAATAATCTTAAAGAGATCTGCAAAAGAGCAGACATTCTTATAGTCGCAGTAGGCAAGAAAAAGCTGATAGATGCAGAGTATGTCAAGCCAGGTGCTGTAGTGATTGATGTTGGCATGAACAGAGACGAAAACGGCAAGCTCTGCGGTGATGTTGACTTTGAGAGTGTTAAGGACGTGGCATCATATATCACGCCTGTTCCCGGCGGAGTAGGACCTATGACAATATCCATGCTACTTTACAATACTATTCGCAATCTGTGATAAAGAAACCAAGAGGTAATTTACAATGAATATAGATTCTCTTTTAAATCAAGTTAAGAGACTTCATTTTATCGGCATAGGTGGCTCCGGTATGTGTCCATTGGCCGAGATAATGCGTGCAGAAGGATACGAGCTTTCAGGCTCTGACAATTCTGTTTCTGACACATTAGAAAGAATAAAAGGCTATGGCATACCTGTGTTTAGCGAGCACAAGCCGGAAAATATTGACGGTGCCGAGATGGTAGTTTACACAGCAGCTGCAAAGCAGGATAACCCAGAGCTTGTAGAAGCTAGAAAACGTGGCATACCAACAGTAGAACGCTCTGTTTTCTTAGGTGCGGTCACACGCAGATATAAGAGAAGTGTAGCTATCTCAGGAACACACGGCAAAACCTCCACCACAGCTATGTTATCTCAAATTCTCATAGGCGCCGGCTTTGATCCATCTGCAATAATTGGCGGAAAACTGCCATATATAGGTGGCAACAGCTATGTAGGTCAATCAAATATAATTTTGTGTGAAGCCTGCGAATATGTGGACACTTTTTTGCAACTTAATCCTGCAATATCAGTTATTCTCAATATTGATGCAGATCATTTGGACTACTTTGGCAGTCTGGAAAACATAAAAAAATCATTTGCAAAGTTTGCTGATCTCACAACAGAGGCACTTTTCCTGAACGGTGATGACGAAAACACCATGGATGCCGTCAAAGATTCATCTGTCAAAAAGGTGACCTTTGGCATGGATGAAAATAACACATATTCTGCAAGAAATATTACATCTGATACTCATGCAATGCAACAGTTTGATCTCTATTTCAATGGTGAAAAGCTTGTTACTATCACATTATCAGTGCCTGGTAAGCATAATGTATATAACGCACTTGCAGCCTGCGCAGTGGCTCATTATCTTGGTGTCAGTCCTAGTGCTATTTCAGAAAACTTGCATAAATTTACAGGTGTACATCGCCGTTTTGAGATACTTGGAAATCCATCAGGAATTACAGTAGCCGATGATTTTGCACATCATCCCACAGAACTTACAGTTACATTAACAGCAGCTAAGGAGATGGGATTTAATCGTGTGTGGGCAGTTTTTCAGCCACATACTTATTCACGCACAGCTATGCTTTTAGATGATTTTGCAGAAGCTTTGTCTATCGCAGATAAGTGTGTATTATCAGAGATACTCGCTGTAAGAGAAGTGAATACATATAACATTTGTTCCAAAGATCTTGGTGACAAGATTGAAGGATGTGTATGCTTAGATACATTCCCGGAAATATCAGATTATGTGTGTGCTAATGCACAAAAAGGAGATCTTATCCTTACAATAGGTGGCGGAAATGTTTATATGTGCGCCAATATGATACTTAAAAAGCTAGAGTGTGCTGAGTATAATAGGGATAATGAACAAATCTGATTTTTAAAAAATATTTTTTTTCTGAATAAAAAAACACCTGTGATTAATAATAACCACAGGTGATTTTTATGAGTAGGATAAAGAAAGACTCTGCTATAATGTTAGCAGGCGGACTATTATATGGTGGTTTAGAGCTTTTATGGAGACGCAGAACACACTGGAGCATGATTATAACAGGCGGACTATGTGTGCTTTTGCTATATCGCACTTTTGACAAATTTAAAGGGCTTACCCTATTAATAAAATGCATAATCGGTTCCGCTATCATCACAAGCATTGAGTTTGCAGTGGGATGCATAGTTAATCTCTGGTTAAAGCTAGATGTATGGGATTATTCTCGATTGCATTTTAATCTGTTAGGTCAAATATGCCCATTATACAGCCTATTTTGGGCATTTCTATCAATCCCTGTTGCGCTCTTGTGCAAGAACAAGTCAAATTTAAAAAGCTATTTTGAAAAAATATTGCCAAAATCTATTGACAACACACTAAATCAGTGATATAATTCTATGTGTTGTGAGATTCACAGCACATATATCGCGGGGTGGAGCAGCTTGGTAGCTCGCCGGGCTCATAACCCGAAGGTCGTAGGTTCAAATCCTGCCCCCGCAACCAACCAAAAACCTAGGAATCAAGCGGTTTCTAGGTTTTTTCCTTTTGCCTTAAAAAATCAGTAAATTTTGTGATTTCCCTTCCGTTTCCCTCCGAAGCGGAAAAAACCGTTATTTTTTGCTGATTTAGGCATATTTGTTAAGCACATAATCAAGCGTATTTGCTGCTTCTTTATCCTTTGATTTTAAAGCATGAGCATAGATGTTTAGAGTTGTAGCAGTATTTGCATGACCGAGTCTTCTTGATACGGTACATACGTCTGTACCCTCTGCAATCATAAGAGTCGCATTTGTATGTCTTAATGAATGAAGTGTTACATACGGTAAATCACTTCTTTTGATAAATTTTGCAAACCAGTCCGTAATTGTATCGGGATAGATTGGCTCACCATTCCACGTTGTAAATAGTCTGTCATTTTCAACCCAATCATCTCCGACGTTGAAGCGTTGTTTGATTTGCCATTTTTTGTACTCACTTAATAAGTGACAAGCAGTTTTGCTCAATGAAAAGTGACGAATACCTGACTTTGTTTTCGGCTCTTTTGTGGTTATAGTTTTATTACCTATGTATTGTGATGAACGGCAAACGTGCATAACTTGATTTTTAAAATCAATATCTTTCCATTCCAAACCACATAGCTCACCACGACGTATACCTGTATAAACAAGCAGTATAATCATTGTTCTATATTGAATTGGCTCATCATCGAGTAACTTTATCATTTTTGTTACTTCTTCTTCATTCAGGTAAGATATTTCCCTATGAGGTACTTTTGGTGGGTCTGCACGTTGTGCAATATTCTTTTCAAGCAATCCCCACCTAACGGCAGTAGATAAAATTTTTGATATTACTCGGTGATGGTCGAGAATTGTTTTTGGTGCAAGTTTTCCTGAATTAATTAAATTACCATCTTCATCATATTTTTTCCTTTGATTTACTCCGTCAGCTTCTAAACTTCTGTAAAAACTATTTAGTTGCAACGGAGTAATATCTTTTAGCTTTAAGTGACCGATTGCTTGATTAATACGCTTGAGGTAAAGCTTATACCGTCCGTAAGTCTTAATTGTCAAATTTACTTTTGCATATTCTTTCATCCACCTTTCCGAAAAGTCTACGAAACGGATTTTACTATCGGGGCAAACACCATTTCTGACTTCTTCTTCAAAAAGAACTTTTTGTCGTTCAAGTTCCTTTTCAATTTGTCGGGTAGTCATATTAGCTTCGGGTATCCAAATTCGGGATTTACCAAGTCTTTTGCCATTAATATCAATTCCACAGGATACTCTAATTTCATACCCTCGTCCTTTCTTTCTCGCTGTTGCCATAAGGCAATCTGCTCCTTTCTTTGTTGAGGTTGTCCCCAAGCTTAATTATTGCAAAAGTTTTCTCAAATTGCAAAACATTTTTTTAAATTTCCGCAGTTTTTTCTCTACCACGTTATACAATGCTTAAAATAAAGGTTCTGACATTGATTTATTTAAATGCCAGAACCTTTTTATAAATTCAGGCACTTAGATATTCAAGTAAAACATCGTAGTTAATTAACGTTTTTCTGCCGATTTTGACAGATGGTATTTCACCTCGTTTAATTAAACATCTTAACCCATTTAGTGTTATAGCACTGTTTGGATCTTCAATTTTCAATTGCTTGTAAGCTTCTGAAATTAATCTCATTTTTGGCATAAATATCACTTCCTTCGTATTTTTGAGTTAGTCCCCAATCTTAATTATTGCTTAAGATTTTTAAGATTGCAAAACTTTTTCTCTAAATTTGATAAATTTTTTGATTAAAGTATTTGTTTACTCAATTTCATTGGGTATTGCACAATCAGATGTTACTGAAACATTGTAATATTCAATATCTTTATTTACTATAATTAATTTCTTATATAATAAATGTAGGGTATGTTTTAGTAATGAATTTTCATCATCATTAAGATAATCAAAATGTACTAATGCTTGACGGGTTTTGATTAATTCTTCAACTGCTGAAAAAATATTATTATAAATATCTGAAAAGTAATTATCATTTTCTCTCATTGTTAATTCTCCTGATTAATAAATTTAAATTTAAATTTAATTTAACTTTATGATTTGTTTGGGGTAATAAGGGCAAATTATATCAATTCTTATATTGTTTTTTAATGATTTTTAACAACAGAATTGTATTATATTTGCCCCAATTGCCCTAAGTTTTAATAATTATGGTTTGTTATTATACTTAATTAATAATTATTATTTTTATCATCATATTCTTTCAGAATATCAAAATTAATTTTAAGCTCGTAATAATAATATCCTCCCGATTTGTATGCTTTGATAAGGAAATTATCTTCCAATTGTTTACCAATTTCCCTATCTCTTTCTGGTAGAACTCGATTTCCCAGACACCATTTTTTATATATCCGGTTGAAATCTGCCCTTGAGGTTCTATGATTACTACCCGTATGTATCTTACAACATTCCTTTACAAATGTAAGTAAGGAATTGTTTTCGAAAATATAATTCTTTCGAGTGTTTTTCATTTGTTCACTTTCAGAGAATTTATATCCTCTATTAACGGCTTTTTTGAAAGCATCAATTGCAATACTTGCGATTACATCTTTTTCAGCCATTAGCTTATCAAGTAACTTTGAATCTCTCTCTTCGGGAGGAATAACATTGTTACATTCTATAATGGCAAATCGGGAATAAACGTGCTCACCTCTGTCACCTCTGAAATGTGGTAGGGCATTAGCATTAAACCATAAAAATCCGTCATACCTGAACGAAAAACCATCTTTACCTTTGTATTCAGCAAATAAACTATCGCCTCCCGTGAGATTTTTTATCACATTCATTTCAGATATATCCACTGTGGACATATCACCTGAACCTGCTAATCGTTTACGGTATAATTGGGCAGCTCCAAAGCGTTCATTTATTTTCTTCATATCAATTGATACGCATTGGTCTCTACCAAGTAAGTTCATGGTAAGCTCTCGTAATTGGGTTTTACCAGTGTTACCAGCTCCAACTAATATTAAGAGCTTTTTAAATCTATACCCCCTAACATTTGATAATATTGCTCCCATGTATTCAAGAAGAAATGTTATTTCAGTTTGCTGATTATTGCATAAGGTTTTTATGTAATTCTCAAACGTAGGTGCGTCTTCAAGTTTCTTGTTAGGAGTATAATTACAAGGAATTTTCCTGGTAAGCAAATATTTTTCATCATTTTCGCTTAGCTCTCCACTATCAAGGTGAAGTACTCCGTTTTCAAATCCGACAATATTTTCATCGGAATCAAAATCTGTTTCTTTGATATCCGAAAAATCAGTAATAAATTCTTTGAACACCGCTTCCCAATCTTTGCTGGTACGATATTCAACGGGTAAGTGCTCTTTGATTAAAGCCTTACATTCTCTAGTCGGGAGAAGTTTATATAGGTTTTCGTCAATAAGGTATACGTTACCTTTATCAGAAATTTTTAATCTTAAATTATCTTTAAGATGTTCATACAACTTCTGTGAATTGATTTGGATTTTACCGTTATGATTAACGTTAACCCATTTTGATTGTTCTTCCTTAGTAAAATTAATTTTTGTTTTCATTTTAAATACTCCTTAGATTAAAATTTTTGAAAACTGTATGCGCATATCAGATTTTCTACACATATAATAACTCAAAAAAATTTTTTTAACCATTGTAGATACCTGTAGCTCTTATGATATAATTAGTAGGGAAGCAATAATTAAGAGAGGATTTATAAAATTATGTATTATTATAAAAATGACCCATATTATCCCTATTATTGCCACGATAAGGCAAAGCAACAAGAATATTTATTCCTTGATGGTTGTAATTTGGAAGAAGAAAGATATTTTTGGGGAGATATCGAAGAAACTTATTCTGTAGGTACATTGTTATGTAAGTGTCTTAATGTATTATCTGAAATTTTTGAGTTATCGAAAATAGCCAATGGTCTTTTTAGTGATGAAATTGATGATTTATCAATAGAAATTCCCAAAGTTTTTGAAACTCATTTTTCTTATAAAGATAAGGGTTATAATACACCTTTTGATGAACTGAAAATATTTATGGAATTGTATCTATTCGAAAAGAGTTTGTCTGTTATTGACCCCGAAGAATTTAATTTTGATGAAGATAAATTTACTAAACTAAAAAATTGCTTAAGTTTTGCTACTCTTTGCTCCCAAAACCATGAGTATAGCAATTTAGATTCTTTAGTTAAATTTTCTTTCTTAATTTCATCAAAAATAAAAAGCAGTTTTAAAATACTAAAGGGTTCGCTTGATGGTAAAAATTTAGAGCAGGACATTCAATGTGCTTTAACTCCAACGGAAATAAAAATGCTTTTTGAAGGTCAATTGTATGATGATTACTTCATGGAAGATGATTACGAAAAGGATTTTCAAGATAATAACGAAACTTATGTCGAATTATTCAGTTTAAATTCATTAGCTGATTTTATCTTAATTTCTCTACATGAATTGTTTTCGGCAGGAAAAACGATTAAAAAATGTGAAATCTGCGGAAAGTTTTTTATTCCTAAAAGAGCCGATGCTAAATATTGTAATGGCATATACCCTGGTGCAGAAAATCGTACTTGTCAGGAAGAGGGGAAACTCCGAAAACAAAACGAGCGTTTTCGTTTAAGTGAAACTAAAAGAATGTTCCGCAGTATCTCTGAAATGATGAAGGAAAAAATCAGTAATCTTGAAGCTGAGGGTAAAAATGTAGAAGCTAACGCATTATATGAAGAATTTCTAGATTTTCGAAACAAGAATAATGAATTTAAGGCTAAATGTGAAAGATATGAGATTTCAGAGTTGGAATACATTGAGTGGCTTAGGTCATTTTACAAAAGGAAATATAAATAATTGTGTTATTTTATGTACATACCCGTTTATAAAGCTCATAGGGCGTTTTATTTAACTTCTGCAAACGCTTCCCCGCTAAAATAAATAAACGCTTTATGAACTGTTTAAGACAAAAAGAAAGACGTTAGGGATTTTAAGCCTTAACGTCTTTTTTAATATAATATATTTAATGGTTTTATAAAAATATAATTTTTATAACAATTACAGTATTTGTTTGTATATAATAATTAAAATAATTTGATAAACAAACATATATGCTTTAAGTTATTGTTATATTTCTTTAATGGCGCTAATAATTGAAGAAGTTTGCCATTTAACAATCTTATTTGCACTTTTTTTCACTACCTCAGATGTCCTATTTGAACCCCAAGGCTCAATTGCAATTATTTTTTTATTTAGTTCGTGGGCAATCTTTATTTCAATATTAATCCATTTACTATGGGTAGAGTAAACTCCAGCCATAATAAGCACACATCTGGCATGTTGCATTTTATTTTTTATAGCCTCTTTTAGTTGATAATCATTCTTAGCGTTATGTATAGGGTCATTCTTAGGTATAGAATAGTTTTTATATATGAAATATGGGTCAGAGTTTAACAAATCTATTAAACTATTATATGCATTCATATATGTCCAAGAGTGGCTAATAAAAAGATTATATGTCATAAATAATTACCTCAATTCACGTTTTAATTCATTATAAAACATTGGAACTTCAATTTTTCGTAAGCTTGATAATTCGTAGCTTTGGTATCGTTCCATGATTATCTTCTCAATACGCTTTCGTGTAGTCACATATTTTGAAATATCTTCTAGTGACTTTAACCTCGGCCAGTAACTTAGATAACTTGGTAATTCAACATTTTCTTTAAGGAAACTTACAGTAGGCATATCAATTTGTGCTGACATACCAATTTCAAAAGGAACCCACCAAGAAGCCTTTGTTTCTTCTGATATTAAAACAATAATATCTGTACAAGAATTTAATTGCTTCTTTATATGATCTGTAAGTTCTTTCCCATCGTTTATTATATTGTCATCTAATACATCTAGATATGCTTTAACACCATTTCGTTCAAGCTCCCTTAAAATTAAAAAAGCTTGTAAAGAATCTGTGTTTTTATGAGATATAAAAACTTTCATGATACTGTACCTCCCATACAAGGGCATATAAAAGTTAAAATAATTTTAAATACAGGATAGATAATTGATATTGAATATAAAATTATAAATAAACACGGCAAAATTTTTTCAATTGTTGTTAAGTTAATATATTTTTGTTCTATATTTAATTTTTCCCACTCGGATGTAAATGGTGCCAAGGGTAGTTCTTTTTCAATTTCATTAATAATTTCATATTTAACAATATTAAGTTTTCTATAACTGCTTATCAAACAAATCCATAAAATGCAGATCAGAATACCTATTATAGATAATAAAATACTTTTGCAGTCGAATGAAAAAGTGATGACAGCAAATAATGCTGTATTAATAGTAATAAAGATGTTATTCGAATTGTTTCGTTTCTCGGTTATGCTATTTGCTGATTCTACACAAGTTTTCCATTGCTCTAATATTGTGCTTTTACATTCACCTGAAAAAGGTTTTACTTTTAGCGATTTAGCTTTCATATGAATCTCCCTTATATAAGTATAATCTTAAGCCATTGTTAAAATAAAGTATAGATATATCTATTTAATAGTCAGATTTTAAATATTTTATAATAATAAATAAGTGTTTTTGTTATGTGCTGTGATTTTTCTAAAAAATAGTATAAGGTAAGTCTTATATCTTCAACATAAAATAATTAATTTATGTTGATGCAATGTGTTTAGAGTAAATATTCATTTTTTTTACATAATTTTACAATATTATTTTATTAATAATAGCATATTTAAAACTATAAAGCAACTGTTTATACAACTACAATAATATTATATCAGTGTTCTATAATAGTAGGTTGTTAATACAATATAAGATATATTAATAACATAAAGTTTTAAAATTATCTTTTTTCAAACCTGAATTGTTGTGAGAAAATATGGGGGGGGAGGTGTACTTATATGATTGAAATAAATAATATAGAATTATCTGATTTCTTCGACAGATTGGATGATGAAATATCTTCTTTGTGGGAGTACGGAATGGAAACTATGGACGACTATATTATGAGTAAATGCAAAAAACTTGAATCCGCTGTTAAATTTATTCGTAATAATCTCGCTTAAAGTGACACTTTGCAAATTGAAATTGCCCTTACAGTGCTATTTTTAAAATAACCCCCGATGTTAAGCTAATAGAGAAGTTTATAAAGCAAACCCGCAAAACTTTGCCCCAAAAAATTAAACGCTCTTTTAGGGCGGTTAAGACAAAAAGAAAGACGCTCGCCTTGAACGTCTTTCTTCTTCTAAATCAAATAATTTTTTAAGTGAATTGTTTTAAAAGCTGTCAATTAATTTTGCTATGAATTTTTGAATCAACACCACATCTTCCATGGTTGTTTTGCCGTCGTTATTGACATCAGCCAAAAGAACTTGCTCCGGAGTAAATTCTATAAGTCTTGCTATTGATTTCTGGAGAATAACAACATCAAGCATTGATATTTCTCCGTCGCCGTCAATATCACCTGTCATACCCTCTTGTTCGGTATCGGTATCTGTAGGTTGGTCGGTGTCCGTTTCATTAGGGATAATAATTAATTCATCTGATGATGTGTCGGTTGAAGTGTCAGTATCTTTTTTTGACTCCGTGTCATTACTTGTATCTGAATCCGTACTCATATCTGTTTCTGTATTTATATCAGTATCAAAATCATTAACGGTGTCTGTATCATCAAAGATTGCCTCAATATTTGTTAGTGAAAAACCATAATCTTTTGTGCTGTATTCATTTGTATTAGAATCTGAAACAAGGCGAATTTTTATGGTATCGGAATTGACTACTATTCTTTGTGATGCTAATTCAACACCCGAATATTCACCGATTAAATTATCTTTTCTATCATATATGCGTATAAAATCCTGTGTGTCTTTCGTAAGTTTGGTATTAGCTGAAAAAGTAATTGCAATTTGCTTAGCGTTAGGTTTGTTTATTGTCCATGTTTCATCGCAATTTCTTGCGTACGGATGGCTTGACTGTACATAACCGTCGCAAGTTTCACAAATTCCGTCTGGATTGTAGTTATGACCTAGTGGATCAATGTAATTATCATCATAGTCTAAACGCACGTTGCAAATTGGGCAAAAATGACGATCATAACCATATTCTGCACAGGTTGGAGTTATTGTCTTTGTTATTAAAGAAGTTTGTTTTACATCATAATGATCCGGCGATGTAGTTGTATAATCCGCCACTACACTCCACTGTTCCCAACTTCCAGCATATAAGAGATGTAAACGATTACAGCCACGAAAAATCTCATATTCCATTTCTGATATGCTACTTGGTATAATTACACTTACTAGTCTTGAGCAATTCTCGAAAGCTAGTGATCCTATAAATGTTACGCTATTTGGTATTACTATGTTTGCAATTTTTGTACAATCACGAAACGTATATCCATCTATTGATACCACACCGTCAGGTATTGTAAATGATATGGCTGTTTTGCTAGCGGGATAACACATAATATTAGTTTTGTCTATATTGAAGAGTACACCGTCCAAAGATAAATAATTTTTGTTATTACTATCTACATTTATATTTGTTAATCTTTTACACGCAGCAAAAACTCCTTTTCCTATAAAAGTTACGCTTTCTGGTATCGTTATACTTTCAAGACTTTCACAATTCCAAAAAGCACTATCTTCTATAGTTGTAATGCTGTTAGGTATGGTTATGTCTGTTAAAGTTATACATGAAGCAAAAGCGTGGTCTCCTATAGAAGTTACACTTTTTGGTATCGTTATACTTTTAAGATTTCCGCAATTCCAAAAGGTATACCCTTCTATAGAGGTTAAGTTTTCTGATAATGTTATACTCTTAAGATTGCAATCCATGAAAGCATAAGCTCCTATTGATTCTACGCTGTTTGGTATCGTTATGCTTGTAAAGGCGCAGTTACGAAAAGCGTAATCATCTATTGATGTAATGCCGCTTGGTATTGTTATTTTTGTAAGACTTATACAGTAAGCGAAACTATAATAGCCTATTGATTTTATACTGCTTGGTATTGTTATGCTTGTAAGATTTGGATACTCACAAAAAGCATAATCTCCTATTGATGTTACACCTTGATTTATTATTACTTTCCTAATATTAAATCTATATGTAGTACTACTCCATGGGACGTCAAGGCGGTTATTATAATTAGTCATAGCACCGCTACCACTTATAGTAAGTGTAGATGTTGATGTATCTAAGGACCACGTGACATTATCACCACAAGCGCCACTGTATGTAGCACCTCTTGGGTTAGATGTCTTAAAATCTGCTGCGTATGTGTTTGGTGCGGTAATGAATATACCTAATATTATTACAAACGAGAGTACCATTGAAATGATTCTCTTTAACATAAGATTCCCTCCAAAAGTTTAATTTAATTGTTTAAAAATAAATATAATTTTCCATCAAGAAGTTTGTACATTTATGCTTTTGTTTTAATTAAATAGAGCTTTCAATAATTTTTATAATGCCATCAGCTTGAGCTTCGTTTGCGATATTATAAATTTCATTATCTTTATTAAGATTACCTTTATTAACATACCATGATGTATGATAGATTTGCTCATAGCCGTTAAAAATTTCATTCAAAAAATTAATAGTTTTTCCCTTTGTGCGACAAGCGCATACATAGTAATCAAAATCAATTTTGTCGGAATAATTTCTTAAATTTTTCTGCATATATTCGTACCATTGTTTTAAATCCCGTTCGCTGTCGCCTTGTGTTGTTATTGCAAATAACTTTTGCCTATACTCGAGAATATACCAAAAGTCAGTTCCGTTTGGATAAGACAATTCTTTTTGATAAATTACTTTTGCTCCTTTGTTGATTAGTTTTTCGGCTATAAGTTTAATTTTTGTTGTTTTACCGCTTTCGCTAATACCATTTATTACGAAAACTTTAGTTTTTAACATAATCAACCCACCTACTTTAATATTTATTATGTTAATTCTAATACTATTTACTCATTTTGTCAACGATTAAGTCGTTTTTTACGGAAATAATATATTATTAACTTTAAAATATTAATTAAGGAGTTGATAGTATGAATTTTTCAGAAAAACTACGATATTTGCTTGAAGAAAAGGATATAACCCAAAAGCTTTTAGCAAATGATTTAAAAATTCCTGTTTCTACTTTAGGTGGCTATTTTCAGGGTACAAGTGAACCTGATTTTCAAACTTTAAAAATTATAGCCAGTTATTTTAACGTTTCAACTGATTTTCTTTTAGATTTACCAAGCAGTAATGCTAAAAACAGTAAAGAAGATGATTTATTACGAATTTTTCGTTCCTTAACACCCGAACAACAAGAATTGTATTTGGAGCAAGGCAAGGCTTTTATAAAAATTAATTCAAGGGAAAAAACAAAATCATTAAAATCAACTTTGGGCAAAGATACTAAGGCAGGATAATTTCCCTCTAATTTCCCTTCGTCCGAATAAAAATAAACTTTAGTGCATTTAATTTAATCAATAGGGGGACTGTTTCTATCGAAATCTATTGAACTAAATTTGCACTGATTTATACCAGTAAATAAGCGGGTTTTCGCTCATAACCCGAAGGTCGTAGGTTCAAATCCTGCCCCCGCAACCATAGAAAAACGGCTTAAACACTATGTTTAGGTCGTTTTCTTTTTTTGTTTCACAGCGGAAAATATGCTTGATTTTGTCGGTTTGACGTTTATTTGACGTTTATTAACACAAAAGCTACAATAAAAAACTAAAAAAGCAGTAAGGCTATACACTCTCTTAACTAGGTGTATAGCCTTTATTATTATGCCATTTTATGAATATTTGGAGTTAATAAGTTTTCTAGTGTCTCGGTGGCTGCCTCATCAGCTGATTTTATAGCGTGTGCATATATTCTCCCTGTGGTGGTGCTGTTGGAGTGTCCAAGACGTTTAGCTACTGTAGTTATTGGAACACCACCAGCTATCTGCAGTGTGGCATTTGTATGCCTGAGTGAGTGCAGTGTGATATATGGAAGTTTATCGGAATGTGTTTTCATAAACTTAGAAAACCAACTTGAAATCGTATCTGGATTTATTGGGCTACCCTCGTCTGTTGTAAATAGGTACTTAGTGTCATTCCATCTATCGCCCATCGAGAAACGCTGTTCGAGTTGCCATCTCCTATAGGCTTTTAAATCTGATATTGCAGATTGTGGGAGCTTTATAATTCTATTTGACGTCTTATTCTTTGTTTCATCTTCGAAAATACCTTTTTCGGGCAGATATTGTAGAGAACGGCATATTTGCAATGTACTATTTTTAAAATCTACATCTGACCACTTTAAGCCTAGTATTTCGCCTCTTCTCATGCCAGTGAATAGCAGTAGGTTAACTATAGTCCTGTTGGTTATATGCTCACTACTTAAAAGATCCAGCAGTATAGAAGCTTGAACATCATCTATATACTTTGGTTCTTTGTTCGCTACCTTTGGCGGTTTGGTTCTGTCACAGGGATTTGAGAACAATATGCCCCATTCTACCGCTGTGCTTAGTATAGAGGATATGAGCCGGTGATGGTGCAGAATGGTTTTGTCTGATAGTGTACTTGCTTTCTCTGTTGGCTCAAACAGTTCATTAAAAGCCATATTTAGCCCCGAACATATCTTCTCTGCATTACTTAGGGTTACATTATTGCCTTTTTTCATAGAAGAAATTGTTGTGTGTGGCACGTTGCAACGTCTACTAAGCTCTGCCATTGTTGTGTTATTCTGCTTAACATATTCCACAATGTTGATTTTACAGCGGTATTTTGTATCAAGCCTGATACCTCCCTCTGCTAGATTGCTATAAAAGCTACGTAAGTGCAAAGGTTGAATTTTGCACAGTTTGAGGTGTCCTATAGCTTGATTAATTCGTGGTAGTAATGTTTTATACCTTGCGTATGTCTTAGGTCTGAGATCGTTTTTTCGGTCGTTAAACCACATCTCTGCAAAGTCTGCAAACTTGATATTATTATCTAGCACCTGCCCATTTTGGCAACGCTCTTCAAATAATTCCGCCTGATGTCGCACTTCCTTTTCAATTTGCTTTTCTGTCATTCCGCTGTCAGGCTTATAGGTCATGGTATGCCTGATCTGTTTGCCATTGATGTCATAACCACATGAAACGCTTATCTGATAGGTGTTATTACGTTTTCGTATTGTTGCCATTCTTTTCACCTGCTTTAATCTTTTTTAGTTTTTTAAGTCCATCTACTATTTTATTAAGAAGCACCTGTTCGATTAATTCATTGCGTTTTACTCTTGCGATTTCGTCATTACCGAATACATTACGCTTTTTAGGATTTTGGGGTTCTTCTTCTATTTTTCCGTTAAAATTTATGGAGATATAACCTTTATCGTCTAAGTCTGTTGACATTAGATAATTATATATATTTGTTATTAAAAGAGCTTTTCTTGCTTCGTCATAATCGTTAGTCACTTCCGAGTAAACATCAAATCTATCAGCATAATATAAATCTTTCATTATTCCAAGTTCTTCACTTCTTACAAGAATACTTATTACATTTGCCATATAGTTATCATAGTCTGAATAGTAATTCAAAATGCCTACAGCGGTTTCATCTAATCCTGTATAATCACAAATAAACTTAATATCACTATCTACTGTCTTTACATCAGATAAACCAAGCAGATAATCAGCAGAAGTATTATATAATTTTGCAAATTTGATAATATCAAGTATATTGGGTAATCTTTTGCCTGTTTCAAAATAGCTTATTATTTGTCTTTGAACTTTGAATTCTTTGGCAACTTTTTCTTGACTTAAATTGTTTTTAATTCTACATTCTTTTAGTCTTTTGCTTATTATTTCTTGTTGCATGAATATCCATCCTTTTTATAATTGTGCTTTATTTGTTACACTGAAAAATATCTGTAACAAATATATTGCTTTTTTGTTATTGTTGCATTATAATTTAATTGTAACAAAATAGTTACTCAATGTCAACAACAAAAAAGGAGGAAACAAAAATTGACAGGCAATAACGAAATCAAACAAAGAGCAAAGGAAAAAGGTGTTTATCTGTGGCAAGTTGCAGAGCGATTAGGTGTGAATGACGGCAACTTTAGCAGAAAGCTAAGAAAGGAGTTATCACATGAAGAAAAAGAAAAGATATTCTCTATTATTGACAATATAGCAAAAGAAAAAACCGCTGTGTGAACGGCACTTCATCACAGCGGTAACGGCTAAAAAACTTTAAAAAACAATATTCAGCCACCTCTATTATACCTTTTTTAGAAGTGGCTGTAAATAGAAAGGACAAAAAATGTTACGAATGAGAACGATAAAAGAAGCAGTTGCAGAGATAAAAGAAAAAGATAGTAAAACCGCTGTAACACAATACTTTTTAAGGCAATTAGTATTGAGCAAGAAAATACCTTACGTTATGTCAGGTGGTAAATATCTGATAAACATGGACGTGCTGGAAGATTATTTATCAGGCAAACTAACCATTGAAGAAAACACATCAGACAGCGGAAGCACTCGCACAGGCATACCGACAAAAAATTATATAAGACCTGTGTATTAAGGCGGTGAAATGTATGGGAAAGAACGAAAATGGCGAATTAAGACCAGAATATTTTTATTTTACACAAAAACATTGTACCATCATAAAAAAGATGAATGATCAAGATGCAGGCAAAGCTATGAAAGCAATATGTAGTTTTTTTGAAAAATGTTTTGAAGATACCAATTATGAAGAGTTGACAAAGAACATCGAAGAAGAATACTTAAAAAATAGTCCTATTTCAGGAATGCTTTTCACGTTCATTATACCAGATATAATAGCATCTGTTAGCAAATATTTTACAAAAGCCAAAAGCGGACAAGAAGGCGGTAAAAAGTCGAAGAGAGGAAAAAGCGAAGCCAAGCAAGTCGAGAGTGAGGAAATCGAAAATGAAAAAGCTGAGTGTGACGAAAATCCATTAGTGAAATATTTGGAAAATATAGGCGATAAGGAGTCAAAAGTTAAAGCGTTTGAAGTTATTTCAACATATGATCTTATTCTTGACTTCTTAAAAGACTTACCAAAAGAAATAAAAGATAAATATATTAATCAAAAAATTAATCTTTGCTCAATCGTTGCTAGTTTTGCGATAATGAAAAATCTGTATGATGAAAATGTTGATGAGGTAATTGAGGAATTAAATTACCAGGAACAAATTAACTATAAAAAATTAGACGATATGTTTATGGCAGAAACACCTGCCAAGTCAGCAAATTTATTGAAAAAAGCCACGGGATGGTATTGTAGTGAAACTGTGTCAGAAACAGAGATTAGTTCACTCTATTCTGAGTTTTGTACATACGCTCATAGAGTAATTGATATCACAACCAATCCTATACATTACGAGAAGTGTTATGACAAATTTATTGATGACTATCACAAAAACTTTGAAGAAAAAGCAGACTAGCACAAACAAAGCAAAAAGAAAGCGATTTTAAGCAAAATAAACTTTGCTTATTTTTGCTTATTTTTGCTTATTTTTGCTTATACAATTAATTTAAATTAAATTAAAATAAAATAAAATAAATTAAATTAAATTAAATTAAATTAAATTAAATTAAATTAAATTAAATTAAAATAAGTAACTAAAGTAAACTTATTTTAAATTTAAGTTAATATAAAGAGTCTGCTATTCTCAAAAGCGTTTTTCATAGGTTTTTTTGCTAAGGCAAAAACCTATGAAACGTTTTGAGCCTATCAGCCTGTAGAGGCGTGTGACACAATGAACAATCAAGAGATGGTAAAGTTTTTTGAGTAGGTACTTCTGAGCGAAAGAAAGCCTGCGGTGCTTGCGAGCCCAAAAATCGTTTAGTCGGGAAAATATTTTTTTAGACTATTTCGTTTCGCATAGTGGCATATAACCGAGATAGGCAAATATAGACGAAATCGCAAAGGTTCTCCGCTGTGGAATAACATTCTGTTACAGCGGAGCAATTACAACAAGCAATATCCCCCACACCACAAGATTTTTACAGTGAGTTTAGTAGACCTACGGCGTGAACCTTTTCCAACTCCGGCAATTCTTACAAAAAAAGGGGGTTCACAACTAAGCTGTGCAAGGTTGCTTTTATTTAGAGATAATTGCACCAAATTTAACTTTTTATTACTTAGTGGTATAATTTACTTAATAAAACTTGTTAACAAAAGTTAACATAAAAACGTATTAAAAGGGCAATGCTCAAAAAATGATAATTCTTTTACCACACAAACACTATGCTAAGAATTGCTAAGTTAAGGATAGGATAAGACATCAAATCCGAATAGTTCTACGTGTATTAATTGGATTGTAATATTGAAATAAGCTAAATCAAGCGAATTTTCGCACATTTTGCTTACTTTTTGTGTTTTTAATAAAAAGTATTATTCAAAATAAAAATCGAAATTTGAGGCATTTATAAGCAAAAGAAACGCGTATCTGTAAATTGATAAGGTGGTGAACTATTTGACGTTAAAAATTCTCTCTCGTTTGAGCAAGGACGAAGCCAAAAGTTTTATAAATGGTGTTTCAGATCCTTTTATATCTGATCTGCTCATGCAACACTACATACTAGGGAAGCTCTGATTAAATCGTTTGCGCATATTGTGTAGTCAGATTTTTCGTCAGATTGTCTAAAATTTTTTGTGCTTACCTGTCGCCTGTGCGAAAAATTCCCTGCAATATGGCGGAAAATATGCAAACAAGATGCGTAAACAGTTTTTAAACGTGATTTATTCAGAGGTTCCTTAATGATATTGACATTATTTGTAAGCTTGACGGCCTACGGAACAAAAGGACAGCAGTCCGAATCCGGATTTTCGTCTGTTGAAATTTCAGAAAGCAGTCAGACGAATGAAACAAAATCGGAATCAAAGAAGGAAGAGAAAAAACGGGTAGCGTCGGACAGCATACAAATGAAATGCAGGAGGATAATCCGGATAGGTATGAGGCATTCAAAGAAAGTATAATTGAGTTGTTTGATAAAACTATTATTACAAGGAGGAGTCATTGAATATGAGCAAAACTATTTTAGTAATATCTGCAAGTCCGCGCAAAAACGGCAATTCCGAAACACTTGCAGACGCATTTACAAAGGGTGCGGAGGAATCCGGCAACAAAGCCGAAAAGATTGTTCTTTATGATAAAAACATAGGGTTTTGCAAAGGATGCCTTGCCTGTCAGAAAACGAAGCGATGTGTGATTCGTGATGATGCGGATACCATAGCACAGAAGATGCTGACAGCAGATGTTATTGTATTTGCCACACCGATTTATTACTACGAAATGTGCGGTCAGATGAAGACCATGCTTGACCGTGCAAATCCTCTTTACACAGCGGATTATGCATTTCGGGATATTTATCTTCTGGCAACTGCTGCGGATGAAGATAAACACGCTGTTGACGGTGCTGTAAAAGGAGTTTCCGGATGGATATCTTGCTTTCCCAAGGCGAGCCTTTCGGGGACGGTGTTTGCCGGCGGAGTAGATGCGGTAGGAACAATCAAAGGTCATGCGGCGTTGAACAAAGCTTACGAAATGGGTAAATCTGTTTAAGGTGGAAAGGAGCCTTGTGATGAAGCGTATATTTTGTCTTCTGTTTTCATTTATTCTTCTAAGCTTTATGACAGCTTGCAGTCAATCAAGCAAAGACACAGAAAGTAGAAATCATATAAGCAGCAATTTGGAATCAAATTCTACGAGCAGTATTGCAACAAACACAGATAGTGAAACGGATCATATCACAGACACAGACACAGAAGGCAAAGAGCCGGAATCAAGCGCATCTGACAGTGCCGAGATTGAACCGACTGCAGGTAATCCTGCAGAGAACACATCGCCTACAATAACTCCGACGCAGCCTGCGAAATCGCCCGCCGGCACGGGAAAAGGGTCTGATACAGAGCAGCAAGCCGTAAAGCCACCTGTACAAACCGAACCGCCCACGCCGGAAGCAAAACCGTCAACTCCACAGGAAACAATTTCTGAACCAAAACCGGAAACTAAGCCTTCACCTACGCAGGAGACAAAGCCGGAACCCGTTCCGGAGCCACCGGCAACAGAGGAAGAAAGTACTGCGCTGAATATAGAAATCATCGTTGGTGATAAAATTTTTACCGCCACGCTATATGACAATGCAGCAGCAGAAGCGTTAAAAGAGCAGCTTCCTATGACATTACATATGAGCGAACTTAACGGAAATGAGAAGTATTATTACCTATCTGATAGCTTGCCGACAGATGCGAGCAAGCCGTCAGTCATTCACACAGGCGATCTGATGCTGTACGGAAACAACTGTCTTGTTCTGTTTTATGAAAGTTTTTCTACAAGTTACAGTTATACGCCGCTGGGATATATTGACGATCCAATCGGGCTTGCCGCCGCACTCGGAGCAGAAAATGTACAAGTAACGTTTCGATAAGAGCTGTAACTATATGCAAAAAGGCGGTATGAAACATAAACAGGGATAAACACGCCATGAATAAAATTGGGTTTCGTTTTTAAGGCTTCCGGCGACGGAAGTGTATGCCCCTGTTATTAGTGAATCCGCAATTTACACGCTTGCCTGAAAAGCATTGCCTTATTCTATGGTTTTTTACATTTTTATAAAGAGTATTTGAGCTGTCACAAGAGTATTTCGTGGCAGCATTTTTGCATTATTCAAAGGAATGAAGCAAGCAGACGATTTCATATCATTATGGAAAAATTAAAAAGCTATGAAGAAAACGGTTTAATACAAGATAATTCTGTTTCAAGCCCGCAGACAGGCGAAAGCACAAACATTATGCCTTATATCGTGCTTATATCGGCATCCGGTATAGAATTATTGCTACCTTGCCGGTCGGCAAGAAAAAAAGAAAAGCTTTCTTATCTATTATGCTGTGCGCCCTGATGATCGGTTCCTCTGTGTTCCTTATGCCCGCATATGCTTCCGAAGCTGACAGCACAGCGCAGTCTGTTGAAGTTTCAACTGCAATTAAAGTTAATAATAAGGACATAACCATTTCGGCGAAAGTAAATTATACCCTGCCCGATGACGGAGAGGACAATGAAGATAAAACGGACGGAAACAGCGTCCTCGTATTATATCGGTTCCGGGCATTGGTATGAATCTCGATGCAATGATTGTAGCAGAAGTCGGTGAATTTTCCCGTTTTGACAATCCTGATAAAATACTGGCCTTTGCCGGTTGCTCACCATCTACATATCAATCCGGTCAACTGTATTCATCTCATGCAAAAATGGAAAAGAGGGGTTCAAGATATTTAAGATGGGCTTTGATTAATGCAGCAGCTTATGTCTGTAACCGGGAGCCGACATTTGCGGCATATCTTGCGAAAAAAAGAGCAGAAGGAAAGCATTATTATGTTGCACTTTCTCATGCAGCAAAAAGCTTGTACGAGTACTCTATATATGACATTTTGAAGTACTCCCGACTTGCTTATTATCTTGCCACAAATAGAGCAACTTATCAAGTTTACGTAAAAAAATTATGGCAAGGATTTGTTGATAATATTTTCTTACGCCGGGTTATTCATTAGGGCGGACTTCCTTTTGAAGTGAAAATTGATGTTCCTGACGAAGTCACCGCCGCAGCAGTTGCAGAAGGCAGAGAGATAATGAAAGATCAAAACGCTCCGAGCTATAACAGTATAGAAGATTTAAAGGTCGTACTTGACGTATGAAATATAATGTACCCGTTGCAAGTCAATTCAAAATGAATCAGACTTGTAACGGGTACATTTCTTAGCACTATTTCTATTCCTTTTGTAGAGTCTGAATATTAAACTGTGTAAATGCCAATAATAACCATAAATAAAAACGGAGGTAAATTGGCATGAAAAACAGAAGACACGGATTAAGCGAAAAGGAAATGGAGCTTGTAAAGCTTCTGATGGAAGATTGTGAAAGCACAGGAGATATTCAAGCAAAATTAAAGCGATTATTCGCAGGAACGATTGAACAAATGCTTGAGGCTGAGATGGACGAGCACCTTGGCTATGAAAAAAATTCCGTGCTCGGAAACAACTCAGGAAACAGCCGAAACGGTTAGAAGAATGTTTATGTTTATATCTTTATAATGATAAGTATAGAAAAATAAATCTGCAAATTATGCAATAAGGCTTTCCCTCTTCGGAAGAACTCCTGTTTCTTGATAAGTACGAAATAGCTCGGATAACAAATCATGGTCATTAATCCTACTCCATTTTCAAGTATTTTCTATCAGTATTTGCTGTTTTTCGATTTTATTTACCCTGTAGCTAAAAGCGTTGAATTTATAAGATAAAATCCGTTTTATGGGACACTGCTTTGATTATAATAGAGTTAAGCTAAACAACTTTAATTATAAAATAGAAAATATTGATATGCCTATTTTAATATGTTATAATTTATAAAAAATGGAAAGAAGGATGGTTATGAGTTCGAAATCAGAATATATAGAAGTTAGATCAAGTGGTGAAGTATTTCCTAAAAATGGTTCAAATACCAGAACACCGTATGAGCATCAAAAGCAGGCAATGAATAATCTGGATTGTATTAATGACAGTAGTTCATATAGCACTCTTGTTGTTTTGCCAACCGGTGGCGGAAAAACGTATACAGCATCAATGTGGCTGCTTAAGAATGCAATTGATAACAAAAAGAAAATTCTCTGGATTGCACATAGACAGATGCTTCTTGATCAAGCAGCAGAGTCTTTTCAGAAGTTTGCTTATACAGAGGTTATTCCGCATATATCATCATTTAGATTCAGAATTGTATCCGGTGCGACGAGCCATGACAGAGCAATTAATATAGATAAAACAGATAATCTGCTGATTGTTAGTAAAGACAGTATAGGAAGAAATCTAAGCAATCTTGATAAATGGCTTGCCGGCGAGAATGAATTGTATCTTATAGTAGATGAGGCTCATCACTCAACGGCGAAAACATATCGAAAAGTGATAGATTAGGATAATATGG
Source organism: Clostridiaceae bacterium (assembly GCA_016296885.1). GTDB lineage: Bacteria > Bacillota > Clostridia > Oscillospirales > Acutalibacteraceae > JAEEHZ01. The sequence continues at coordinate 28,314 of JAEDHT010000009.1, read as the reverse complement.
TCTTACAAATTCTACCCATTCATCCCATGGTATTATGTCTTCCATTACATCAAGAAATTCTTCTCTTTTGGTTTTCTTCTTGCGGCAGCTGTATTCGTAATCGCTGAATGTCATTTGGCTCATTTTTATTGCTCCTATGCTTTTTCTTTTATTATAGCATAGGTATTTGGATTTTTGATTCTTTATTCTAATATAGAATTTATATTTTTTATTTAATCAGCGTTTCCTTAGCTTTTTATCAGAGCTTAGTATTAGTCGGGAAAATTACAAGTATTCAGTTTTACGGATTATCTTCCGGAATAGTCGGAATAATAAATTTTTTGTTCGTCACGGCTATTGCAAGTCTTGTTTTATTGGAATAGCCGGTGCGCTGAAGAATATGGGAAACATGGGTTTTAACCGTGTTTACGGAAACATTCATCTTTTCGGCAATCTCTGCGTATTCCAGTCCGTCGCAAACAAGCCTTAACACCTCTATCTCTTTTGCAGTCAGTTCCGTACTGTCGGCAAGACCTAATTTCACCCTCGGTGTTTCGTTCGGGAAAAGATGTTCGCCTGCCATAGTCCGGTCAATTACATCAATCAGCGCCTCGGGGCTTATATCCTTATACCAGAAGCTGTCTACCTTGGCGGCTTTTGCACGTTCCAGATAGCTTACTTCAATCATAGATGTGACAATAATAATTTTGATTTCGGGAAACTGTGCTTTAATCTGTGCCGCAGCTTCAATTCCGTCTTTATTGCCCGCTGTGCAGACATCCATTAAAACCAGATCAATATGCTGCTGACGGCATTTTACAAAGGCAATATCCGCGCCGTTGATACTTGATGCTAACTCATATCTGCCGCTGTCGGAAAGTATTCTTTCCATATTTTCTCTAGGCATCCGCTGATCCTCAACTATAAGCACCTGCTTCATTCTTCTCCCTCCTTTGATTTCGGGAACATCACAGTAAGTACAAATACCGGACTTGAGTGTATTTCCATCACTGCGCCGCAGTCTGTAATATGGCGGTACAAATTGCGCAGTCCGCCTTTGGGAACTACCTTGTTTTTTGGAGGAATCCCGTCATTTGTAATCTTTACAGAAATGTTGTGCTCGGTGTTTTCAATTGTGACATATAGCGTCGTTGCGCCTGCGTGACGTACGCCGTTTGACATACATTCACGCATTGCAAGAATTATAGTGCGGCAAAGCTCCTCAAGCTTTGGCAATTCGCCGTAAATATTTACTTTTATACCGATTGCCTCGGCATCATGCATGAACTTATCAAGTTCGCTGTCGCCTTGCGGGTATTCGTTATCGTTTTTTATGGTGCTTACCGCCTGACGGAACAAATCTATGGCGTCTTGCGCCTCCTGCGTTTGGCTGCTCTGCAAAATATACCTCCGGACAGCTATCAGTCCTGCGCCCATTCGGTCATGCAGCTTGGTTTTGGCATGAAGCACTTCTTTTTCCTTTGTAAGTATCAATACATTGTCTGAAAGCCGCCTAAGCTCACGGGAAATGATGTTAAGCTGCTTTATCTGCTGTTTAAGCTCCATGTTTTTATGATACAACTCGGTCATATCCGAAAATACAGCCTCCGTATAAGTAACTCCGTCCTCATCTGTCACTTCGGTCTGACGATAATGCCACGCTCTGCCGTCGGGGAAAAGATAAGTCTGCTTGTCGTCGGGGAGTCGGATTATCCCGCTTCTTCGGTCACAATCTCCTAAAGCGTTCTGTAATTCACCGAGTGTTTGCAAATCGCTTTGCGCAAGCGTTCGGTACAATCTGTACATCTGCAGATTACACAGCTTAACCGCGCCGGACGGTGAAAAATAGCAAATACCGCTCGGAAGTAAATCTATAGCTTGTTTAAGCGAATTACGGCTGAGCGTTTGTCCTTTTACCTTGATAAGCCCTGCGATTTCATAAATAAACATTAAATTCACGGCAACAACGGCGAACCAAAGCAGCCACATAGGAACGGGCAACCAAGTCTTATAGTCCAATCCGGTTTTTATTCGCGAAAAAGCGTCCCCGAGTATATTTAAAAAGATAAACAGCAGCAAAAATACAGACAGGTGCATATATCTTTTCCGGTTGTCATGATGTCTGCCGAAAGCGATAATCAGCAGAAAAAGGGACAAAATCAATGTAAGGAAAAGGGTAATCATAAGTGCCGACTGTGATGCTTCCGATGAAAGATAAAAAGTCCTCATGCCTGCTCACCTGCCTTTGTGATACGCAGTGTAAAGCGCCATACGCCGTCCTCAAAAATGCAGGAGTCGGCAAGGGCTGAAAACTCGGACAAGTCTTTATTGCTTTCTGTTTCCAGATTAAAAATATCTGTATCTGCAAGGCTGCGTGCTTTCAGCCAGACGGAACTTATATCGTCTATCGCCGCTTCCGTCACAGTTTCAAAAAAGTCATATACACGGATAGCGTCCCGAACATAAATTTTATTATTATTCGGGATATCGATGGCGCACTCCACACCCATTAGTTCTAAATTTGCAAAGGATTCATCAAGACACGCAGAAAGCTCCGCCGTATCCGTAATTTCGGATTTTTCACCGATAAACATTAAATTGCCCCGCCGTTTTATGTATGCGCCGATTACCGCCGTTTTTGCAAGCAGACTGCGGCGGATTTCGGGGTCGGTTTCTTCGTCGTATTGCTTTAAAAGCTTATCAAGCAGCTTTATCTGATGTGCACTTTGCGCCTGCAATCTATCATACAGCCTGTTCTTTTCACGGATAGTGTTGATTTTTACTTTTGTTTTATAGTTTTCCTGTTCGAGATAATTGCTTTGCGCAATGGTTTCTTTGTTTTCCTCCAAGCGTTCCAGTACGGCGGTAATATCCGTGATGTCCTCCTGCCACAAAACATATCCGCCGTCAATTTTACTGCTTTTGAGCAGAGTATTTTTATCAAGCTTTACCGTACCGTTTTTTGTACTCTGCATAACATCTTTTGTAAGCTTCGGAGCATTTGATGATGCATAACGGGTGTTATACTCCGTATCGGTAATCTGTGCCCCTATTGTGCCGACTGCAAAGAGCGATTTGTAGCCGGAATTTGTCTGTATAAGTCCGCACTGAATACAGCACTCAAGTATTCCTGTAATCATCAGGCACTGTGCCGCTGTGATGTCGCCGCCGATAAGCCGCAGCCACTGCGCGCCGGTGGAATATATAATACCGTATACGATGATGAAAAAAATCAAAATAAACGGTAGATATTTTTTTCTTTGCGACAGACGGCACTTGAATATCATAATGACAAACGCCGTTAAAGCGCAAATTATTTCCCACCCGATGACTATGTAATATAAGAAAGAATATCCGTTGTTCTTATCTGTCCATACTTCTCCTTGCGGGAAAGTAAATATAAACTGATGAAAATCGTTTGTAAGTACCGCAAGCAAGCAAAGCACGGTAGGAATATATAAAAGAAATATCCATTTCGGCAAGCGGAAATTTTCGCCCTTACCAAGTGACATGGAAACAAACACACAAAGCAGCGGGATAAAGAGCATCGGGAAGTAGTACCAATACCATAAATACCGCGAAACTACGGGATCATATGTAAAAAAATATTTCGTTGTTCTTAAAATAAACCAGAAGACCATAAGCCCCGAAATAGAAATCATGTAGCGGCGTACCTGCGCCTGCATGATTCGTTTGCTTATAGAAATTCCCCATCCTATGTACAGACCTATGTAGATTAATGTACGTATCAAGCCGCAGAATACGCTGTGAAATCCGTTATTTCCCAAAACACGGGCAATAACGGCGCAGACGATCAGCACCGATGCAAGAATTATATTTTTATGACTTTTTATTATTTTCACTTGCATTACCTCGCTTGGCTCAAAGGATCGCTTTTTCATTAAATTAAATTATATCATAAATTATTTAACATTTCTACCCCTGATTTTCTGCGCCGTATAAGAACAAGAATCTTTTTTTGATTTCTAAAATTCCTAAAACGCAGTTCAAATCACCCATATGGGTGATGCGAAAAAATTTAATCTTGTATATAATAGCCTTGTAAGTTGGTGGAGTTTTACTATTTATGATAAACGGAGGTGATATTATGCGGAGGGTAGTTGTAGATATGCAAAATATACTTTTTGCGGACGCGATAGCAAAGGCTTTACAAAATTTTGATTCCGACTTTGATGTACTCCAAAGCGGCAACCCCGAAAAAACTCTTGATACTTGCGATTATTCAAACGCAAACATTCTCATAATGGAAGTCACACCGTACACGCCGTGGAAAATGGAAGAGCGTATGAAAATCCGCAACGAACTGAAAGAAACGAATCCAAGCTGCAAAATTGTACTAATCGTAGATGAAAATACAGATAAAAAACTTGCTGACAAAGTACGGCTTGCCAAAAAGGACGGGTTAATCGACGGTTTTCTGTACGGCTCGGTTTCCGCTGCTTATTTGTCTGCTGCGATTGACGCGCTGTAAAAAAACGCGGTTATAAATCTATTTATCACGTTTTCAGGATACAGATATGTATCTGAAATATATTATAACAAAGGAGAAAAAATAATATGAAAAACAAATTAAGAAAAATCTTGAGCATTATTGTGTGCTGTGCTTTGCTTTTAAGCATTGCATCTGTAACAGCCTTTGCCGGCGGAGATGAGGACATCCTTATTCTCTCGGCAGACGCAACGATTCCTGAACCTGCGCTCGGCTATCACCCGACTTTCGGTGAGCTTGATGTTCCTGAGTATGCAAATTATACTGCCTCCGTTTATAGCTGGTACACGACTATAGGCGGTGAAGTAGTCCATCTTACAGAATCCGATGTATTTAAGCCTGATTTGCGTTATAATGTTAGAGTTGAGTTTACACCGGACAGCGGCTTTGCATTTGACCGCCAAAACGGAGTATTTACATTAAACGGCAAGCAGGCTGACAATGTCGGTGGCACTATCTTTGTTCTGGAAACCAGATTTGATCCGCTGCATAAGTATAGCAGCGAGTGGAAAATGAACAATAAATACCACTGGAAAGAATGTGACTGCGGTAAAAAGGCAGATAAAGAAGCTCATAAATACTCAGGCGGCAAATGCACCGTTTGCGAATTTGAAAAGCCTGAGGTAATTCCGGAGCTTGATTTAACTGCATTCAAGTTGCCCGTTGCCGGCGACAGCGTAAAAGATGAAGCTTTTACAAACGTAGCTTTGCCGGAAGGCGCAAAATACAGCGTTTCGGGTATTACATGGCTTATATATGACGGAGGAAAAGACCCAAAGCCTGTTGAAGATAATTTTGAAGAGGGACATACATATGTTGCTTCTATCGAGCTTGAACTGAATTCAATTTATTATATGTTTGCAGACATAGATACAATAGATGTAAAATACAGCGTTCCCGATAAAAATTTCTATGGCGTTTATGTAAATGAAAACTGTGACTATGCAAGCGTTAATTTTTTATTTACATTGATACCGTCCGATGCAAAATTTATAACCGAGCTTACAGTAACAGGTGTTACTCCGCCCGTTGCCGGTGAAACTCCTACCGTAGAGGGTATTTCCCTCGGCGAAAATGTAGAGATAGACACAGAGACTTTGTTCTGGATTGTATGGGATGAAGAAAAAGGCTACTTTACAGATGAGTTTGACACAGATGTGTTTGAAGAGGGTAAGAAGTATGCAGTTCAAATCGTTGCGTATCCTATAAACGGATATTATTTCGCAGATAATATGACTGTAAGCATCAACGGTAAGGATATACCCGATGTGGACGTTAGTAACCCTGCTGCAATAACAAAATCAGTAAAAATGGTTACGGAAACTCAGTTATATATGGGTATTGTCGATGAAGATATGGTTATCTTCTCCGACACGGAAACTGACACAAGTACAAACACGGAAACAGAAACCGACACAGGCACAAACACTGAATCAGAAACCGATACAAGCACAAACACAGAGTCTGAAACAGACACAAGCACCAACACCGAAACAGAAACAGACACAAATACAGACACAAGCACAGACACAGGCACCGACACCGAAACCGATACGGACGTCAAAACAGTTGTATCAGGTGATATAAACTGTGACGGCAAAATAAACATGGAAGACGTAACATCTCTTCAGAAAATTATCGCAAAGCTTATCGATTTTGAAAAGTACGGCGAAACATCAAAGGCTAATGCCGATTGCAACCATGACGGCAAGGTAAATATGGAAGACGTAGTACAGATTCAAAAATATCTTGCTAAGCTTATACCGTCGCTCTAACCCGATGTAGTCTTACATAAAACGCACTGCAAGACATAAAAAAGCCTTATTTATCTTGCAGTGCCTTTTTAATAATAAAGTAAAAGGAGCAAATTTTATGGAACGAAAAACAAACAAAATAATAAGTCTTATGCTTTGCTTTGTAATGCTTGCAGGACTTATGCCCACATACGTTACCACACCCAAAGCCCACGCCGAAAGCGAGGAAAAGGTCTTATATTCATGCGACTTCGATTCCGAAGATTCCGTCAAAGACTGGACTTTTTATGACTACGACGGCGACGGTAGAAACTGGATTCACAAAATCAAACCGTGCGACGACAGCGATTCGGGAGAATATGTTCTGGCAAGCTACACGTATGACTACCATCCGGGTAATCTGATCCCTAATAACTATGCATACATGCCGGAATTTACTCTGCCGGCTGAAAGCAAAATTACATTAAGTTACACGGTTTACGCTCGTGACACCGATAACTACGCAGAGCATTACTCCGTAGGCGTATATACTAAAGAAGACGGTTTTACCGTATTGCGTGAAGAAACTCTGAAAATGGGCGAAGACAGATTCCACCCATCGAAACGCACTCTTGATTTGAGCAAATGGGCAGGGCAAACTGTTGAAATCTATTTTCGCCATCATAATTCAGTGAATGTTTCCTGCATCTGCATAGATGATATTCTTGTAAAGTCAAGGGAACTTAGCTATGAAGAAGTTGAGGCGCTGAGCTTTTATCAGCTTAAAGATTTAATGGATAACGCGCCTACAAACGGCGTTGTACGCACAATAAAGCTCGGCTGTGATATCTCTGTAACACAGGACACCGACGGCTTTGAGCTTAAGCTTACCGACGAAAATCAGAATGTCGAGCTTGATTTAAACGGAAAAAAGCTTTACAGAAAATCGAAATCAAATACCGACCAATTTATGATAACTTTAGAAAAAGGCACGCTTACCCTCACCGACAGCAGTAAGGGTGCCGGAGAGCTTTATGCCGACATTACATATACCGGTAAAACAAGCTACACCGTTGTGCCTTGTGCTATACGCAACCGAGGAGGAACCCTTATAATCGAGGAAGGACAGTATCGCTCGGATGGATCATTAATTTCTGCAGTTACTGTTGACGGCGGAGATACCGTAATAAACGGCGGAATCTTTAACGGTAAACAATACGCCTTTGTAGCTAACGGTTACGGACAAGAGGGTACGACAATAACCATAAACGGCGGTGAATTTCACGGAACTAAGTACGGAATATTCATGGGAGGAAACTTATTCGAACAAAATAACAGCACCTATAAAGCAAGTATCAATAACGCCGTCTCATATTCACCCGTATTTTTCGCAACATTTGAAAGCACCGTTCCAAGCCATATCACACCGAATACAGTTGTAACGGCGTATGACAAAAATGGCAACGTGAAAGAAACCTATGAGTACGGTATGAAATATGATCAAGACTACATATCCAATGAGATAATGTTATCTGGCTATAAAATTGAATTTAAAACTAAGCCCGCAATCACCCAGATACCGATAGAGATTCCCGTTCCGAGACCGGACGCCTTAGTTGCAAGTCTTGAGGAAATCTCTTATTCCGATTCAAAAGGATATACGGTTAAGGATATTCAATGGTTCAATGAAAGCAATACTTATTTGTTTGCAGGAGCTAAATTTAAAGAAAACGTGTCCTATAAGATCGAGCTTTATATTGAGGCAGACGAAGGCGAGTGGTTCAGCAAAAATCTGTCTGCAACAGTAAACGGTCAGAAAGCCGAGGCGTCCGTTTCATACGAGAGCTGTACAGAAGGCGCAATAGTCTATACATTCCCGCCTACAGAGGCTATAAAGCTCACAGGTAAGGTACAGTTTACATCAAGTGCAAATCCCGGACAGCCGATTGCGTTTATAGTGAAAGACCTCCCGAAAGAGCTTGATGAAAGCAAGCTAAGCTACAAATGGCAGGAAAGAGTCGGATTTAGATGGATGGATATTTCAGGCGACAATGCACAGATTAAGAACTTTGTGCCTTCTGCCGATATGCTTAATAAGGAAATCAGGGTATACATTTATGCCGAAGGATGTACAGGCGCTATTGTAAGCAATGCAATTACCGTATCAAAGCTTTCCAACCCTGCCGTACCCAAAGAACCGACGCTGCTTGTAACGGGAAGCGACTTTACAACCTTACACGTATATACAACGCCCGGTCAGGAGTATGTTTACAGAGATTCGAATGTTTCGGATACTTCAACTATCAACTGGAACGAGGGTAAGATCGACCTTGAAACAGGCGATGTTACAGGTCTTAACTTAGGTAGCACGTATTATGTTTATACACGTATTACAGAAACTGAAACAACACAGCCAAGCAAAGCCGTAAAATCAAACAGCATTAAAATGAGTGACCCGCAGTATCTGCAAAAGGTAACGCTTGAGGGTTACACTTCTTACGGAAAGGGAAATACTATTTTTATCCCCAAGGGCGAAAGCATTACTATAAAAGTAAACAAAGAACCGAGCAGTGCGCAAAAATGGAGCAACTTTACATTTAAGTCTCCGGCAAGTACGGATTTATTCACCGTAACCTCGGGCAGCAGTGCGCCGAGCGGTGATATGCCATCTGAAATTACGCTCACAGCAGGAAGCAAAACAGGCTACGGCTCAATGGGCGCATATGTAAACGGAAATATGTCCATAAACTATGGCACATGGAGTGTTATTGTTTACGATAACGACAATATTTCAAGCGTTGCTAAAGCTGTAAGCAACACCGAATATAACGACATCACTCTTAATATCGGCGACAGCTACACACCTGAGAAGCCGAGTGTTACCTTAGCTCCGTCACAGGCAAACAGTCTGTTTACAAAGCTTGAATGGCATGTATGCGGAAAAGTAATAGACAGCGTATCTTTTACTCCGCAGTATGACGCAACAGAAAACCCCTACATAAAGGTTAATAAAGAAACAGGCGAGGTTACTGCATTACAGTCAAGTGAAAGCTTAGAAGGAAACGAAAAATATTATACATACGTTGCTTACTTTGCCGTAAACGAAAGCACCGGCGACAGAATTCAAATCGACAGCTATAGAGTAAACATAAATGAAGCTCAGGAGATTCCTGTAGAGAGCATAACTATAATGCCCGATTCAGTAACACTTGCCCCCGGCAAAGATAAAACGCTTATAGCAACAGTCAATCCGATTAATACGACGGTTTCTGATACGGTTGCATGGAGTAAGATTTCGGGAAGCGATAATATCAGCGTTGATTTATTAGGCAAGGTTACAATTTCACAGTCTGCAAAAGACGGCGAAACGGCTACCATTCAGGCTGCATACGGCGGTAAGACTGCAACGTGCGTTGTGACGGTTTCTATTAAGAAATATGAAATAACCGTAACGGACGGCACCGCCTATATAGATTCAGATACAATCATAACCGAAGCGCAGGCAGGATGCGTTGTAACGATTAAAGCGAATAAAGCACCCGAAGGAAAGGTATTTAACAAGTGGGTAGTTGTAAACGGATTTATAAATTCTTCGTCGAATCCTGAGTTTGACGCATACAGCGAAACCACGCAGCTTAATATGCCGTCGTGGGATATTGAAATTAAGGCAACCTATACCTACGAAAAGTCATTTAATACCGAGGACTGGTATAGCGATGAAGAAAACCACTGGAAGCTTGATGAGTTCGGATTAATCATTGATAAAGCAGCGCACGAATTCGGCGATGACGGCGTATGTAACATATGTGGCTACGGCAAACATGGTGAAGCTGTTTACGGCGATGTAAACAACGACGGCAAGGTTAACATGGAGGACGTAACAAGCTTACAGAAAATTATCGCAAAGCTTACAACACATGAATCTTACGGAGGAAATTCCGAATTAAACTCCGACTGCAACCATGACGGCAAGGTGAATATGGAAGACGTAGTACATATTCAAAAATATCTTGCTAAGCTTATACCGGAGCTTTAAAAAATTTGTACGGTTAAAATTATACTTGAGTTTGGTAAAAAATCGGGATAAGCCTATTTTCCTACATAATGTTTTATCGTGGACTTTCGTACGGGCTTATCCCTTAATAAATTATTAAACTAACAAAGATAAATTGATACATCAGGTTTTATAAAAAATCAGATGAAATAGGATTAACCTTTTTAAAATAAAAACTCGAAAGGAAAGTCAGTTATGGGACTTATTAAGGCAGGAATGGGCGCTGTCGGAGGTGTACTTGCCGACCAGTGGAAAGAATTTTTCTACTGCGAAGCAATGGGCAAAGAGGTCATGGTGACCAAAGGTCAGAAGCGTATCAGCGGCCGTTCCTCCAACACAAAAGGAAACGACAACATCATCTCAAACGGCTCCGGAATTGCCGTAGCCGACGGCCAGTGCATGATTATCGTGGAGCAAGGAAAAATCGTAGAGGTATGCGCCGAACCGGGTGAATTTACATACGATTCTTCAACCGAGCCGAGCATTTTCTCAGGTAAGCTCGGCGACAGCATAAAGGATACTTTCCGCACAATCGGAAAGCGTTTCGCATACGGCGGAGATACCGGCAAGGATCAACGTGTATACTACTTCAACACAAAAGAGCTTATCGACAACAAATTCGGCACGCCTAATCCGATTCCTTTCCGCGTAGTTGATTCCAAAATCGGTCTGGATATAGATGTATCGGTGCGCTGTTCAGGCGTGTATTCATATAAGATCGCAGATCCGCTGTTGTTCTACACCAATGTGTGCGGAAATGTGGAACAGGAATACACCCGCGACGAGCTTGACAGCCAGTTGAAAACCGAATTTATAAGCGCTCTGCAGCCGGCATTCGGAAAGCTTTCCGATTTAGAGCTTCGTCCGAATCAGATTGTTTCCCACAATACCGAGCTTGAAGACGCTATGAATGTAGCCCTCAGTACAAAATGGGGCGAATTGAGAGGCTTAAAAGTTGTCAGCATTGCGCTCGGTTCGGTTACCTTGCCGGAAGAAGACGCTGAAATGATCAAGCAAGCACAGCGCACAGCTATTATGCGCGATCCGACTATGGCAGGCGCTACCCTTGTGGGCGCACAGGCGGATACTATGAAAGCCGCAGCTTCAAACAAGGCAGGCGCTATGACGGGCTTTATTGGAATGGGTATGGCTATGAACGCAGGCGGCGCGATGAACGCACAGAACCTTTTTGCAATGGGACAGCAGCAACAACAGCAGACTCAGAAGCCTGCCGATATGCCCGACTATATAGACGAGCCTCGGTGGAAGTGCTCCTGCGGTGCAATTGCAACAGGTAGATTCTGCCTTGAGTGCGGCGCAAAGAAGGTCGAGCCGGTGCAGGCAAACTCATGGAAATGCAAATGCGGCGCAACGGCAACAGGAAAATTCTGCCCCGAGTGCGGCTCACCGAAGCCTGCAAATACCGACGGCTGGACTTGCTCATGCGGTACGGTAAACAAGGGCAAATTCTGCCCGGAATGCGGCGATCCGTTTGACGACGGCGATATTATCTAAGATTAGAGATTGGAGAACAGATTATGGGATTATTTGATAAAAAATACTGCGATATATGCGGAGAAAAGATAGGACTTTTGGGCAACCGCAAGCTTGAGGACGGCAATCTCTGCAAGGACTGCGCATCAAAGCTTTCCCCGTTTTTTAGTGGAAGAAGGAGTGCAACCGTTGAGGAAATCAAACAGCAGCTTGCTTACCGTGAAGAAAACAAGCAGAAGCTCGCAACTTTCCGTCCTACTAAAACTTTCGGTGAAAGCAGAAAGGTATACATAGACGAAGCGGCAGGCGCCTTTATCGTCACAAGCCGTTCAAATTGGCGTGACGACAACCCGGATATAATTTCACTGTCACAGGTGACCGCCTGCAATACGGATATTAAAGAAAACAAAGATGAAATTTATCGGGAAACCGCGGATGGAAAAAGCGTGAGCTACAACCCGCCCCGATATGAATACAGCTATGAATTCAATGTGCAGATTCTGATTAATTCACCGTGGTTCAACGAAATTAATCTGGAACTGTCAGACGGAAACCATCCGGACAGCAGGTGTACTGATTTATACCGTGAATATGAACGCCGTATGTATGAACTGAGTGCAGCCCTGACCGGCAGAAATACGGCACCGCAGGTAAGTTACGGACAGGCACAGGCGGGATATGCTCAGTCAGCGCCCTCTTATGCTCAGCAGACACAGGGCTATGCACAGCCTTCGCAGAATTACGGTCAATCGGCAGCCGCTTTCGGTTCTGTCACAGCCGCGGCGGGTGCCGAGTCCGGAACTTGGTTCTGCCCGTCCTGCGGTACACAGAACAACGGTGCTTTCTGTCAGAACTGCGGCGTAAAAAAACCGCAGTCACAGCGTTCTTTCAGGTGTGATAAATGCGGCTGGAAACCGGAGCCGGGGCAACAGCCTCCGAAGTTCTGCCCGCAGTGCGGAGATCCCTTTGATAACAGCGACATTATCTAAAACAGGCAATTTCCGTGTGAAATAAGCATAAAAACCCTGCGGACAGAAACCGGAATGAATACATTTTTCTCATGTCCGACAGATTCCGCAGGGGTTTTATCTATAGAGCGGAAAGGAGTGAGCATTCTGACAGATGTAAAGGATTATAAATACCCATGCTGCGGCACGAAATGCGACATTCCTCGGATGGGTATGATGTACAGCAAGTTTTTTATAAAGGCGGTGGCAGCAGTGGGAATATTAGCTGTTTTATCAGGTCTGTTCGGCTGTAATAAAGAGCCGAAGCCTGCACAGCACGCAATGTCGGAAATCAGTGCTGTTTCCATAGCCTGCGGGCATATGGACTATTCCTACGGATATTACTTTTGGATTCATAGGGAGCAGGACAAATGGCTGTTTGATACACGATGCTTTACCCATGACCATGAGGTGGAAACTGAGTTTGAAAATCGTGAAGTCAGCAGTGATGATATGGACGCGCTGTTTGAAATCCTTAAGCGCAATGACAGTATCACCTATGCGGAAAATTACAAAAAGCCGATAGATTCTCCGTTTGAGACTATGGACAAAACAACCTATAACTTTTGCCTGAACTTTTCGGACGGAAGTCAGTACACAACCTGCGAGTGGCAAAAGGAGCTTGAGGAGTTTTTTTACCGTCTTGCTGAAAAAACGGATAATACTAAACTCTGATAATAAAATATAAAAGATTCTTGAGCAGTTTTTTCTTATGACGTGCGAATTCCCTGAGTCAAGGCTAACACTTACCTCGGACAGTTCGAAAATCAAGCGGAAAATATGCAAAAAAGATTTTAATTAGAGTTTAGTAATAATACTATCACCTAATAAAAATCAGACAATCTTTGCACAAATTATCCTCGCAAATATAAGTCTGCTTTATATCGGGAATTAGTATAACACAAGGAGATGATGAAATGGCAGTATTACAAGAATATAAATGCCCATGCTGCGGCGATGCCATTGCTTTTGACAGTACGTTACAAAAGATGAAATGTCCGTTCTGTGATACGGAATTTGAGATGGAAACGCTCAAAAACTATGACAGCGAACTTCAAAACGAGCCTAAGGAAGATATGCACTGGGATAGCGCTGCCGGAGCCGATTGGCTACAAGGCGAAGCAGAGGGACTGCGCTCCTTTGTCTGCAAATCCTGCGGCGGCGAAAGAGGCGCTGAAAAAGCATTACGGCGGCAAGAAGCTGCTTCCCAAGGTGTTTAAGGATCAGAACCATATCGACGAGATAAAGGGAATATATGTGCCGTTCTGGATTTTTGACGCAGACGCAGACGCCAATATCCGATATAAAGCGACCCGTGTGCGCACCTGGAGCGACGCTGATTATAACTATACCGAAACGAGCTTTTTCTCGGTTGTAAGAGGCGGAAGCATCGGCTTTGAAAAAGTGCCGGTGGACGGCTCATCGAAAATGCCCGACGACCTTATGGAATCAATAGAGCCTTTCGATTTCTCGGAAGCGGTGGATTTCCAGACGGCTTATCTCGCCGGATATCTGGCGGATAAATACGATGTTGATGCTCAGCAGAGTATTAGCCGCGCCAACACAAGAATCAAGAAAAGCACAGCGGACGCCTTTGCGACTACGGTGCAGGGCTACTCGACCGTTACCCCGGAATCAACAAGCATAAAACTGCACAGCGCATACGCTAAATATGCGCTTTATCCCGTATGGCTCTTAAATACCACTTGGAACGGTAAAAAATACACCTTTGCTATGAACGGACAGACCGGGAAGCTGGTGGGAGATCTTCCGCTTGACAAGTCTGCATACAAAAAATGGATGATCGGCTTAACCGCTATTGTAAGCGCTGTTGCATTTACGGCTTCCTATCTGATATGGCTGCTGTAAGGAGGTGCAGACGATGAAGATGAAGAAAAGTATATTGACGGTATTATTTGCACTGCTCCTTTGTATGACAGCGGTTATCCCCGCATTTGCAGAAACAGTTAAAGCCTCATACATAATTGACGGAGTAGGAATGTTAAGTGATGATGAGCTTAATGCTTTGAACGAATACGGTGCACAGCTGTCAGATGTAATCGGCACCGATATTCTTTTCGTATATGCCTTTACTGAGGACTTAGATGATTATGTATCACAGTCATTACTTAACAAAGGCGAAAACTGTATTCTGATGATAGAGACTGACGAATACTGGGATATGTATCTTTTCGGTGCACCGGAGGATATGCTCAGCTAAAATGATATAGATAACCTGAGAGCGGCGTATACTCAGGAAGCAGAAAGCTGCGACGGCATAGCTGCCTATATGTATGCGGCAGCGCAGCTGGTTAAACCGGGTGCTGCACCGAGTTTCGGAGAAAATAACACTGTTATCCTTGACACTACCTCAAGAGTTGTGGATATGGCAGGGCTTTTAAGCGACTCCGAGAAGACCGCTCTGCTCACAAAGCTTGATGAAATCAGCGAAAGGCAGCAAGCAGATATCGTTGTTGTGACGGCAGATACATTGGACGGAAAAATGCCGATGGACTACGCCGATGATTTTTATGATTACAACGGCTATGGCTTCGGAGAAAACCATGACGGCGTGCTGCTCCTTGTCAGTATGGAGAATCGTGATTGGTGGATTTCCACATGCGGTTACGGTATTACCGCCATTACGGACGCAGGAATCAAATATATTTCGGAAAAATTCCTGTCTGAACTCAGCGACGGCAACTATGCAGAATCGTTTTCAACCTAAGCCGAGCTATGCGACGAATTTTTTACACAGGCGAAGACCGGGAAGCCGTATGATGTCGGTCATATGCCAAAAGAGCCGTTTAATTTTGCGTGGTGCCTCGCCGGCGCTTTGGTAATCGGTTATGTGGTGGCAGCGATTGTAACCGGTCGTATGAAACGCCAGCTGCAAACTGTGCAATTCCAATCTTCTGCGAACAGCTATGTAAAGCAAAACAGCATGAATGTGACAGAAAGTAATGATCTGTTCCTCTATACTCAGGTTGCAAGGTACGAAAAGCCGAAAGAAACAAGCAGTTCCGACGGCTCAACAACGCACACCTCTTCCTCCGGTGAGACACACGGCGGAGGCGGCGGAAAGTTCTGATCGCATATCGATTGGAACATTAAGGAGCCTCTGAATATTTCACGTTTAAAAACTGTTGACGCTTTGTTTGCAAATTTTGCGCCATATTGCAGGAATTTTTCGCACAGGCGACAGGTAAGCACAAGAAATTCCAGTCAATCTCTATATAAATCCGGCTCCCGGGTATGCACAAATGATTTAATCAGAGCTTCCTTAAGCGGACATTTCCTACAAAACAGGAGGACACTATGATATTTGAGCAATGCTACTTAAAAAAGAAAAGAAGAAAAATCGGACTGATTGCGATCCTTGCGGTAACAGCGCTGTTGCTTACGTCATGCGGCAAGGCAGAGCTAACCGATAAGACGAAATCAGATTCCGAGGGCACAACATCTTTCGCAGACACAACATCCGACCCTGATACAGGAGAGCAAAAGGCAGTTACTACGCTCAATGCGGAGACCGGGCACTTTTACGATTGTTACTGGGATAACGCATCAGAGCGCATTGCGGCGAGCATAACATATCCGTATATGCATCTGAGTGAGGAGGACAGGAAAACATATCCCAAACTGGAGCAGGCACTTGTAACTCTTATGCAGGAGAGAAAAGAGAGCAGACAGGAGCTTTACGAAGAAGCAGTGCGCTCGGCAAAGGAAACGCCTGTTGCGGATCCGGAACATCCGCCGTTTTATGAGGTTAAGGAAAAAGTCACCGTGCGCAGGGCGGACAGTCGGGTATTCAGCCTTATATTGGAGGGTGTTGCCGACACCGGAGGCACGCACGGCCAGCCGTATACGATAGGTGCTGTTTTTGATACGGAGATCGGAGAACGTTTGAAGCTGACGGATGTAGTAACGCATGAGGGATTGTTTTTTGATTCAGTACAAGAGCAATTGGAAGCCTTCTGGGATAAGGATTATTTATATGAGGATTTAAACCTCGTCCGATTTTTACAAGAAAATCTGGATAACCTTGCATGGGTACTTGACTATTACGGACTGAGCATTTATTTTCAGCCTTATGATATTGCCCCTTACGCTTCAGGCGTTCAGAATATCACGATTCCTTTTGCCTCCTATCCGGAGCTTATTAACGAAAAATACCTTGAGGTTCCTAAAAGCTACGGTATAGAATTTACGGAGGAAAAGCCTTTCTTTTTCGACGTGGACGGCGACGAAAAAACGGATTCTCTGACGGTTTCTGCAGCTAAAGGAGCAGACGACAACTATGAAGCACAGACGGTTACATTGAACGGCGAAAGCTTCAAAGAAGATACGGGTATTTATATTATTGAACCTATGCTGCTGCATACGGCGGACGGGAAAAATTATCTATACATAGGGCAGCAGTATCCGGACGATAGATGGGTGTTTGAAGTTTTCGACCTGAGCAAAGGGACGATCGAAAGAAAAGACATCATTTATTCCGGGCGGCATAATATCATCGATTATGAAAAAGAATATTTTGCCCGTCAGGTTCTTTCAGACCCGGACAACTTCCTGTTAGACACCTATACACAGATGCTCGGTACTGCTTACGGCTATGACAGCTACCGTGTGGGAGCTGACGGTCTTCCGGTACAGGAGCATAGCTGGTACACAATCTGCTCTGAAACGGAGATTACACTTCTTAAAGACCTTACCGTGTCGGTTGTCGGAGAGGATGGGAAAGAAGTCGAATCAACAGAATTGAAAAGCGGAGACAAAGCCTTATATTACCGGACAGACGGTGAGAACTGGGCAGACCTTAAGCTTTCAGACGGAAAAATTGTCCGTGTCAATCTTAATAATAAAGACGGCGAATGGACAGTGGACGGTAAAATGTTAGAGGAAGTATTTGACGGAGTGAAATACGGTGAATAAAACAAAAATAAAAAAAACGAAAGGAGAACCTGAAATGAATCTGATTGGCAAATGGAAAGTAAAAGAGGTTTTTTGTTTCTCACCGGAAAACGGTATGGAATGGAAACCAGTGGAAGAACCGGAAGCTCAGGGAGTGGAGGAAGACGACCTCTCCATGTATCGGAACTCTTTCATGATTTTTTACGAAAACGGTACGGCAGAAAACCTGATGTCTCTCCCTGCAGACTGTACGCAGGAGCAAATTGAAGCAGTCATTGCAGAAGGCAAGGAAATCCGCGATGGCATGATGGTGCTCGACCGTAAGGAATGGAAGACCGAAGACGGGAAAAACCTGTATAACACCGGAAACAATGGAGAAGTGTTGGGAGAAGAGATTTCTCCGTGGGTTGAGCTTAAAGAAGTTGATGATATGTTCGAGTTGCAATTTTTGCGCTATAGCCGAATATAGCCGAACCCGATACGGGTTTAACCAATAAGGAATTGCGATATTATAAAAGAGGCATAAACCCCAAGTTTTGAGCTTCAAAGTTCAGATAAGTGCGCGGGGCAGAATCTTTGGTGTAAAGATAGTCCCAAAAACTAACCTATAGCCGAAGATAGCCGAACCCAATACGGTTTTAATCGATATCTTTGTACTGATACTGCGTCAAAAACGCTCGATATCCGAAAGCATTTCTGCACTTCTTCCTTGTCTCAGCGCATATGCAGTGTTGCATTAAGGAGTTGCGATATTATAAAAAATGGGCATAAAACCCAAGTTTTGAGCTTCAGAGTTCAGGCAAGTGCGCGTGTGTGGGGCAGAATCTTTGGTGTAAAGATAGTCCCAAAAACTAACCTATACACGCGCAGAATAACAAATAACAAATAATAAATATTAATAGGAGGAATTATAAGATGTCATTCTTTGATAAACTGAAAAACCAAGCTGCCTCTGCTGTGACAAATGCAGTCAAGCAAACGGCAGCAAATATCGGCACAAAAACCGAAAAAATTGTATTTGCGGATCTTCCCGAAAGTCTGGAGGCTTTCAAGGCGCTTCCCCAAGCGGCGCTTTCCACACCGTTTGATACGGCTGCACTGACGGTCGTTGCCCTGTGTCTGTATCCGTGTGATAAGGAGCTTTGTTATCAGATGCTTGACTATCTGCGCGGCCCCCGTCCGATGAACGGTATGGATAAGCAGTTTATCTCCGACCGCTTCCGTGACAAAGACTATGTACCCCGTTCTTATTTTGAAGGCGCAACGCCGAATAACGATTATATGCCGACATCTCCCTATACCTTAACGGTAAAATCCGATCCTCATTCCTATGACGAACAGGGCATTGCCAAGCTGTTCATTCCCTCCGGCGGAGCAGACGACCCGCGTCCTATTAAACTTCGTCAGGCAAAAGACGGCAAGTGGTATCTGTGGGAGCAGTTCCTGCTGACCGGTATCAGACAGCCGGAGAGCAGCAACCCCTGGGCATGATATAAGGGAAAACCTTACGGATAAACCGCATATGAAGAAATCGACACTTGCAATCATCGAAGAAAACCGGAGAGAAAGAGAACGGCGTCTGGTACTGACGCGCCGTGAGCTTGAGCTTAAATACGAGGAATTGAAAAGGAGCGGTTATGACATCGGTCTTTTACTGAATCTTGAAAGCGACTTGACCGGCAGCAGGCAGATACAATATCACTATGAATTGGTTTTGGAAGATTGGAAACGTGATAAAGCTAAGCGACTTCATATAGAGAGCAGCTTTGCGTCCAGAAGAAAAGAAGGCCGTGATTTTCTCTTTCCTCTTCTGGACGTCAAGGATGCGTTTGAGTCGGTTCATATTGCCGGCCTGATTGCTCAGAGCTTCTACAGTCCGGATACAAGCGAAGAACCGGAGCGCGAAAAGCTGGTACCGTTTCTGATCCGGTACGCTGCGCTCCCTTCGCCCGAATTGAGACGGATCGCCATCATTGCGCTGGGTTGGGTATATGCTCCAAGTCAGTTTCAGATGGAACTGAACTGTATTTGTGACCACCTGATAAACGATGAGGACGCTTTGTGCCGGGCATGGTCTGCATCAGCCTTAATGCAGCTGTACTTTCACTATGCGACACTCGAACCCATAAAAGAGCAGTCGCTTCCGGCTTTTCGGCAAATCCTGCAGCAGGAGACGGATGATTTTGCTGTCGGCGTAGCGATATCAAGCATGAAAGAACTGTGGGGATTGAAATTAAGACTGAGCGATGCAGCGGTTGAACGGCGGGATCATGAGGCAATCGATAAAGCACGCAGGCGCGCGCTGAAGCTTATAAACCTGCTCTGATGATGAATCCTGTCCTCTTGACGAAAACGGAGCAAACTATGAAATCCAAGAAAACATTCGGTATGATCATCAAAGAAAAAGTTACAAATGTCAGGCGCGGTAAAGCTTTGTGCTAAAGGCAAGCCCCTACCCGCGAAAACCCGCCCCTCCGCACGCGCTCACGAAAGCTCGGGTTCCCCGAGGTTCATTTTTTCGTGCTTCTCTCGAAAAAATCGCCTGCGGCGGAGCGGGGCTTCGTGCATCCGGATAGCATTTTCGCAAAGACCGGAAGCACGACTTTAGCAACTTAAATTTCTGCGTGGCAGAGGCTTAAAAATTTTTTCTGCTTTTCTGCTTATTTCATTCTTTCTCGTATACAGAAATGAAGAAGTTACAAATGTCAGGCGCGGTAAAGCTTTGTGCTAAAGGCAAGCCCCTACACGCGAAAACCCGCCCCTCCGCACGCGCTCACGAAAGCTCGGGTTCCCCGAGGTTTCATTTTTTCGTGCTTCTCTCGAAAAAATCGCCTGCGGCGGGGCGGGGCTTCGTGCATCCGGATAGCATTTTTCGCAAAGACCGGAAGCACGACTTTAGCAACTTAAATCTCTGCGTGGCAGAGGCTTAAACACCTGCTTTATCTGCGCTGGCTCCATTCCCTCCAGCCTTCGCCCGTAACCTTGCGTGCGTCTGAAACTACCGTAAACGCTTTTTCGTCTATACCGTGTACGATTTCATAAACAGTACTCACCTGGTTAGGCTTTACGGCACAAAGGAGCGTCACCATATCAGCTCCGCTGTAGCCGCCTTTTGACTCGATAACAGTTACGCTTCGGTCGGTCTTTTCAAATATCAGCGATTTGATTTTTTCCTCGTTTTGCGCCGACGCCACTATAAACATAAACTTTCCTGTTCCCGAATCGGTAACATATAAAAAACCGTCTATAACTTTCGTATAAATAAATAAAACAATGACCGCGTACATCGGGCTCTCTATACTTCCGAAAACAAACGCCGACGCTATAACAACAAGTCCGTCTACACACATTAACAGCTTGCCTATAGATAAATGCGGAAAGCTTTTGTTCATCATGCGCGCAACAATGTCCGTTCCGCCGGTTGTGGCGTCCCTCGAAAGGACAATCGCAAGCCCTATTCCGCCTATTACTCCGCCGAAAATCGCGGCAAGCAGAAGATTGTCGCTGTAGTGCCACTGCGCAGGGATTATATCGGGATTTTCAAAAACAGAAATTGCAACCGACGTAACAACGGTAGCGTAAATCGTTTTTGCAAGGAACTTGAATCCAAGTCCGATCGTAGCCCATACAAGTAAAGGCGCATTTAAAATCAGTACCATAATACCGGTATCAAGCACCGGGAATAATCTGTTAAATAATATCGCTATACCGGTTACTCCGCCGGGCGCCATGTTGTTCGGGTCGATAAAGGTTGCAATCGATATTGAATATAAACACGATCCGAGCGTAAGTATCGCTATTTCCAATAAGAAATTTAAAGCCGTTTTCTTAACATCGGCACTGCTTAGCTTTTTTGAAGCTTTAACCCCTCTTTTGTTCTCTTTATTACTCATTATTACCACCGCCTGTTGTATCATTCATATATGTATAAGAATACAGCTCACGTATTCTTGCTATGTCGTTTTGCAGATATAAATATCCGAACAACGCTTCAAGTCCGGTTGCACAGTGGTAATCGGCAGCTGTTGCGTTTTTAGGCGGCTTTACATGAGTATTTCGCCCGCTTTTGTAAACTTCCGTTTCTTTCTCCGTTAAAATGTTCTCAATTTTTGGTTCTTCACGGAAAATTGTGGGATGAAGATCTGACAGAAGGCAAAGAAAGGTAGCGAATAAGGATAAAAAAGTAGTCATCATCCCTGTATCCATAGCCGATTCTTTTAGCGACTTTGATCTTGTTGTTAAATCCATCAAGCTTGCCTGTACTAATATTGAAGAGTGCATGGGCAGCAAGGCCTGACAAACGTTTTTCCTTTTGAGTGGCGAATTTTACCAACGCAGGAATACGACTGGCTTTGGCAGCTTCAAACCATTTATTCCATCCATCAAGTGCTTGCTGATAATCAGTTAATTCATAAAGTCTGCACATTTCCTCTTTCATGGCATAGCAAACAGCTAAATCCTGATGTTCTTGCAGAATAGATTGTAAATATTCAGTTTTATCGTCAGACAACTTTTTTGAATTGGTTAACAGAGTCCAACGCAGACGTTTTAACTTGATGTATTCACTTTTTTCGTACTTTGCGTTCTGTTTAATTTGTTGTTTTGTTTCTTTGTCGGTATTATCATCAATATCGGCAAGGATTTCTTTTGCTTTGGCTTTGTGTTTTCTCGCTTCATCTAATCGAACAACGCCAAGAACATCTCGTCCATATTGAGATTGCTATGAAAACGATCATAGACAATCTGTGATTTTGGAAGTCGCTTTGTTACAAGCTTGTTGTATGAAGCATTCATGTCCATCGCTACTGCGATGACTGCTGATAAGGTATCGGCTGATATCTCTTCAAAGAACTTAGCAAAATCCTTTAGCGCTCTGCCTTTACCAACCCATAAAATATCGCCTGTTTCCAGATCCATTACACAGGTTGCATAGCTATGTCCTTTATGCAGTGCAAACTCATCCACCGCTAATATACGTGGCTTGTATCCTTCATCACTTAGTTCCTGTTCTCTTTCCTTAATTGCAATATCCATGATTTCCCCTTGTACCTTGCGTATGGTGTCCCAGTGGATACCTGTTATTCTCTGGATTGCGCTGATAGATACTTTTTCACGCAATAATCCTTTAATCCAGTTAGCTGCTCGGTAAGTAATTCGTGTTCCGGGATATTTAAATGGGATTTCTTCGCTGAAAGTCTTTTTGCATTTTGTGCATATATATCTATGAATAAAGAAACTACACTCTTGTGGTATATCTATCCATGTTGGTATATCTTTTAATCTTACTTGATCATTTTCGTAGATATTTACTGCACTATCACATTCTGGACAATGTACCGTTTTTGTCTTTCGTGTGCTTTCGAAGAATAGTACACTTTTATCTTTTTGGGGACTAATTCCTAAATGTGTTGCCAGGGCAACCGCATGAAAAAAATCAATGAAATTTGTTATAAATGACATTACAAAGAAAATCATCATCAAAAGAACAACGAAAACGCTTAGCTTTTATGCTAAGTTTCGAAGAAGTGAAAGATTTATACAAATTAATCGCAATATGTCGAAGTACAGCAAAATTTTCGGCACTATTATCAACACGCATGCGACAATGGTCTTCATCAAAATTCGAATCAAGGCACCAATGTAAACAATTTTCTATACCCCAATGCTGTCTGACTGATTTTGAAAATAAATGAATATCAGTAACAGATGATATAAAATATCTGTTTTCTACAGTTTCAACATCATTTATAATGCGCTTACTGCGAACCATACCGACAGCATTAAGATTAGCCCATTCACTTTTGCTGTTTATCCAGTCAATATCGGTTGTTAAAAAATATTCTCTTTTTTCAATTCTTCCGTGATTTTTATCGCTGGTTTTATTTTTAAGTAACGGATAGAAATTTGGCTCTTTTTGTGCAGTTTCAAAATAAAGCTTTACATCTTCATGTAGTGTTTCTTGATTTCCTTTTAAACAAATAACATAGTCACACTCATTTTCAGTGATTTTTTGTACTGTTTTCTTTTGGCAACTCATTGCATCGCTCGTTATAATACAATTTTTCACATCTATTAAATCCAATAATTCAGGAACTGCAGTAATTTCATTGCTTTTTTCGTTTACTTTTATTTGCCCCAATACAACTCCTGTTTGGCTTGCCCATGCACTTACCATGTGAATAACATTACAATTATTATCATAGCTTCCTCTAAGCGTTTTGCCATCCAGACTGACAATTTCATTTTCCGGTACACTTATTACCGATTTTATCCATTTCATAAAACATTTTTCAAATTCTTTTGGCTTTATGATTGCAAATATTCTTTGAAATGTATCATCTGTCGGTGTGCCGTTTTCAAGTTCTAAATTAAACTTTGTTCTCAACATGTTTTCTTTGGATTTGCAATACATTGCTATTTCATTCCAATGTTCTGCTCCTGCCGTTACCGCTATTATTGCCATAACTACTACTTCGACCAAATTATACTTTATTTTTCCTTGCTGTCTGCTGTCACTTAACTCTTCAAAATATTTTTTCATAATTGACCATCTCCTTAGGTCAATTATATCATATTTTTACTTATTTTTCATGCAGTTGCCCTGAATGTGTTGCTTTAAAGCCTTGACTTTCAAACTCTACTTTGATATCATTTAATTTGAGCATAGGACTTCTCCTTTCATTGTTTATTTCACTACTACAATTTTGGAGTATCCTATGCTCTTTTTCAATACTTATTTCTATTTATCCCACAATTTTCCGTGAAGAGGCAATTTAAAAATATGCATACTAACGCTTTCTTTTCAATTTTTCTCTAGATGAAGTCAAAATCAATGCTTAAAATAACCCTAGACATGGGAGTTACCTTTTGTGTCTATCGTATGTATCAAATTACTTTGAATTCCAAAATGAATAGTAAATGTTATATATGCATACATCAGGATTTCGGTGATCATGATAATAGATTCTTTGAAAAAATGAGTCTGTTTCCTGATTATGAAAAGCTTGATAAAAATCTTTTAGACATCGTTGATAACATTCATAAAGAAATGCAGTATCCTGATAATTTTAATTCATTCACAACCAAAAAAAAGAAAATAGTTTACATCAATTTACCATATGGCAACGATTATATGGATGCCTTTGCGTTTCGGGATGAAAAAATATTAATTGATTTTGATGCAACGGTAAATTTTGAGTTATCGGACAGCCAAGAAGATACAATGATAGTTTTATTTGTGAAAGTTAATGAGTGTTATCACATCGTTGGTTGGTGTACAAAAGGTGAATTATTATATGAACCAAAAGAAGATAAATTCAATTGCTTTGGCGAGTATGATACAAGTTACCAGTATATAACAGATTGTAATAATACATATGTAATTCCGATTTCTTTTTGTGATTATCAAATAAGTGAATGTTATCTTCCAAAAGAATTCATTGAAAATAACTGTTGTTGTTTTTCAATAGATGATGAGGAAATTCAATCTGAAATACAGTATATAAACAGCTACTGTGAAGGATATTATAAAATTGGATTTGATAGCATTGATAGTATACCTGCATTTGAGAATATATCATTGAAAACATTAAAAAGCATAAATGAACCGCATGGTAGAGATATCTGGCTGGCAAACGCGATTTATGAGCGAGAACCTACTATTGATAATCTTATTAACAGGGCAAGAATAAGAAAAGAAAACCGGTTGCTGACTGCGTCTTTAGAAGATTATCTCGAGGCAAACAGACATGATTACATGAATGTGTCTTGCGTCAGTGAAATTATAAAATTAAGTGTAATCCTTAATAGGTTTGATGAAGCTATCGACTTCTATAAGCGGTATAAAAAGAGACTTCCTCGTTCAGATGAGCATTTAAATAATTGTATTACTGTTTTAAACGATTTACTTTAGGAGGAAAAAATGAGAAAATATTACGGTGAAGAATTTGGAAACATAAAGAGGAAAAAGCCCGGCAACGCAAAACTTGAAACACTTGATGATTTATACAGTATACTCAGAGTGTGTTGGTGCAAAGAAACAGCATACCCGTCATGTCAAGCAGATTGGGTTCCTAATGATCCGTCATACGGACAGTGCGCCATAACAGCTATGCTTGTGTATGATATGTTTGGTGGCTCGATTCACCGTATTCGTGTTGACGGTGGAGGTACGCATTATTTTAACAAGATAGACGGTCATTATATAGATCTTACTGTAGAACAGTTTGATTTGTACAACATACCTGTAGAGTATGAGCCAAATGAGGAAATGAATCGTAAATATTGCGGAAGGAATGCTGACACTAAAAAACGATTTGAATTACTTATAAAACGTATAGCGGAAAAGGTAAATTAATTCGGATAGAAAAGAATGACGTATTTCGCCGGTAAGCAGATAATAAACGAGCTTATAGTATTTACTTAGGGAGTTATGGATATGGACAACTACGAAGCTATAATGAAAATGAACCGAGAACAGTTAGAAGGTTTTCTTGACGATGTATACTGTGCAGGACTCAATGCCGGTATGTATGCGGCATTTCATGAAGATGAATCAGAGGAAATTCTTGGCGAAAACCCGTTTGATAAGGAATGGTTATCAGAAGATGCTGAACCTGCTACACTATGTTTAGATTCAGAAGAATGCGAAGATTGAAACTACATCTCAAATTTTCAAAATATTCAGAATATAATATAAGGAATTAAATAATGGCTAAGAAACAGTTGAAATTGACATATGCACTTAAAAATAATGTGATTACCAGTGTTTTGGACGTTGACAGTGGATTAAAATGCAATTGTTTTTGTCCGGCATGCGGAGAACCTCTTGTTGCTAAAAAGGGGCGAAAGATGATGCATCACTTCGCTCATTATACAGGACATAATTGCGAGTATGGCTATGAATCATCTCTTAATTTGGCTGCTAAAGAGATTTTATCTAAAGCTAAAAAATTCGTAATTCCACCGGTCTACTTAAAATTTTTTGAATCTTATAAGATAGATGAGTTGATTAGTGAATCGATAGAAATTCCAATCGATGATGTAAAATTAGAAAAGCGATTTGGTGATATTGTTCCTGATATCGTGATGAGTTCACAAGGAAGAAAGATTTTTGTCGAAATATTTGTTACACATTATATTGATGATGCTAAGCTTGCCAAAATACAAAAAGCTGATATTTCAACTATTGAAATTGACTTAAGTAAAAAAACACTACAATTACAACAGAAGAGTTAACAAATATATTGCTGAGTAATAGTGATGAGAAAAAGTGGAAATATAATTCAGCGGCTAATAAATATTTACAGCAGTTTTATCGATTATCAGATAAAAGAAAAATTATAAGTCGTGGGTTTGCATTACACGTTGATTATTGCCCTAGAAGAGCCCGTATATGGAAAGGTAAACCTTATGCTAATTTTCTTTACGATTGCCTTTGTTGTGACTATTTTATTGCATCTGCTACGCAATATGAAATGTTGTGTTCCGGAAGGCTTAAGATTGCAAAAATTAAAGATTTAGAAAATTATGAAAGTGAATTAAAAAAAGATAGTCCAAGCAAAATAGAAAATTAAAATTTATATCCATATAAACAGCATGACGAATAACAAAATATGGTGCATGTACAATCCGCTGTAAGGTCTCTAATTTGCACTTGAATTATAGGATAATAACATTAAAATCCGTTTTATTTGACAGCTAAAATGTTAAACTATAATTACAAAATAACATAGAGGAGAGTTTATATGAAATATCCTATCGGCTTTACAAATACCAAAATCGAAAATACGCAAGATATTACTCCAATAACCTCGGATATAGCGACTGTTGCACCGAGAAAATCTTTGATTCAAGTTTATTTTCCGGATCGTAACAGAAGCTACGCTTATTACAACGATAAATTCGATTTGCATATTGGCGATATAGTTTATGTCGAGGGTAAGCTTGAGGGTTTGCGTGGCCGAGTAATAGATATCTCCTACAGCTTTAAAATCAAGCTATCAGATTATAAACGTGTTACCTGCAAAGCGGATACCGATGTTAAAGGCGAACTTTTTATGGCAAACTCATATTTGATAGCCTTTGACAGCTCCGTAATACCGTATGAAAAAGTCCTCTCGTGGTTTAATATTTGTACAGATGATGAAGAGGATTATATTATCGGCAAAGATGATGATTACACCTTTAATCTGAATAATCTTTCTGATATGAAGATTAGCCCTGATGCTGCCGAGCATGGCGGAGAGTATTACATGGAAAACAAAGTGAAATACATTTCTATTGACGGTAATCACGGTAGGGCTATTGTTGAAGACAGCAAAATTTATGAAGTGGAGTTTGATTATAATGACGGAGAAATCGCGAATCTTGTGTGTAATTGCTATTGCATTAACGCTTGTGAACACAGCTTTGCTGCTATGTTGCAGTTGCAGGAAATCATGAAAGAGATAACTGAAAATCATGCACAGCAATTTGAAGAAACAGGATATTTTGCCGCTGCTTACAAGCCTATGTTTTTCTCTTTTGTTGTTGACGGCAAAAACACCGGAAGCATTAAATTTAACTGATAGGTTCTACTCCCAAAATCGTAAAAGTGTGATATAATAGAAGAATGGAAACAAG
>JAEDHT010000008.1 GCA_016296885.1 Clostridiaceae bacterium | reverse complement strand
GAACATCATATTTTTTTGAGAAAAGTGTCACCTATCATTGACGACTTTACATTTTAGAAAAATAATGGCTTGATTTTCAGATTCTATTCCCTAAAATTTCACGGTATTTGCTATAAAACTCACCAAATGTACCATTGTCGAGAGCATCACGGATTTTCTCCAACAGAGTATTATAGAAATGAAGATTATGCATTACTCCCAGTCTCATTCCGAGCATTTCGTTGCTTTTATAGAGATGGCGCATATAAGCCCTAGAGAAACTTTTGCACACAGGACAGTCACACTCATTATCTAAAGGCTCATGATCTGTCTCATATTTTGCATTGAACATATTTCTTATACCGCTCCATGTGAAAATATGACCGTGACGGGCATTTCTGGATGGCATAACACAGTCAAAAAGATCTACACCACGATATACTCCTTCAAGGATATTTACAGGTGTACCAACGCCCATTAGATATCGTATCTTGTCTTTTGGCATAAATGGCTCAACAGCCTCAATGGTTTCGTACATCTCGTTTGCTGTTTCGCCCACAGCAAGTCCGCCGATTGCATATCCGTCGAGATCAAGCTCAGCAATCTTTTTCATATGGTCTATTCTTATATCTTTGTATGTGCTTCCCTGATTTATACCAAAGAGCATTTGTTGCTTGTTTATGGTGTCGTCGAGGCTATTTAATCTTGCCATTTCCTTTTTGCATCTTACAAGCCAACGATAAGTGCGTTCACAGCTTCTTTTTGTGTATTCATATTCAGCCGGGTTTTCTATACATTCATCAAATGCCATGGCGATTGTGGATGCTAGGTCTGATTGTATCTGCATACTTTCTTCCGGACCCATAAAGATGCGGTGTCCGTCTATATGTGATGAAAAATACACGCCTTCCTCTTGAATCTTTCTCAGCTTTGCAAGTGAAAATACTTGAAATCCACCGCTATCGGTGAGGATAGGACCCTCCCAACGTGTAAATTTGTGCAGTCCGCCCATCTGCTTCACTACCTTATTGCCTGGTCGCAAATGCAAATGATAAGTGTTGCACAGTTGTACCTGACAGTGAATATCTTTAAGATCAAATGCAGATAGTCCACCTTTAATTGCGGCACAAGTGGCAACATTCATAAATGCAGGTGTTTGAACAGTGCCATGTGGTGTTATAAACTCGCCACGGCGAGCATTACCTTCTTTTTTTATAAGTTTATACATAGTTCCTCCTGATTAAATAAGCCGTTTTTTTCACAGAATTAGCAGAAAAGACAGGCATCTCCAATGCTGATATTATATAAGATTTTACCGATTGGTAAGATTGCACAAACCAATCGGTAAATCTCAAAACAGGTCGCTATGCGTGCCTGTTCGAGCTAAAAACAATATCAATTGCTCTCCGTCTATTTGGTATACGAGCAACCAGTCAGGTTGTATGTGACATTCTCGATAGTTGGCATAATCTCCGGTCAGCGGGTGATCGTGATATTTTGCTTCGAGTGTTTCTCCGTTCGCAAGAGCAGTAATAACCTTTTTGATCTTATCAAGGTTATATCCACGTTTATGTGCTAATCTCAAGTCCTTCTTAAATTGATTTGAAGGGACGATCTCATACTTCACTGAAGATGTCCTCCATCATACTGTCTACGTTGTTATACCTCTTATACTTTTCGGGAGAACGCAACATTTCTTGCGCCTCTTTCATCGCTTTAAGAGTGACCTTATTGGGAATTTCTCTGGTAATAGAAAAGGGAATTCCACCCTCATAGAGCATTTGTTTTAAAAAAATATTTACAGCAGTAGAAAGATCCATTCCAAGATCAGCGAGCATTGCTTGTGCCTTTGCTTTGGTTTCAGCATCAATGCTGATGTTAGTAGATACTTTAGACATAATATCAACTCCTTTTAATAATATAATATTATATTATATCTAATTTGTCAATGTATTATGTGGTTTTTTTAACACAAATGTTTATACAATGCACATATTACGTTGTTTTTCTAACATACAAACATCGCATCTCCAAAAGAGAAAAATCTGTAGTTCATAGAAACAGCTGTGTTATATGTATTCATAGTATTTTCATAACCGCAAAATGCTGATACCAGCATTATCAATGTGCTTTCGGGTAAGTGGAAATTTGTAATCAGAGCATCCATCACATTAAATTTATATCCCGGATAGATGAATATATCTGTCCAGCCACTACACTCTTTTATTTCTCCGTGGTCTCTTGCTGCAGACTCGATAGTGCGACAGCTTGTAGTGCCAACGCAGATAACTCTTTTGCCGTTTTTCTTTGCTTTGTTGATGATGTCAGCCGCTTCAGATGATATCTGATAGAACTCTGAATGCATGGTATGCTCTGTTATTTCGTCAGCCTTTACCGGTCTGAATGTTCCAAGTCCTACGTGCAGTGTAACAAACGCAGTTTTTATACCTTTGTCCTTAATCTTTTTGAGTAACTCATCTGTGAAGTGCAAGCCGGCTGTAGGAGCAGCGGCTGAGCCTAGCTCTCTGCTATACACAGTCTGATATCTTTCTCTATCTTCAAGTTTTTCAGTAATGTATGGTGGCAGTGGCATCTCGCCAAGCTGGTCTAATATAGGGTAAAAATCATCAATTCTGTCAAACTCTATTATTCTGTTTCCGTCAGGAAGAACTTCTTTGATGATACCATTTAGTTTTCCATCGCCAAAGCTGATATGGCAACCCTCTTTTGCTTTTTTTCCCGGTTTTACCAATGTCTCCCAAACATTGGCTTCTATTTGCTTCAAAAGCAATAGCTCTATCACTGCGCCGGTATCATTTTTTACACCAAAAAGTCTTGCAGGAAGAACTCTGGAATCATTTAAGACAAGGCAGTCGCCCTCGTTTAAATAATCGATTATATCATAAAAGTGCTTATGCTCCAGCGTGCCATCTTCCTTGTGCATTACAAGTAATCTTGATGAATCACGAGGTTCTGCTGGTGTCTGAGCGATAAGTTCTTTTGGCAAATCATAGTAAAAATCGTTTGTTTTCATATTTTATGCTGATAAGTGACCTCAAAAAGCATCACTTAAAGAACCCTTTCTAAATAATTGTATTTTTTTGAATATGTTTTTAATTAATGGCGAAAATTAATTTGCAAACCTATAAATAAATTGACATATTATACGATAAATGATATATTAAATTGTGTAGCAATATAGATTATATGTTATTTTTTTACATATGGCAATACTTTTTTTATTTTTGAAATATTAATGTTTTGTGGAGGTTTTTCCGATGAAAAAATATAATGTAGGTATAATAGGCTCAACAGGTATGGTAGGTCAAAGATTCATCACTTTACTATCCAACCATCCATGGTTTACAATCACTGCTCTTGCTGCCAGCGGACGCTCAGCAGGCAAAAAATATTCTGAAGCAGTGGCAGGCAGATGGAAGATGAACTCAGATATCCCTGAGAATGTGCTTGATATGATTGTGCTCGATGCTAACGATATAGAAGGCGTTACTTCTAAGGTTGATTTTGTATTTTGTGCAGTAGATATGCCAAAGGATCAGATTCGTGCGCTTGAGGAGGCATATGCCAAGGCAGAATGTCCTGTGATTTCAAATAACAGCGCTCATCGTATGACACCTGATGTACCAATGATTGTTCCTGAGATAAACGCAGACCATGCACAGATTATCCCTGCCCAGAGAGAGCGATTGGGCACAAAGAAGGGCTTTATTGCGGTTAAGTCTAACTGCTCATTGCAGAGCTATGTGCCTGCTATTCATCCTCTTTTGGATTTGGGTGTTACTAAAATACTCGCTTGTACATATCAGGCTATCTCAGGTGCAGGAAAGACCTTTGAAACATGGCCCGAGATGGTGGATAACATCATACCATATATAGGGGGAGAAGAAGAAAAGTCCGAGAAAGAACCTCTCAAGATTTGGGGCAAAATTGATGGAAATAAAATAGTGGACGCTGACGATATTATGATAACATCACAGTGTATTAGAGTACCGGTCACTGACGGTCATACAGCCGCTGTGTTTGTATCGTTTAAAGAGAAAGTGTCTATAGATGATTTAAAAGCAAGAATGGTTAATTATAAAGGAAGAGCTCAGGAGCTAAACCTGCCCAGTGCGCCTAAGCAATTTGTCTATTATTTCGAGGAGAATGATCGTCCTCAGATAAAGAGTGAGAGAAATCTGGAAAATGGTATGGCAATATCTGTGGGTAGATTGAGAGAGGATACTCAATATGACGTTAAATTCATATGTATGTCTCACAACACATTAAGAGGTGCCGCCGGTGGAGCTGTGCTCATGGCAGAGTTGCTTTGTGCTGAGGGATATATCGACTAATTTTTTAGGGGAGATAATTTTAATGAAAAAAGTTATATTTGAGGGTGCGGCGGTAGCACTTGTTACACCGCTTTATGAGGATGGTTCTGTAAATTATGATGTTTATGAAAAGCTTGTAGATTTTCAAATAGAAAATGGAACAGATGCCCTTGTGGTTATGGGAACAACAGGCGAATCTGTGTGTATGCACAACGAAGAGCGTGAAAGACTTGTAGACATCACAGTGCAAAGGGCAAAGGGCAGAGTGCCTATCATAGTAGGAACGGGCAGTAATGACACTAATTATAGTATAATGCGTTCTAAAAAGGCAGAGGAGCTGGGCGCAGATGCTGTGCTGTGTGTTACACCATATTACAACAAGACATCACAAGATGGCTTAGTTCAGCATTATAACATGATTGCAGACAGCATAGATATACCGGTGATACTTTACAATGTTCCGTCAAGAACAGGCGTAAACATTAAGCCTGATACTTATTACAGACTGTCTAAACATCCAAATATCGTAGCCACAAAAGAAGCCAATGGCGATATCTCAAGTGTGGCTAAGACGATATCTCTATGCGGGGATGATCTCACAGTATATTCAGGCAATGACGATCAGACAGTGCCTTTAATGTCACTTGGCGCTAAGGGTGTTATATCTGTTTTTTCCAATATTATGCCAAGAGAATGTCATGCGCTCACTCAGGCTATGCTAAATAGCGATATCCGTGAGGGTTCCAGACTTCAGCTCAAATATCTGGAGCTTATGAATGCATTATTTATGGATGTTAATCCGATACCTGTTAAAGCGGCTATGAATCTGTTGGGATATAATTGCGGAAACTGCCGTATGCCACTTGTTCCAATGGCAGATGGTGAATTGGAAAAGCTGAAGAGCTGTATGAAAAAATACGGACTACTATAAAATACATAAACTAATTTTTCAGGATGTGAAAAGGGGTATGAGTATGACAGAAATAATTTTGTGCGGATGTAACGGAAAAATGGGTAAAAACATTTCCGCTATAGCCTCTCAAACTGAGGACTTTTCGGTGGTAGCAGGTGTAGATGTGTTTGCTGAATCGGAAACAAGATTTCCTGTTTTTAAGAGCTTTGGCAATATGAGGGAATATCCCGGCGCTGTTATAATTGATTTTTCGCATCCATCAGTGCTTCAAAATCTGCTTTCATATGCCATAAAGCACAAAAACCCCTGTGTAATCTGTACAACAGGACTTTCTGAAAATGATGTAGTAAAAATTAAAAAGGCAAGTGAAAAAATTCCGATATTTTATTCGGGTAATATGTCAATAGGTATAAATCTACTGATTTCACTTGCAAAGACAGCGGCAAAGACCTTAGGTAGCGATTTTGATATTGAGATCATAGAGAAGCATCACAATCTCAAGCTCGATGCACCTAGCGGAACAGCATTTATGATTGCAAACGCTGTGAATGAATCTAATGAACATAAATACATATATGACCGCCATAACGTGAGAAAAAGACGTGATAAAAAAGAGATTGGCATACACTCAGTAAGAGGAGGAACAATAGTAGGTGAGCATGAAATAATTTTCGCAGGCAATGACGAGGTTATCACAGTATCTCACAGCGCACAATCGAAAACTGTGTTTGCACAGGGTGCAATAAGAGCTTCTGAATTTTTAAAAGATAAAAAAAGCGGTATGTATGATATGAATGATATGATACGTTCAAAAATCTGATAAAGGGGGTTAAGAAAACAAAGTCATGGGAAAAAAACAAAAAAAGAAGGTACACGTTTCACCCAAAACAAAGTATGGTTATCCATATCATAACAGAGAGTTAAGCTGGATGGACTTTAATAATCGTGTGCTTGAGGAAGCCTTTGAAAAGGAAAATCCAATCTTTGAAAGAATGAAGTTTTTATCTATAACAGCATCAAACCTTGACGAGTTCTTTATGGTGAGAGTGGCTGGAATTTCAGAACAGATTCATTCTAATTACACATCCCCGGACCCATCAGGCTTATCACCCAAAATGCAGATGGAAAAGCTAAGTGAAAAGATTCATCGCTTTTCCGAAAAGCAATATAATTGCTATAATCGTTCGCTGATACCTGCACTAAAGAAATACGGATTTCATTTTTTAAGCTTGCAGGATCTTAATGATAAGCAAAAGAAATTTACAAAAAAATATTTTATGCATATAGTCTTTCCTGTGCTAACCCCGCTAGCTGTAGACACAAGCAGACCATTCCCTTTGCTTGGAAACAAAACCGTGAATATCGCAGTTAGACTCCGCACAGAGGATAAGGAGAATGCATTTGCACTTTTGCAGGTTCCATCTATATTGCCTAGATTTCTTGAGTTGCCATCTCAGAGTGGTAAAAAAGAATTTATATTATTGGAAAATGTAATTCTTGATAATCTTAAAGATGTATTTGAGGTTTATAAGATAAAATCATCATGTATATTCAGAATAACAAGAGACAGCGATCTTGAAATTGATGAAGAGGCTGACGATTTGCTGATAGAGATAGAAAAATCTATTAAGAAGCGCAAGAGGGGTAAGCCTATTCGACTTGAGCTTCAAGGGGCGTGCGACAAGGAATTAGAAAAATTCCTTATTACTATGCTTGATGTGGAACCTTGTGATATCTATCATCAGCATGGACCACTTGATCTCACGTTCTTATCCAAGTTTTCATCGATGGATGACTATCCGGAACATATGTTTAAACCAATAGTTCCGGTAGATCCACCGGCGGAGTTTTATGGATACGATGATGTGTTTGAGGCTATCAGGGAAAAGGATCGTCTTGTGCATCATCCTTATGAAAGCTTCAGCACAGTGGTAAACTTTATCAGGCAGGCTGCTGACGATGAAAACGTGCTTGCAATAAAGCAGACTTTGTATCGTGTGAGCGGAAAGTCCCCTATAATTGATGCTCTCATAAGAGCAGCCGAAAATGGCAAGCAGGTCACGGTCTTAGTAGAGCTAAAGGCACGCTTTGACGAGGAGAATAATATTCATTGGGCTAAAAAGCTTGAAAAAGCAGGTTGCCATGTTATATATGGAGTGCACGGTCTCAAAACTCACTGTAAAATAGCCCTTGTGGTGCGCAAAGAGGAAAATGGTATTCGCAGATATATCCATATGGGTACCGGCAATTATAACGATATCACAGCCCGATTCTATACAGACATTGGTATGTTTACTTGCCGTGAGGACTATGGTGAAGATGCCTCATGTTTGTTTAATGTGCTCACAGGTTATTCCAAACCTCCCGAATACAACAGATTTATTGTAGCGCCAAAAGGCATGAGGAGCTTTTTTGAAGAGAAAATAAAGGCAGAAACAGAAAATTCCCTAAAAGGACTTCCGTCAGGCATTATAGCTAAGGTTAATTCACTAGTTGATCCGGAGATAATCAAGCTATTGTATAAGGCATCCCAAGCAGGAGTGAAGATACAGCTTATCGTGCGTGGGATATGCTGTCTGATACCCGGCATAGAGGGTATCAGTGAAAATATTACTGTGAATAGTATTGTAGGTCAACTGCTTGAGCATAGTAGAATTTTTATTTTTGAAAATAACGGTGACAGGCTCATATATATGGGCAGTGCCGACTGGATGCCTAGAAACCTTGATCGTAGAGTGGAGCTTGTGTTTCCTGTGCTTGATGAAGAGCTTAGAGCACGTGTGTGTGAAATTATAGATGTCTCACTCAGAGATACGATTAACAGACGCCTACAGCATAGCGACACTTCTTATGCACTTGTGGACAGACGTGGCAAAAAGAAATGCAATAGCCAAAAAGAGCTTTCACAGTTAGCGAAAAGAGCACAACTCGAAGCAAAGCAAAAATACGAGGAAAGCAAAGAAATCAAAAACGAAGATAATTAAAATTAATAGGAAAGGATGTCAGCAATGAAAAGAATAGGTATTTTAACAAGCGGTGGAGATTGCCAAGGACTAAATGCAACAATAAGAGGTGTTGCCAAGGCACTATATGAGCATTATGGCGAAGAAAAGCTTGAAATTATCGGTATACAAGATGGTTACAAAGGTCTAATACATGGTAATTATAAAAAACTGGAGAAAAAAGACCTTTCCGGCATCCTTACAATGGGTGGCACTATCCTAGGCACATCACGTCAGCCATTCAAGCTTATGCGTGTGATTGACGAGGCAGACAACGTAGATAAGGTTGCGGCCATGAAGGAAAATTACAAGAAGATGAAGCTGGATTGCATTGCTATATTAGGCGGTAATGGCACTCAAAAAACAGCAAATCTTCTAAGAGAAGAAGGTCTTAACGTGGTTTCACTGCCAAAGACTATTGATAATGACCTGTGGGGAACAGATATGACATTTGGATTCCAAAGTGCTGTAGATATCGCTACAAATGTTATCGATTGTATACACACCACAGCCACATCACATGGCAGAGTTTTCATAGTAGAGCTAATGGGACACAAGGCCGGTTGGCTTACACTTTATGCAGGTATAGCAGGCGGTGCAGATAT
Organism: Clostridiaceae bacterium; assembly: GCA_016296885.1. Taxonomy (GTDB): domain Bacteria; phylum Bacillota; class Clostridia; order Oscillospirales; family Acutalibacteraceae; genus JAEEHZ01. Next base: position 51,859 of record JAEDHT010000008.1, on the reverse strand, counting down.
TATCTTGATACCGGAGATACCATATGATCTTAAGTCTGTTATCAAGACATTAAAAGCCCGCACCGAGAGCGGAAAAAACTTCTCTATTCTTGCAGTTGCCGAGGGTGCTATATCAAAGGAATACGCCTCATTACCAAAAAAACAGCGTAAGCAGGCTATGGCTCAGATTCCTTATCCATCAATCTCATATAAACTGGCACACGAGATAGAGGAGGCTACTGGTCAGGAAACAAGAGTTACAGTGCCCGGTCATTTCCAGAGAGGTGGCAGTCCGTGTCCTTATGACAGAGTGCTTTCTTCCAGACTTGGCACAGCTGCCGCACAGCTTATCATAGAGAAAAAATACGGAAATATGGTTGCCGTTAAGGGAAACGACATAGTCGCAGTACCACTTGAAGAGGTAGCAGGCAAGATAAAGACAGTTCCAACAGATTCACCGGTGATTCAGAGTGCCAGAGAGCTTGGCATCTGCTTTGGCGATTGATTGGGCACATAGAATTTAAAATAACCACAGTGGAGGAGCTAACAAGATATGTCAGATTTTAAAGAATCATCAGCAAGCGGTAGATTGATAACTCAGGAGAGAAAAAGATTAAGTTTTTTTGGACTACCATTTACATTTACAAAATATCTTCTTACTGAGAAAAAATTGATAGTATATTCAGGATTTTTTACAACTACCGAGGAGGAAATTCTTCTTTATAGGGTGCTTGATATTTCCCGCAAGCGTAACCTTTTTCAAAAAATGTTTGGTTTGGGTACAATCACCTTATCATCGCAGGATAAGAGTATGCCTGTGCTTGAGATAAAAAATGTGAAAAATTCAAATGATTTTAAAAACATTCTTTCTGAGCAGGTAGAATGTGAAAAGAAGCGTATGAATGTAAGAGCAGGTGAGTTTATGGGAGTATGCACACACGATCATCACGATCATGGCCCTGATTTGGATTACGACCACGATTGCGATTTTGATAATGACGGTATACCTGATCACTCTCCTGACTTCCATGACGGATACAACGCTGAATAATTATATTAAATAAACTAACGGCAACATATGAGTTTGTTTTAACTCGTATGTTGCCGTATTATTATTTGCAGAATATTTCAATTATTTTATCTTTTTGATTCATCACTGCATTGTAGCCTTCTTCTATAGTTTTTTCTACATTATCTATAGCAAAAAGTGCTGTGTTTTCATTTTTTATCTGGATGGCAAGATCTGCCAGCTTCATAGATTCTCTTGTACTATCAATAGAATATAGGTCGAGTGCCCTCAGCACCACCTTTACTATGCCATCAAGTCCTACAGATGGTGTATAGTCTGTTATATCAAATCCAAGTGCAAGCACCTTGCCAACACCCATATCACGCAGAATTTTGACAGGCAAATTATCCTTTGCTCCACCGTCTATAAAATTGTATTTGTCATATGAGCAAGTAGTATAAATACCGGGGAACGACATACTGGCTCTTACAGCAAGCTCCAGAGGAGCACCTGTTATGTAGTGCATATGCTCGTTTTCTAGATGCTCATCACAAGTGGTAAAGATACATTCATCTGTTGTGTTTGTATCCACAGTGCATATAGATAGATTAATGGGTAAGTCAGAGAATCCCTTTATCCCTTTTTCGTCCATCATCTGTTTAACCACATCAGAGATAATTTCGCCCGATTTAACACCATCTTTTTTAATTTTTTTATTTACACTAAATTGTACGAGGGATTTGAAGATAAAACTACGGTCTATATCTGCAAGAGTTTTCCAGTGCTTTGTTGCGGCTATTTTCATTTCATCAGGCGAATATCCCATAGCCAACAGAGCAGCTATAACCGAACCTGAGCTGGTTCCGGATACATACTGGGGTTTTACACCCAGCTCATATAATGCTCGTATAGCACCTATATGTGCTATACCTTGCAGACCACCGCCTGAGAATGATATTCCAATAGCATTTGATCTATCTGAATCAAACATAATTTATAACCTAAGATACCAGTTGTCACAAAGACTTGTATCTTCCTTTCATAGTTCATTTTTCTTTGTAAAATCTATACACATTGCAGTAGGACTCGGTCTCTGCAAAATAGTCATACCAGTTAAAGAAATCGTTGAAATCGTAATCCTCTTGGACAATCTCATATTTTGTAAAATCTGTATTAGAAAGCACATAATCTATTATATATTCTCTGTCGCAAAGCTGTGATATATATAATGTGACATCATCAAGCTGTGACAATTTCGCATTGTCAGATATCTTGTCAAGACAAATATTATCTGAGCCGGAGTTTGCAGAATCTATAAAAGATTTTGCAAGTCTATCAATCTTACCGTTTGTAACCACTCCACGCCCATTTGCAAAAGAGTCCAAATCGTCCATAAAGTCCATGTTTAGTGGTGCAGTCACCATCATAACATTATCATATTGCATCAGCTTATCGATGCTTTTATTCCACTCCATGATAGATGTTCCTACAAATATGCAGTTATATGTTTTTTTGTCATAAAGATTTGTCTTGCCGTATGTGTAGTATGGTGAAACGGTGATCAATGCTAGTATATTAGTCAACAAAATGCCGGTCGTTAACACAATGCAAACAATTTTTCGACTGAAAAATCTTTTTAATAGCATAGCTATACCAAACACAAACACCATTACAACAAATGGCATCACAGCCATTATATATCTATCGCTGTTAAAAGGTGAAGCTATCATAATGCCAATCAGAAAGATTAAAGCAGGAATAAATATAATTTTAGCTTCGTCAGTAATTTTTGTTTTTCTTATAAATCTAGCATATATCAACGATACTAATAACAGCACGCAACATAACACAAATAACCATATCTGATCAGCAAAAATTTCTTTGGATATTATCTGCATATATGTACGGATTTTATAAACGCCATATGTCAGTATGGTCACAAAATCTATAGAGATGTTGCCTGCATCAAGCCCTCTGTTGCCCGACAGCACGTTAGTTATGATAAATGGATATACACCTAGTGATGCTACTGCTGCCAATACTCCTGCAATAATATATTTTTTTATGCTAAAGGCATTTTTGCGTTTAATTGTGATTATAAGCAGAGTAATGCCCACCAGCACTTCAAAGAGAATAAAATAGTAATGTGTCAAATTGCCCAGAAATGCCACAATGCAAAAAATGACAAAATGCTTAGTTTTTACATTTTCATAGTTTCTATATAAAAACAATGTCATATAAGAGAAAAGCACAACAAAAAACGTGAGCATAGCATACATTCTGATATAAATTGTCGTGGTAATGCACGCAAGACCCATGGCATATGCTATAGCAGCAAGTAGGGCATAGGTGTTGTTTCTGCAAATCAGAGCAGCAGTCTTAAAGAGAAAATATATTGCTCCCATCATAAAGCACGCATTCAGAACAAATGGAAGCCATTTGCTAAAAATATCTGGGAACAGCGAGCATATGCTGTGAAAAAGTAAATAATACAGTGGAGGATGCACGCCATCTTTTATCTGATTTTCATACACCATGGTATAGTCAAATCTGTTACTATCAGATACAGATAAATATGAATTAAAGTCATCAAAACTATACCATTCTCCGTCAGCACTAAGCTCATAGGAAGAGTTTGCCAGATTAAAGGTAAGTAACTCGTCCTCATGATAGCCTTGCTTGTTATATATAAAAAATATACTTATCGAAAGGCTAATTATCATTGTTACAAGCAAAAGAATGCTTATTTTTTTCTTTGAAGTCATATATAGAATTTCCAATCATAGTTAAAATATAATTATTAACCGCTTATTTTTTCTAACTCATCTCTCAGACGCAAAAAATCTCCAAATGTTTCAGGCAGTAGATGTTGATTTCGTAGGATTGCCGCAGGGTGAAGAATAGGCATCATAATAAGTCCGTCTTTTCTATAGATTTTTCCGTGATCCCTCATTATCTTTATATCCGGATCAATCATTTTTGCTGCGGCTATTCTGCCTAGACATACGATTATTTTTGGCTCGATTATGCGTATTTGCTCATACAGCCATGTTAGGCACATATCCTGCTCTTCCGGTTTAGGATCTCTGTTTTGCGGAGGACGACACTTAACAATGTTAGCTATGTAAATATTCTCGTGTCTGTCCAGGTGGATAGAATTAAGAAGTTTATCAAGCAACATACCAGCCCTACCTACAAATGGCTCGCCCTTAAGATCCTCTTGTTCGCCGGGACCTTCACCAATAAACATTATATCTGTTTTTTCATTTCCGACGCCAAAGACCACATTATGTCTTGTTTCGCATAAATTACAGTTTTTGCAGTCGAGACATTTATTCTTTAAACTTTTCAGCATGGATATTCTCCTTTTGCTTTTTTATTTAAAATCGAAGGCTACTCCATTGTCACTAGTAATTAATACTGCGTCAAATGTAGTACCTTTTTTAGATATAAATCCTTTTAATTTTACAGTTTTGCCGTTTGTCAGTAGGTCTTTTGCCGCACTTACAGGGATATTGCGCTTGCAGAGATAGAGTGGAATTTTGAAGCTACAGCCGTCCTTATATCCACTGCATCCATAATAGTATCTGCCTCTTATAATATCCTTGCCACACACAGGGCACACACCAATATTCTGAAAAGCAATGCCTGTGTCTGTATCGTTCTCGGGATCAACCGGTGTCCTTTTAAATACTTCGCTTATCTCATCTTCTGCAATCTTGATTCCGTCTTGAACGCTTATTTCATTACGAAAAATCTTTTTGAGCGCCCTGCCTAGGTGAGCAGTTTTTTCTCTATCCATGTTTATATTCATCTTCATAAGTGATTCTATTAGGAAGATGCCATTTTTTTGGATAGTGTATGTATTGTTTTTTAGTGCGATGTATTCAGATGATATGGCATTGCCTATAATTGAGGCTCTGGTGGCTTCAGTGCCTATTTCCACACCCTCAAAGAGAGCCTTGTATTCTTCCATATCATCTTCGTTTTCGCTTTCGCTTGCTTCAGCTTTGATATCACGATATGGATTTTTGAGAAAATTGTTCAGCGTTTCCACTGTGTAGTGCTTTGGTGCAGAGGTTTCCTTTTCTTTTGGCATGAAGTTGATATTTACCTTGTCACCTACACTTAATGCAGGCAAAACCTTATTTTTTACGTTCGGGGCTTCAAATTTGGTGAATCCGGGCTCAACGATCACCGTACCGTTTAATGTGAATTCTTCATAGTCTCCTACACTAATTTTAATTTCTGTTTTGTTAGCGATACAATCTTCACTGCAAAAAACAGCAACAAATCGCTTAAATACTATTTGATAGACCTTGAATTCTTCATCTGATATAGAATTTTTTTGTGGAATTTTATAGGTTGGTGTTATAGCAGAGTGCGATTCGATCTTTTTATCGTCGAAAATAGTTTTTTTATCCTTGAATTTTACGGGATATCCTATTTTTGATACCTCGTTTATTATTTGCTTTATTTTATCTTTTTCAGCTTCCGCCAAATACTCAGAGTTAGATCTGGGGTAGGTGAGATAGCCTTTTTCGTATAGTGACTGTGCTATGCTCAATGTTTTATCGGGTGGAAGCTTATACATTTTTCCGACAACATTTTGTAGTTTTGATAGTGAAAAAAGCTTTCCGGGGTTTAACGTTTCTTTTTTCTTTTTAACGTTCTTAACAATTGCTTCACAGCTATTATATTTATCACAAAGACATTTTGCTCTATCTAGTTGAGTGTTTTTGAACTTTTCTTTGCTTGTGAGTTCTATTTCATAATCATTTGTTTTTTCTTTGCTCACAATTCCATAATATTTTTCGGGAACAAAGTCTTTGATTAACATATCACGGTCGTAAATAGTTTTTACAATAGGTATAATAACTCTGCCAACTCGCAAAAAAGCACCTGATTTTAAGGTTGCGTATCTGGTGTAGTTTATGCCAAACAGCCAGTCTATGTATGTTCTGCCAAAGCCCTCATTTGCGAGGTTGTCATATTCGCTTTCCGGTTTTAGCTCTGTTAGAGCTTTTTTTACGGTCTGTGGTGTTTGGTCTGGCAACCATATGCGCAATAATGACTTGTTATGATTTTCTTTGAGTGAATTGTTCACGCATAGGCGGACTATAATTTCTCCTTCTCTGTCTGCGTCGCCTGCGTTTATAATAGTGTCCACGTCTTCACGGTTGCACAGCTCTTTTATTATCTCAAACTGTTTTTTTACGCCATTGTCATTGCCTCTAAGCTTGAATTTAAACTCTTTAGGAAAGAATGGCAGGTTGTCCATTGTCCATCTGGTTTGCTCTTTTGTATCACTATAATCATCTACGTCATAAAGACTAAACAAATGACCGAAAGCCCAACTTACTATATATCCTCGACCTTCATAATATCCATTTTTCTTTTTCATTTCACCGATTCCGGCACATATATTACGTGCAAGACTAGGTTTTTCGGCTATTATTAACTTCATATATTGACCTCAATTTAAGCTTGTACTTTAGATTTAACATTATATTGCATATTGCGAAAAAAATCAACCAAGCTAGCTCGATTAGCCATGAATCTAATGAAATTTTATTTCAAAAAAATAATCTAATTGTACTATTTGAATTAATACAATTAGATTATAAAGTCTAAAGAAATATTTGTCAAGTGGTATCGGGCAATATCAATAAGGAAAAATGTTTTAAGAAAATTTGCTTAAATTTAAATTTCTATTTTACCATGCTTTTCTTCATATTTTTCTACAAGGTCTCTGATAAGAACAAGTATTTGTCCGTTACAGCTACGTCCTTCGTAGTCGGATACGATGTGTAATTTGTGTAGAAGCTTGTCATCTATTCGTATAGATAAGTTTTTCATAATCATTCCGTCCTTTTTGTATTTATTATGTGTTTATTTTATATTTATTTTATGTTATAATGTTTATAATAAACTTTAATTATGTTTAAACACAAATAAAAATAACGTTAAATTAAATCTAAAATAAAGCAAGGGATTGATCAATATGAAAATTGCAGTAGTGGGCTCAAGAAAACTGATCATTGAGGATATTGAAAAATACCTACCATGCACGGCAACTGAGATTGTTTCCGGGGGCGCAAGAGGTATTGATACCTGTGCTAAAGGATACGCAATTGAGAATAATATAACAATAACCGAATTTTCTCCAAATTATAAGAAATATGGGAGAATTGCGCCGTTGCGCAGAAACTTAGATATTATTAATTACGCTGATATTGTAGTTGCACTGTGGGATGGAAAATCAAAAGGCACGAAATATGTAATTGATAATTGTAAACGTATAAACAAGAAATTGACTGTCTATTATTTTAACACATAACAAATGCCGCCAAATTTTTGACGGCATTTAGTTTATTTATTACAAATTACTTTTTGTTGTTGAAACGGCGACTTCCGTTTGATCTTCTAGGAGCACGTGGCTTTTCTTCGCTCAAATCATTCTCAGGTACTGCTCCGTTTACTTTAATGAGTGCCTCACGTCTGGAGAGATTTAATCTGCCTTTTTCGTCGGTTTCAAGCACAGCAACCATAATCTCGTCACCTTCGCTTACCACGTCAGTCACCTTATCAGTGCGTTTAACGTCTAGCTGGGAGATATGGCACAAGCCTTCTTTGCCTGGTACTATCTCTACAAATGCACCAAATTCCATAATTTTTGTTACCTTGCCATAATAAACATCACCCGGTACAAGATCATTTGCAATAGTCTCCACGATCTGCAAAGCGTGATTACACTTGTCAAGATTAAGACCGCTGATAAATACATGACCGTCATCCTCAATGTCAATCTTACATTCGCAGTCAGCCTGAATCTTCTGAATGATCTTACCACTCTTTCCGATAACATCACCAATCTTCTCTGGATTGATAGTTGTAGTGAGCATTTTTGGTGCATATGGAGAAAGCTCTTTTCTTGGCTCTGCTATAGCCTTGAGCATGATTTCATCGAGAATATAAAGACGAGCTTTATGAGTCTTCTCAAGAGCTTCTTTAACCATTTCAGGTGTAAGACCACTAATTTTGAGGTCCATCTGAATAGCTGTGATACCGGTATGAGTACCGGCTACCTTAAAGTCCATATCGCCGAAGAAGTCTTCCAATCCTTGGATATCAACCATTGTCATCCAGCGGTCGCCCTCTGTGATAAGTCCGCATGAAATACCTGCTACAGGCTCTTTAATCGGTACACCGGCATCCATAAGTGCAAGTGTAGAGCCACAGATACTACCCTGAGATGTAGATCCGTTAGAGGAAACAACTTCAGAAACAAGTCTGATAGCATATGGGAAATCTTCAACAGATGGGATAACAGGAACCAATGCTCTCTCTGCAAGGGCACCATGGCCGATCTCACGTCTGCCGGGACCTCTGCTTGGCTTTGTTTCACCTACAGAGTATGATGGGAAATTGTAGTGATGGATATATCTCTTTTCTTCCTCACCGTCTATACCGTCTAATAACTGCTTGTCTGCTACAGGGCCGAGTGTGGCACAAGTGAGAACCTGAGTTTGACCTCTTGTGAACAATCCTGTACCGTGAACTCTTGGCAACAATCCTACTTCGCTTGCGAGAGGACGCATATCGTTCATTCCTCTACCGTCTACACGCTTCTGCTCATCCAAGAGCCAACGTCTTACGATAGTCTTCTGAGTTTTGTACATACATTCGTCGATTTTGGCTTCCATTTCCGGATAGATCTCGTCGAACTTAGCGTGTACAGCCTCATATATTGGTTTTAAGTTTTCATCTCTTACAGTTTTATCATCAGTATCAAGAGCAGACTTTACATCTTCGCAAGCAAAGTTAAAGATAGCATCGAACATATCGTGATCTGGCTCGTTGCTTGGATAGCTGAACTTTTCTTTACCAATCTCTTTCTGGATTCCCTTGATAAACTCAATTATCTTCTGGTTAGCTTCATGACCTGCCATGATAGCATTATACATTTCTTCATCGGTTACACGGTCTGCACCAGCCTCGATCATAGCTATACGGCTATCAGTGGAAGCTACTGTTGTAGACATTCTAGAAACCTTTCTCTGCTCAAATGTAGGGTTAATAACATATTCGCCATCAATCATACCTACAGAAACAGCACTGATTGGGCCGTTCCATGGAATATCAGAGATGCTGATTGCGATTGATGTACCCACCATTGCTGCGATTTCAGGTGAGCAGTCTAAATCTACACTCATAACAGAGCATACTACAGATACATCGTTTCTCATATCCTTAGGGAATAGAGGACGGATAGGTCTATCGATAACTCTTGAAACAAGGATAGCCTTTTCAGAAGGTCTGCCTTCTCTCTTGAGATATGAACCGGGAATTTTACCAATAGAATACATCTTCTCTTCATAGTCAACAGAAAGAGGGAAGAAGTCTACGCCATCACGTGGCTTTGCAGCAGCTGTAACAGCTACGTTTACAACAGTGTCGCCATATCTTACAAGACAGCTTCCGTTTGCAAGCTGTGCAATTTTACCTGTTTCGATTATAAGAGGTCTGCCAGCGAACTCTGTTTCAAAAGTTCTGAAATTCTTAAAAATCATTTCCATAAAATAAACACCTTTCTTAATAAATATTTTCTACATTAAGTCGGCAGTGTTTAGCAATAAAACCACTGCTCAAATTAGTTATTAACCAGTCGTTTCACTGCTAACCCACGCCGATAATACACAAGTTTTTTCAAAAAAGCAAAATATAGGGCAGAAAGCATCAAGCTCCCTGCCCCAAAAAATACAAATTATTTACGGAGACCGAGTCTGCTTACTATAGAACGATATCTCTCAATATCAACCTTCTTTAAGTAGTTGAGAAGGCTTCTTCTGTGTCCTACCATCTTAAGCAAGCCTCTGCGTGAGTGGTGATCCTTCTTATGAATCTTCAAGTGCTCTGTGAGATCTCTGATTCTCTCTGAGAGGAGAGCAATTTGTACTTCAGGAGAGCCTGTGTCGCCCTCATGAGTAGCATATTCTGCCATGATTTCGTTTTTTCTTTCTTGTAGCATTGTGTTTTCCACCTTTTTAAAATATTTTGCCTTAGAACAAGCACTCTTGCTCACAATCTCAGTAACGGGAAGGTGAATCCTTAAAACAGGCTTACACCCGAAACCGTGATTGGGCAACATTGGAATTATATCATAAGCATACCCAAATGTAAACACTTTTTAAGTATTTTTTTACTTTTAATATAAATAAAAATTATACCTGGTTACGAAGTCACATAAAATAATAATTATGAGTTGATTGACAATAATATTTTGTGATGATATAATCAAAAACCAGACTCCTGATGTAACTTTTTACATTTCTAATAGTCAGGTTTAAAAACAAAATAGGGAAGTGGATTTTTTATGCTAAAATACTTGTTGCTTCTGGTAGGATTTGTCTTACTTATCAAAGGAGCCGATGTGTTTGTAGAAGGTAGCGCATCTGTGGCAAAATTGCTCAAGGTACCATCATTAATTATAGGTCTTACAATTGTTTCTATGGGAACCAGCGCACCGGAGGCGGCTGTAAGCATTACAGCCAGCGTAGACAATAGTTCAGCCATAGCGGTGAGCAACGTGGTTGGATCTAATGTGTTTAATATTCTTGTAGTTGTGGGTGCGTGCGCATTAATAAAGCCTGTACTTGTAGACAATGCACTCATCAAGAGGGATATACCAATCTGTATAGCAGTTACACTGGCAACCTTACTGCTTGGACTGGATTGCACACTTGGTCGTATCAATGGAATCATATTGCTTGCGATGTTTGTAGGTTTTATGGCACTTATGATAATAACAGGTATACGCTCAAAGGAGAGCAATCAAGAAGAGGACTACAAGGTTATGCCTGCATGGAAGAGCGTACTTTTTATAATTGTAGGTATTGCGACAGTAATTTTTGGTGGTGATCTTGTAGTAGATAATGCCTGTTTAATAGCAGAGAGCTTTGGCATCAGTGAAACAATAATAGGTCTCACCATTATTTCGATTGGCACATCATTACCAGAGCTTGTTACAAGTATTGTTGCCACTAAGAGAGGTCAAACTGATATTGCACTAGGCAATGCGATAGGATCATGCATTTTTAATATGATTTTTATCTTAGGCATGGCATCATCTATCCATCCAATTTCATTTGGATTTGATACAATTATAGATATATCTGTTGCGCTTGCAGTGGCAGTTCTTGCGTTCCTCTTTACATTTAAGAGCAAGTCGATTTCCAGATTTGAGGGTATCTTATTCCTTTTGGGATATGCAGGCTATATGGTATATATTAACCTCAGATAATCATATGGTGAGATATCCGTTTTTGCTTTCCAGCAATATATAGATATTTTCTTCCAAGCCAGTGTTTGCGTTTATATAAACAAGAATGGTGTCATCATCCTCACCATTACAGAGAAATTCATAACATAACACCTCATTATTTCCGCCGGTCGGGATTAATGTGGTGTTTTCTTTTTTTATGACAAGCTTATCACTAAGATTTTTGGACGCCTGCCCGATTGTTATAGAGCCTTTGGCGAGCTCTCGTTTGCAATGGTTCATTATATATCCGGTAGCACTAAAGGATACTATTTCTCCATTGCCTATCGACACGCCAACTTTTATTAGATCGTTGTAGCAAATCACGCCATCTTGGTTATAAGCAAAATTAAAGGTAGCAACACCATTTGAAATAAATCCATAACTAGGGCTCATATTATCATAGTGTTTCTCTTTTAAATAAAATTCTGCCTTTTGCATAGCATCATCATAGCTAAGCTTTGGTTCGTTTGGTGTCACTCTCTTGTGAAACGATTCCACAAATCCTCCAAACTTAGTTATACTTACATCTGTTTTCTCATCTTTGGTTATAAAATGATACAGTGGCAAGTTGTTTTTTGTTTCATTAGAAAGCTTAAGCTCGTTTTCATCGCAATTCAAGAACATGGATGCCGCATATCGTGCCTCATTCACAGAGTATTCTTTGCAATTTTTGGTAAGCTTAGGTGTGGCCTGTAACAGATGATCTGAGAAAGGGCCATCATAAATAAGCGATGGATAATTTGTAAATTCACCGTTTATATTTCTGAAGGTAGGGTCTAGATTACTCAAATAGTCAGTGTCTGATGAATTTGTAAGGTTGTTCATAGACATATCAGAGAATGTGATTTGCCCGCCATAATCTGTAAAAAATGTAGCGGTGTCTTCTACACTTAGCGCAAGTTGCTCGCTATACTCTCTGAGTGATAGCAATAGCTCCTCATCACTATCGCTCAATTCTTCCATACCATCATATTTTTTTTGAAGATACGTGGCAATATCACTTATCTGGGACAAATATTTTTGTATGGTTTCTTCTTCATTGATATTCACAGGCAACAGACTAAGTGAGTCCTTTGCCAGTTGTGAAGATACTATAAGCTTTGTGTAAATTTCATTTTTAGCTGTAGAAGTGTTTGCATACATACTTTTTGTGAGGGTGTTTGTGAGGTCGCTGAGTCGGTCTGACAGCTGATTAAGGGCATTTTGGTATGTTTGCTCAATTGAGGTTTTGTACTTCATTGCAAAGCTATATCCCATAACCCCGGCAGAAACAATCATTATAACTGCCGCCAGTGTGAAGCTTATTACTCGTATGATTGCTCTGTTTGACATCGGCTTGTTCATTTTCATTCCTCCAAGATGTTTTCTTACCATATTTTTTCACTAATGAAGAAATTTATACCTCTAAAAATAATTACGAGTACGTATTTAATCGTATTTTTCAACAGGATAAATATTTATACTATCAAAGAGAAAAAAATAACGACTCACCAAAACATTGTCTTGACAAGTCGTTCTTAAATCTTAATTTACGCTAAACAGCAAATCAGCGTATGTGGGGTATGGCCAATATTCCTTTGCAATAATCAGCTCCAGCCCATCAGAGGCTTCTCTGATTGATGACATAATAGGAAGTATGCAGTTTTTATAGTGCTTTGCAATCTCCAGTTTATGAGAAATCGATTTGATTTCCTCCAAAGTATTATAAAGCTTGTGTAATTCTGTATAGAGTTTATCAGAAAGTGAATCTATTTTTCTGATTGTATCTTCTTCAAATGTGCATTTCAGTGTTGGCAACACTGCTCTTTTGCTTATGATAGAATCGGAAAGGAACTTTGAATATTTGGAAACAGCAGGAAGAATGTCTTTTTCTACCATTTCTCCAAGTGTCAAAGCCTCAATGTTTATCACCTTGCTATAGTTTTCAATCAGGATTTCATATCTTGAGTAAACCTCTAATTCGTTGTAAACCTTATGCTTTTTGAATAGATCAATGTTGCTTTGATCTATAAAATGCTCTAGGGCATCCGGTGTAGCCTCAAGATTATGCAGACCTCTTACTTCTACAGCTTCTTTTATCCATGCATCATCATATCCATTACCATCAAAAATAATGCGCTTATGATCCTTGATGGTCTTTTTAATTAATGAATCGCAAGCTTCTGTGAAGTTATCAGCGTTTTCAAGAATATCTGCAAAACCACACAATTCTTCTGCTACAGCGGTGTTTATCATTATATTGGTGCAAGCAATAGAGTCAGAAGAACCGAGCATACGGAACTCAAACTTGTTGCCGGTGAAAGCAAATGGTGATGTTCTGTTTCTATCTGTTGTATCTCTGAAAAATCTAGGCAACACATGGACACCAATTTTTAGCTGTTCCTTCTCCTTGCCATCATATGATGTACCATTCTCAATAGAATCTAGTATTCCGCTGAGCTCTGTGCCCAAAAACATGGATATAATGGCAGGAGGAGCCTCGTTTGAACCCAGACGATGATCGTTGCCTGCGCTTGCTACAGAAATTCTCAGTAGATCCTGATATTCATCTACAGCCTTTATAACAGCGCACAGGAAAAGCAAAAATTGAGCATTTTCGTATGGCGTTTCTCCGGGTTCAAGCAAATTAATGCCGGTGTTAGTGGTGATAGACCAGTTATTATGTTTACCACTACCGTTAACACAGTTAAATGGTTTTTCATGCAAAAGACAAGCAAGACCATGTTTTCTGGCAATCTTCTTCATTACCTCCATTGTGAGCTGATTGTGATCAGTTGCAATGTTAGTAGTTGTGAATATTGGTGCAAGCTCATGTTGGCCCGGTGCCACTTCATTATGCTTTGTTTTGGCATATATGCCAAGTTTCCACAATTCCTCGTCAAGCTCTTTCATATATGCAGTTACACGAGGTTTTATACTGCCAAAGTAATGATCTTCAAGCTCCTGACCCTTTGGAGGTTTTGCACCTATCAAGGTTCTGCCGGTAAATTGCAGATCCTTGCGCTTGTTGTATAGCTCTCTGTCTACCAGAAAATATTCTTGCTCAGGCCCTACAGTGCTATTTACACTGGTTACCTCATCATTTCCAAATAATCTTAATATTCTGACAGCCTGTTTGCTAAGTGCTTCCATAGAGCGTAAAAGCGGTGTTTTTTTGTCTAAAACTTCACCACTATATGAGCAAAAGGCTGTTGGTATGTATAGTGAATTATCTTTTATGAAAGCGTAGGAGGTGGGATCCCATGCGGTGTAGCCACGTGCCTCAAATGTTGCTCTGAGTCCACCTGATGGGAAACTGGACGCATCAGATTCACCCTTAACGAGCTCTTTGCCTGAAAATTCCATTATTACAGTGCCTCCCACAGATGGAGAGATAAAGCTGTCATGTTTTTCGGCGGTGATGCCTGTCATTGGCTGAAACCAATGTGTAAAGTGGGTTGCGCCTTTTTCTATTGCCCAGTCTTTCATTGTGTTTGCCACAATATTGGCTATGGATATATCAAGTTTTTTTCCTTCAGAGATTGTCTTTTTCATAGCTTTATAGACATCTCTAGGCAGTCTTTGTTGCATAACGGTTTCATTAAAAACCATGCTTCCAAAGGCTTCAGGGACATTATTCATAAAAAACCACCTCAAATTTTTGACAAAATTCCAGCGAATAATACACAAGAAAGTATAAAAGAAAATTAAGCATTTGTCAATACACAAAGGCTAATTTAAGCTATTATTATATAATCAAATACATCAGTGCTAGAATGGTTTCACTGGGAGCTTTTTCCTCTGCCAAAATCATTATGAGCAGAATTATCAGGCTCTTCTCCTTATCTTTCATAATAATATCTAACAGACTTGGCATGGAATCAGTACCGGAGCTGTTAGACTGTGGCAGGTGCATCTCCACAGGAGACTCAGCATGGGTGTTTTCTTTTTTATCAATATTTTTTTGTTCTTGCATAGGTGAAGACCGTGATCTGCGGTTGGATTGTTCCATTTGCTTCACTCTGTTCTGGGCCTCCCTTTGCAAGTTGTTATACTCAGATTGGTTTGACTTTTCAGGCACGAGCATCATACCCTTTTTATATTATTTTATTCTAAATTAAATTCTCTTATCAATGGAATTATTTTCATAATACGAAGCATTTTTATGGCTTCATCCAGCTTTTTTTGGCGGTCATGGCTTAGTAGCGGACGCAAAGAATGTAGTAATCTGGTGGTGTCGTCATCACGATTACATTTATTCATCAGTGGCATTAGCTTCATAGCAGTGTTTAGCATTTCGGATTGGTTTCCACCGATTAAGCTATCTGTAATGTTTGAAAAGCTGTTATTCTCTGCCGGTGGAGGCTTAGTATTCGCTTGCCCTCCCGAGAACATTCCGGCTAGCCCCTTTAGCTTTTCCATAGCTGAGGGGTCGTTCAGAATTTCCGAGATTTTATCATTTAAGTCTTCCATAGGCTACCCCTCTTTTTGGTTTAGCTTTCTAATCAGTTCTTGTGCTTGTGGTGAGGATAATATTTTTTTTGCATAATCCTTGTCATTTAATGCACGATTAAAACTATCTGCTTGTTCTTGTGTGAGTCCCATAGAACTAGCCAATTTTCCGCTTTTTAAGGATTTTTCAAGTTCCTCCGGTGTAGTACCCAGTTGTGCAGCTGCCCTTTTGATTAATCGATTATCCATAAAATAATCCCCCTATATCTTTTTTGATACAATATACTATGCATTTATTGATTATATTATCACTCATTGAGTAACTATTAAATATAATTGATAGACTGTAAATTTTAAACTATTTATCTTCTTGTGTAACTGTGATATAATAAAAGTGTTAGTAAAAGAAAAAGGAGCTGAACACATGAACAAATTTGAACTGGTGTCTTCATATAAGCCGACCGGCGATCAGCCAAAAGCGATAGAAAAGCTTGTGAAAAGCATACAAGAGGGCAACAGAGAGCAAACCTTGCTTGGTATCACAGGTTCAGGCAAAACATTCACTATGGCAAACGTGATAGCTCAGCTTAATCGCCCAACTCTGGTGCTTGCACACAACAAAACCCTTGCGGCACAGCTATGCACAGAGTTTAAGAGTTTTTTCCCAAATAACTCTGTAGAATATTTTGTTTCCTATTACGATTACTATCAGCCGGAAGCTTATGTGGCATCTACTGATACTTATATAGAAAAAGACAGCTCTATAAATGACGAAATAGACAAACTGCGTCACTCAGCCACACTTGCACTCTCTGAACGTAACGATGTAATAATTGTAGCGAGTGTTTCGTGTATATACAGCCTTGGTAACCCTATTGATTATAAAAATATGGTTATTTCACTGCGTCCGGGTATGCAAAAATCCCGTGACGACCTTCTGCACAAGCTTGTAGAATTGCAATACGAAAGAAATGATATTAATTTTATACGTAATAAATTTAGAGTAAGAGGAGATGTGGTTGAAATTTTTCCGGCTGCATCTAAAGATGCGGTAATCAGAGTAGAATTTTTTGGCGACGAGATAGACCGAATTTCTGAGATAAACCCACTCACCGGCGAACTGCTCGCAGTGCTTCGACACGCAGCTATTTATCCGGCATCCCACTATATAGTACCACCCGAAAAAATGAGTGATGCTGTAAAGGAAATCAGACGAGAGCTAGACGAGAGAGTTAAATTTTTTGAAAGCACAGGAAAGCTTATCGAAGCACAGAGAATTCGCCAGAGAACAGAATACGACATCGAGATGCTCACAGAGATAGGCTTTTGCACAGGAATAGAGAATTACTCCAGAATTTTATCAGGCAGAGCCCCCGGTAGCACGCCGTATACATTGCTGGATTACTTTCCAAAGGACTATTTGTTATTTGTTGATGAATCTCATGTTACATTGCCACAGGTGAGAGGAATGTTCGAGGGTGACAGAGCGAGAAAACAAAGCCTTATAGACTATGGATTTAGATTGCCAAGCGCACTGGATAATAGACCGCTTAATTTCGGAGAATTTTATAATCACATTAATCAGGCTGTATTTGTCAGTGCTACACCTGGTGATTTTGAGCTGGAAAAGAGTGAAAACGTCGTCGAACAGGTCATCAGGCCGACAGGCTTGCTGGATCCTACTGTAAGTGTAAGACCGGTGGATGGACAGCTGGATGATCTTGTGTCTGAGATTAATATGCGTTCAGCCAGAAACGAGCGAACCCTTGTAACCACACTTACAAAGAAAATGGCAGAGAACCTCACCGAATATTTTACTACGCTTGGAATAAAGGTGAGGTATATGCACCATGACATAGACACTGTAGAGAGAATGGAAATAATAAGAGATTTGCGACTTGGTCAGTTTGATGTGCTCGTTGGAATCAATCTTCTGAGGGAAGGACTTGATATTCCTGAGGTATCACTGGTTGCAATACTCGATGCAGATAAAGAAGGCTTCCTGCGAAGCTCAAGATCACTCATCCAAACTATGGGACGTGCTGCTCGTAACAGTGAAGGCACAGTTATTATGTATGCAGATACAGTTACACCGTCTATGGAAACAGCAATAAAGGAAACACTTCGTCGCCGTGAGATTCAAATAGAATATAACGAAAAGAACGGTATAACCCCGAAAACTATTATAAAAAATGTGATGGATATTCCGGAAATATCTACACATGCCAATGATGAGCGCATAAAGAGTAAAAAATTGTCAAAGCTAGAGCGAATGAGGTTGATAGATGATCTCACTAAAGAGATGAAGGCGGCGGCAAAATTGCTTGAATTTGAGCACGCTGCATATCTCAGAGACAAAATTGCTAAGCTAAGGGCGGAGGATAAATCACACAAAACCATAGTTTAAAATTCGGCTATTATGAGATATTATTTGTATATGAAGTAAACTCACTATGGTTTTGATATTTAAAATCGGATTTGAATGGGCAATAGCCTGTAAGTTTGCTTTTTTTATTAAATAGTATGCACAAAAATCTTGACAAAGCATATTAAAAAGTAATATAATATTATCAATCCTTATAAAAAGAGGATGATGCGGATTTTGTTCCGTGCACATTTTATTAATTCGACTCTTTAAGGGCCGTTATATTATATAA
This sequence comes from Clostridiaceae bacterium, assembly GCA_016296885.1. Taxonomy (GTDB): domain Bacteria; phylum Bacillota; class Clostridia; order Oscillospirales; family Acutalibacteraceae; genus JAEEHZ01. Next base: position 33,459 of record JAEDHT010000008.1, on the reverse strand, counting down.
TTTATTTTTTTATTGTTATTTTTACTGAGGCTGGATTGCCTTGCTATATATTTTTCGCACTTGATATGTGGTGCATTTATGATATATACTTACTAATGCTTTAAAATTGAATAATGTTGTATAACGGCACCTTCGGGTTTGGTTAATTACTAACGAATATGGAATTAAATTTAAGGAGGTGTCAGAAGGATGGACATAGGATTGGCTATTCTTTTTATTGCTTTGGCAGCCATTGTAAGCGGTGTGTCATGCTTTCTTGCCGGCGTGAGCCATAGAAAAAGACGTGCAGAAGCAGAGATTGGTTCCGCAGAGCAGGAGGCTAAAAGAATTGTAGGCGATGCTGTAAAGTCAGCCGAAGCTAAGAAGAAAGAAACAATTCTTGAGGGTAAGGATGAAATTCATCGTTTGCGTAGTGAAGCAGAGCACGAGATTTCTGAGAGAAGAAAGGATGTTCAGCGTCAGGAGAGAAGACTCCAGCAAAAGGAAGAAACCCTCGATAAGAAAATGGACAATCTCGAAAAGAAAGATGAAATCCTTTCAAAGAAGATCAAAGAGGCTGAGTCAAAGCTTGAAGAAGCTGAGATGGTGAAAAAGAGTCAGTTTGAGGTTCTTGAAAAAATATCCGGATTTTCGGGTGAGCAGGCAAAGGCCTATTTGTTAAAGCAGCTTGATCAGGAGCTTGCACATGAAAAGGCAGTTAAAATCAGAGATTTTGAACAGCAGCTTCATGAGGAACAGGAGCGCCGAGCAGCAAACATAATTTCACTTGCCATTCAAAAATGTGCAGCCGAGCAGGTTACAGAAACAGCTGTTTCTGTTGTGCCACTGCCAAGTGACGAGATGAAAGGTAGAATTATTGGTAGAGAGGGAAGAAATATTCGTGCCCTTGAAACATTAACTGGTGTAGACTTTATCATAGATGATACACCGGAGGCAATCACACTATCTTGCTTTGAACCGGTGAGAAGAGAGATTGCCAGAGTCGCATTAGAAAAGCTTATTTCTGATGGACGTATCCATCCGGCCAGAATCGAAGAAATGATTGATAAGGCACGCCGTGAGGTTGAGGCTACAATCAAAGAGGAAGGCGAAAGAGCAGTTATTTCTGCAGGAATTAATGGTATTCACCCAGAGCTTATTAAGCTACTTGGTAGATTGCGCTATAGAACCAGCTATGGTCAGAATGTTCTCAATCATTCACTTGAGGTGTCTTATCTTGCCGGTGTTATGGCTACTGAGCTTGGACTTGATCCTACAGTTGCAAAGCGTGCAGGTTTGTTGCACGATATCGGCAAAGCTCTCGACCACGAAATAGAGGGTTCACATATTGAGATAGGCGTGGATATGGCAAAGAAATATAAAGAGCATGATGCCGTTGTTCATGCTATTCACGCTCACCACGGCGATATAGAAGCCAAAACTATCGTTGCTTGTCTTGTTCAGGCAGCCGATGCTATATCAGCAGCCAGACCGGGCGCAAGACGTGAGAATCTTGAAAACTACATTAAGCGTCTGCAAAAGCTTGAAGAGGTCGCATCATCATTCCAGGGTGTTGATCGTTCATTTGCTATTCAAGCCGGTAGAGAGATTCGCATAATGGTAAAACCAGAGGTTATCAATGATGAAAAGATGGTTTCACTTGCGAGGGATATCTGCAAGAAGATCGAAACAGATTTAGAATATCCGGGTCAGGTTAAAGTTACTATTATTCGAGAGAGCAGAGCTATTAACTACGCAAAATAACATATCATTAAATTAGCGACAGCGTCTTGCTGTCGCTTTTTTGTATAATGAAAAGCAGTGAGATCATCTATCGCTTTTTCACGGTATTACCTCGTCACAATCTGCATTGGAATTTACCTTAGCGATGATATTTTGGGTTATATTAGTTCACACTTCCTGTTGCTACAAAGGATTTAGTATATTCATAAATAGCATGATTGAAAAACGAATCTAAAAAAAGAGTAGGGCTAATTTTTAGCTCCTACTCACTATTTTTTTATATCTCTTTTATAAAGTTGTTTCCTTCCTGTACAAAGCCCATTGATTTTAAATAATTCTTATGGCCTTCGTCATCTGTTTGTGCAATCAGCTTATTAAAGCCCATACTCTTTAGCTTCTTGTATAAGAATTTACCAACACTACAGTCACGATATTCAGGTGTTGCATAGTCTAGATCAACACGCATAGTTCCATCGCCGTTGTTTTTACCCATAATCAAGCCCGCTGCAGTTAGATTGCAATAAACAAAGATGGCTGTGTTAGAATCAGTTTCACCCAGTGTAAAGTTTGAAAAATGTTTTTGTATATCTTTGCCATTAAACATAACAAAGCTTTTCAAAAATTCATTATCCACTCTGCAGTAATGAGCTGAAAAGATTTCCTCACGTTTCCTCATTTTTATTAGGTAATAAATATTGATTCCTACTAAACCAAAGTTAAGTATGGCAGTCGGGTAAGATTTTATTGCCAGTGCATACACTGCAAATATCAACGAACCAATAGTGTTTACCCATCTTAGCTTTACAACAGATGACATAAGAAATGAAATAAATACTGTGATTGATGCTAAATAACCTATATACTCCCAAATTTGTGCTGTTGTCATAATTTAAATACTCCTTTTATTATTAGAATTTTGTTTTTTAATTACTTTCATTCTTGTAAATTCTTCACGATCTTTTTCTTCCAATGCTTCGGTGATGTTGCTTATCTGCGACTCTAACCTTGGAATTATAATATTTTGAAGAGCGTTTGCTCTTTTTTGTGATTTTTTTATAGCAATGGCAAGCCTGTACACACTGCTTTCTATTTCTGCAAGATTTGTTGTTAGAATTTTTACCTGATGAAACTTGCTATATACCTCATCAAGGGCAATATTACTCACATTAAGCCCATAGTGCAGATGTAGTTTGTCATCATTTTTAAGGCTTAGTTGCGGTAGCTCAACGCCCATTACACTTCTATAGTTGAGCGATAGTCCTCTTTCCTCAGGCACAGATTGCGCCAAATCTTTACAGAAGCCAAGCGTTATATTTGCTCGTTGCAATGCTTTATAGGCATCGCTATATGCGTAGTCTATTTTATCCTGCAGCTCATTAGCCCTATCTATTAGCGTCATCATCTCTCGCACAAGGATATTTCGCTTTTTATCCATCAACTCATATCCTACCCTGGCGAGGGAGAGCGACTTTTTTGCATTTATCAGATTACCTTTTGTAGGTGCGGTTGAATTTTCCATATATTATGCACCCTCACTCGGTAAATATTTTTTAAGAAGGGAATCATCAATTCTGTCTAACTCTGACCTTGGCAAAATCGACAGTAGCTTCCAGCCTAAATCAAGGCTTTGCTCGATACTCCTATTAGCATCATCGCCCTGATTTACAAACTCATCTTCAAATTTTCTGCCAAACTCTATATATTTCTTGTCTGTACTGCTTAGTTCATCTTCACCGATTACAGATGCAAGCGAACGAGCATCTGTAACCTTTGCATAAGATGAAAACAGCTGATTTGCAAGGGCACTGTGGTCTTCTCTTGTGAATCCCTCGCCGATACCATCTTTCATAAGACGTGATAGTGATGGTAACACATTAACAGGGGGAAATATACCCCTGGTGTTCATCTCACGGTCAAGAACTATCTGCCCCTCAGTTATATAGCCTGTGAGGTCGGGGATAGGATGAGTTATGTCATCATTTGGCATGGTGAGAATTGGTATCTGTGTCACCGAGCCTTCACTTCCTTTCACCATTCCTGCACGTTCATATAATGATGCCAAATCAGAGTACAAATAACCAGGGTAACCCTTACGTCCCGGAATTTCTTCCTTCGACGAACTAAATTCACGCAGAGCCTCACAATATGGTGTCATATCCGTCATAATTACAAGTACGTGCATATTCAGCTCAAAGGCAAGGTATTCAGCTGCGGTTAGTGCACATCTTGGTGTGAGAATTCTCTCTATAATAGGGTCGTTAGAGAGATTTAAGAACATCACAACCTTTTCCAAAACTCCCGATTCTTCAAAGCTTCTCTTAAAATAGTCTGCAACATCGTTTTTTACACCCATTGCAGCAAATACTATGCAAAATCCTTTGTCGTTGTCAGCTATTTCTGCTTGGCGAACAATCTGTACAGCAAGTTCATTATGGCTCATGCCGGAGCCTGAAAAAATAGGCAATTTTTGTCCTCTTATTAGTGTTGTGAGCACGTCTATTGTCGAAATACCTGTCCTTATATAATTTTTAGGATAAACTCTGGAAACAGGATTTATCGGTGTGCCATTTATGTTTTTGTATTCATCGGGGAAAAGTTCCCCAAGACCATCTATAGGCTTTCCCACTCCATCGAAAATACGTCCTATCATCTCAGGTGACAGAGCAATCTCCATCGGCTTTGCTTTGAGTCTTGTTTTAGTATTTGTAAGCGAAATAGATGATGTGCCTTCAAATACCTGAATAACGGCTCTCTCTCCTTCTAGTTGAACTATCCTGCCATGCCGCACAGTGCCATTGTCTAGCATTATATCAACAGTTTCTTCATAAAAGGCATCTTTAACACCCTCTATCGCAATAAGAGAACCGTTTATTTCATTTACACCTACGTATTCTATTATCATATTTAATTTCCGTAAATGATACTCTGAGTACCGTCCCTTCTTTATTTTTTATCTTATCTGCGAGAATCTAAAATCTTATCAATCGTGATATCTATTTCATTTATGTATTCCTCAAACATATCTAGTCTATCATTTGGAATATCATACTTAATTTTTATCAGTTTGTCAAAAAGACCGGCAGATTTTATCTCTGAAATCGGAATATACTTTGAAACAAGCTCCTTAGCCCTATTGTGCAGATGCAAAATAGTTTTCATCATTAGGCTCTGCTTTTCCAAAGAAACAAATGTGTCATCTTTATGAAATGCATTTTGCTGTAAAAAGCCAATTCTTATTACACGAGCAGTTTCTATTACAAGCTTTTGATCATCAGGAAGCACATCAGAGCCAATTAGCTTAACTATCTCCATCAGTCTGTTTTCTTCCTGCAATAGATTTGTTATTTCGCTACGGTATTTCACAAATTCTTCGCCACAGTTCTCTTTAAACCATGGATCTAAATCAGAAAAATACTCACTATAGCTGGTGGTCCAGTTTATTGCAGGATAATGTCTTGCATATGCCAGACTTTTGTCAAGCGCCCAAAAGCTTCTTATAAACCTCTTTGTGTTCTGTGTTACAGGCTCTGAGAAGTCAGAGCCCTGTGGGGATACAGCACCAATAAGGGTTACAGAGCCTTGTTCACCGCCTAGAGTTTCTATTCTGCCTGCACGCTCATAAAATTGGCTTAGTCGTGATGGTAGATACGCAGGGAATCCCTCTTCAGCAGGCATCTCCTCCAGTCTGCCCGATATCTCTCTGAGTGCTTCGGCCCATCTTGATGTGGAATCTGCCATCAGAGCAACATCATATCCCATATCACGATAATATTCTGCCAGTGTAACGCCGGTGTAAATAGAGGCTTCACGTGCCGCAACAGGCATATTAGATGTGTTTGCTATAAGTGATGTTCTATCTGTCATAGGGCGTTTCGTCTTTGGATCAATAAGCTCCGAAAATTCTGTAAGCACATTGCTCATTTCGTTTCCACGCTCACCGCATCCTACATATATAATGATATCAGCATTACACCATTTTGCAAGCTGGTGCTGAGTCATTGTTTTTCCTGTGCCGAATCCTCCCGGTATAGCGGCTGCACCGCCTTTAGCGATAGGGAAGAGTGTGTCTATTACACGCTGACCTGTTATAAGTGGAATATCCGAGCTAAGACGTGTTTTGTGTGGTCTTGGTGTTCTGATAGGCCACTTCTGGCACAAAGTGAGCTTATGCTCTGTACCATTGGCGTCAACTATTACCACAATGCAATCATTAACACGATATTGGCCGTTTACTCCGGTCTTCACCACAACACCGCTTAGATGTGGTGGCACCATTAGCTTATGGGTAATTGCCTTTGTTTCGGGAAGTGTGGCATACACCATTCCGCCATCCAGTTTGTCACCAACCTTAGCAGTGATAGTCACATCCCATAGTTTTTTTTCGTTTAGCGACGAAACAGATGCACCACCTGAGATAAATGCACCCGAGAGTGCCTCAATCTCCTTTAGAGGTCGTTCAATTCCGTCAAAGATATTGTCGAGTATTCCGGGCCCTAGTGTGATATTGAGTGGAGCACCTGTGCCTATTACAATATCGCCCGGCTTTAGTCCTGTTGTTTCTTCATAAACTTGTATGGTTGTTAAATTTTTATTTATTCCAATTACTTCACCAACAAGCTTTTTTTCACCAACATACACCATCTCTGACATAGAAAAATCCTTTGTGTCTTTGATAGTGACAACAGGACCGTTTATACCGAAAATACGATTATTTAAATTCATAAAGCATTATCCTTTAAAGATTTATTTTCAGTTCTTTTGTCATAAGAAATTTCTCTCTGCAATCTTTCAGCAGTGCCTCAAAAGAATTATCAATCACAATGCTGATCTTCGGGAAAAACACAATAGCTCCTCCCGAAATATTATCACACAAAGACACATTGCATTTTGCACCGGCAAGGGCTTTTATGTCATTTTCATATGTTGCATCATTTCTACTTATGGATATTTCACATTCAATGCCATCAAAACTTGCCTTAGCAGCATATATACCTGACAATAAGTAAGCCTTATATTTGTCAGTTGCTTTATATTCTTCAAGCTTTTTCACAGCTTTTTCAAAAACTTCATCAATAATAGCGTTTCTCTTTGTATATAGACGGTTTTTCGCTTCAAGCTTTTCTCTTGAATATTTCTTGATAACAGCCCTTTTTACATTGGCTTTTTCTCTTGTTATATATTCGCTATAATTGCCGGTCAGTTGCTTTTTATATATCTCCAGCTCCTCGTTAATATAGCTTTGAGTTTTACTATCAAGAGATTCTGCCTGAATGTTAGCATCTTCTTTTATAGCATCTAAAAATTTGTTTAGCTGTTTTTCGTTAATACTCACATTTAGCCTCCCAATCATATCTTCAAGCCGATAGCATCTCGAATATAGCCCATGATAGAGTCCTTGGTTCTGCCATTGCCGTGTCTGTCAGGTATTTCAACTATAAGCGGACGCTGACGATTCAATTTTAGGTCATACACATATTCGGGGCAGAGCGAAACAAGCTTTTCTGTCATTAGTATAACGGCTATATCTTCACATTCAATGGCTGTGTTTAGAGCCTCTATCAGCTCATCCTTCTGATGCACCACCACGCCATCTATGCCTGTGAGACGCATGCCTATCTGGGTGTCCACATTGTCGCTTATAAGATAAAATCTCATAAAATCGCCTCTTTTTTACATTTAACCAATTTTTGAATAAATAAGAATTGAAACCAGCAAGCCATAAAGTGCAATACCTTCGCCAAGTGCAACGAAAATCAAAGACTTACCAAAGGCTGCAGGGTCTTCGCTGGTGGCACCTATAGCTGCCGGTGCAGCACTTGCAACAGCAATACCTCCGCCTATGCCGGAAAGTCCGGTGGCAAGAGCTGTGGCAATAAATGCCCATGAGTCAGAATCTTTAGACTGTGCCTCTGCAGACGCAGAGGTTGTCTCTGCTGTATCATCACTCTCGGCTGCGTTAGCAACTGCAGGAAGAGCAAGACACATTATGCCCACAAGACAAAAAGAGGCTATTTGCATAATAGCAGCACTCTTTGGAGTACGACCTTTTTTAACTGCATTTACAGCCCACGCAACAGAGCATACTAAAAAAATAATTGGTAATAAAAGTAAAAGATATAATAACATAATAAATAATCTCCCTGATATTTATAAATTTTAGTGTTGGATTTTTTCTTTGATTTTCACAGGTTTGAAGGGCCTTCCTGAACCTGTGTAAAAACGGCTGAACATCTCATAAAATTCAAGCCTTAGCACCTGAATACCAACTAACAGTCCCTCAAGTGCCATAACAAAAATATTTCCCACTATCTCTACTATTACAAAGGATACGCTTCCGGGCTCACCGGCCAAAATAGCCACAACCATCATCATGCCTGCGTGCACCAGAACGAACGCACCCACACGCAAAAATGACATCGTGTTTGATATGTAGCTTAGCATTGTTTCAAAAAGCTCGAAGAAGCTTTGAATGAGATAATCGCCCCATTTTTCCGGAAATGGATTCTTCTTGCGATTTACAAGGTTGATCAGTGGTTCCTGCAAGTACATAGCGAGGATTGGTATCACAATCAAACCAATTACATATACAGGTGTAAAGAGGTTTTTTCCGAAAAATATTGTTGATAACAATCCTGCCACCAGTCCACCATAAAACATAATTCCTACTAAACCACTAGACGAGAATAGAGCGTGTCCGAGATTATGTTTTTTTAGTGATGAATATATATTTAGCATCATTGCAACAATAACCAGCGTAACACCGATAGCTACTGCGGCATAGATAATCATATTTATCGTTTGAGATTCCATAACCTCGATAGGCTTTCCCTTAAATCCAAGAGCTTTATACATTGGGTCTAGTGCGTGTTCAAATCCAAACACTGAGCCATATAGGGTGCCAAATATCGCAGATGATATGCCACATGGTACCAAAAGTCTGCCTAGTTTCATTTTTTTTAGCTTCCACATCAGCCATCCCACTATTGATAGTACGATTCCTTGACCTAAATCACCAAACATTATGCCAAACAGCAATGTATAGGTTATAGCCACAAAGGCTGTTGGATCTATCTCGTTATATGATGGCAATCCAAACATATCCACGTAAAATTCAAATGGCCTCGATAAAAAGTTGTTCTTTAGCTTGATTGGAGGGCTAATGGATAATACTTTTGCGCCATCACTTAGTGTAATGTTAATACCATCAAGATGCGAAAACATACTTTCAAAGTTTTTTTCATCTTTTTTAGGTATCCATCCCGTTAGGATGAAGTTATTTTTGTGAGTTAAGCCATTGCCTTTTATTTTTTCTACTTCGTTTTTTTCTCTTAGCTTAAAATAGCATTTTGAGGCATATTCTATTTTTGCTTTTATGTATTCATCAATTTTACGGTTTGTCTCGTTAAGTTCATTTGCAAGATCCTCGAGCTTGTTGGCGTTATTGCGACATTCCTCAATTAACGATATATTAACCGGCGAAAAACGCATTCGTGCCAGTATTCTCTCTGCCTTATCTGCCATTTCTACTGATACTGCATACATACCACAGCATGATAGCTCATCTTTGCTGATTGGTATAAATAGAAATCCTAGTTTTTCGCTGTTTTCAGATATGTGCTTATAATTTTCTATGGGGATATGTCCAAAGCCTGTTTTGATAAATTCACATTCGGAAAGCTTTTTAAAATCAATATCAGTTTTAGAAAACTCAACCACTGATTCTATGTTTTCTTTGAAATATTTGAATTCATTGTCAATTTTATTTTTTTGCTCATACAGAGAATTAAGCTCTGCAGAAAATTCCGTTATAAATTCTGCTATTGTGCGGGTATCGTCATCGAAGTCACTTGTGTCCACATTTTCATCAAAGCTTATATTATGCATATCACACAAAGCTTTCAGGCGTTCACATTGCTCATTGTAAGTGTTGTCTATACTCACAGAGCTGACCCCTTTAACATCGCTATACAGGACAGAGGCATTGTCACTGTGATATACACCCGACAGCGCACAGGCTAATGCAACATCATCAAGGTGCGACATTGGTCCGCTAAGTGTAACAAAATTAACTTTTTCTACTGCCAATTTTTATCTCCCTCCTTATGGGGTTATTAATATATCAGCATATTGTTTATCATATCAGGAGAAGCCTCATACCGCACACCCTCTATAATATTAAATACATTTACCATTTCAATCTCGGAGAGAAAAAGGTATGATAAAAGTACAACTGATGGGTATGGGCTTGACCTAATATTTTTCTTTGAGATTTTAGATAATAACCTCGAATCTGTGGTGGAATCATCCGAAATAAACTGCATTATCTTCTTTCCTTTAGAGCTTTCAGATAATATTTTTTCTATATCGTTCTCACTTGCATTCAAAAGTTTATCTAATTGTTTATTATTAAACACACCAAAATTATATAGAAGATTTTTTATTTCATCGGGGGACATTTTATAATATTTTTTTAATCGAATTATTATATCAATGTTTTTTGCACTCAGCATCATCTTAAAGATGTCTAACAGTTGCTTTTTTTCTTTTCCGTGAGTGTGTTTATCAATCATAGCAAATGTATGTTTGTATAAATCGTTGTTTAGGTCACATTCTATCCCGGCAAAGTCATAAATACCATTTTCAGGCTTGTGCTTAAAAAAGATCGGGCGATAGGGTGTACCCTCAGTAAGCTTTATAAGCTCATCAAAGGTTTTTACATTTGCCAATGCCCTTATGTCTACGTTAGAGTGTTTGTCCATATACACGGGCATGATAGACATATATTCGTTTGTCTTTCCGGCAGATAGAAGCGTAAGAAAACGCATCATAATATCTATTTCAGCTGTGTTTATAATGTAATGATAAAAGAAGTCGCCTACAGTAACCTCATATCTGCATAATGCAGAACATTCTTCATAGTAAGCCTGATGCAGATGTGCCTCCAAAGCACCTCTGTGTATTTCACCACTGTGAAAACTGGGCATATATTTTCCATAATGGGTATTGCTTTTCAAATATAATGCGATTTCTGTAACATTTTTACACCCGCAGAGATAACGAAAATCTTTCTCTGAAAGTCTGTTCCCGTACATTGTGCGTGCCTTTGCCGAAACAGCATTAGAAGCATGATTAAGCATCATTCTTTTGCACCTCTGAGGCCACCTGAAAGTGAATATATTACATCAGATGCAATTGAGTCAGCCCATTTATTTATGTTTTTATCCCTGGAGCTATCCAAGCGTTGCTCTGCATCAGCTACTTTTTGGAGAAAATCTGCCATTTTGTGCTCTTCATCCTTACTAAACATCTCTTCGAGCTTTTCCAGCTCTTTTTGAGTAGATTTAGTATATTCACTGCGTAGCTCTTCTTTTTTTATTGTTACAGTGCCAGATGCTTTATCATTTTCCATCTTTGCTTTGTTTACTACTTCTTTGGCTCTTTCATCAGCATCAATTATCTTTTTAAAAATGTCTTCCATAAGGTGATCCCCCTTTCACTTTTCTTAAAGACAACAGATATATATTATGAACTCTTTTTTTTTCAAAGTCAATGATTAGTGAAATTAAAAAGAAAAAAATAAAATTAAAAAGAATAAAATTTCAAAAAATTATAAAAAAGTGTTGACAAATGAAATTTTAAGTGATATCATATTGAAGCTGTAATTCTAAAGACAGCAGGTGCACCCGCGTAAAGGACAAAATAGTCCGCCTGCCGAGGAATACGGATTATATGATTTTTGATTATAATTCTGTCTTCCTGCGTGTGCGGGAAGGCATTTTTTTATTCCCGGTGCACTCATCTCACAAATTTACGGAGGTGAATTACATTGCCAAGCAATAAGGTTTTGGAACAAAAGAAAGCTTACGTAGCTGAGCTTTCAGAGAGATTGAAGAGTTCAATCGCAGGTGTTCTCGTTAATTACAGTGGTATCACTGTTGCTGACGACACAAAGCTTCGTAAAGAGCTTCGTGAAGCAGGCGTTCAGTACACTGTTGTAAAGAACACATTGTTGTCCCGTGCTGCTAAAGAGGCTGGTATAGAGGGTCTTGATCCTGTGCTCGAAAACACAACAGCTCTCGCAACTAGCGATACAGACTATGTAGCAGCAGCAAGAATCCTTTGCAAATATGCAGAGGGTAGCAAAACATTTGAAGTTAAAACTGCTTATCTCGATGGAGAGCTTATTTCAATGGATAAGCTCAATCAGCTTGCAAAGCTTCCATCAAGAGAGGTTCTTCTTGCAAATGTACTTGGTGCATTCAACGCACCTATCGCAAGCTTCGCACGTGCCGTACAGGCTATCGTTGATAAGAGCGGCGAGGCAGTAGAGGCAGAGGCTTAATAATCTGCCAACATATCAAAAAATATAAAATATTGGAGGTAATTTGTCATGGCATCAGAGAAGGTTATGGCTATCGTAGAGGAATTAAAAACACTTACAGTTCTTGAGCTTTCAGAACTTGTACACGCAGTAGAGGATGAGTTTGGCGTATCCGCAGCAGCAGCAGTTGCAGTAGCAGCTCCAGCAGCAGGCGGCGCAGCAGCAGAAGAGAAGACAGAGTTTGATGTAATTCTCAAGAACGCTGGCGCAGAAAAGATTAAGGTTATCAAGGTTGTTCGTGAGATCACAGGTCTTGGCCTTAAGGAAGCAAAAGAAGTTGTTGACGGCACACCTAAGACACTTAAGGAAGGCGTTAGCAAGGACGATGCAGAAGCAATCAAAGCAAAGCTTGCTGAGGTTGGTGCTGAAGTAGAGATTAAGTAATTTGATCTTATTACTTGTTTTTAACAATAATTGGGCATATCCGGTCAGATGATTTGGATATGCCCGTTTTTTATATTATTTTTCCATCAGATATTGTGATAATTCTGCCTGCTTGATGAGCGATAGAATCGTCATGAGTGATAATTATGACGGTTTTACCATTTTGATTAAGTTTTTTTAGTAGGTTCATAACTTCATTGCCTGATGACGAGTCAAGGTTTCCGGTAGGTTCGTCTGCAAGGATAACTTCAGGGTTGAGTGCAAGAGCACGTGCTATTGCCACACGCTGTTGCTGGCCACCGGATAATTGATTGGGACGATGAAGTGTCCTATGTGATAGTCCTACTGATTCCAATGCACTAATGGCTTTTTCTCTTCTTTTATTTTTATTCACCTTTTGATAAACCAATGGTAATTCCACGTTTTCAAGAGCTGATAGAGTTGGAATCAGGTTAAAACTTTGAAAAATAAATCCTATTTTTCTGCTACGTATCTGAGAAATATTACTCTCTTTCATTTTATTTATATCATTATCTTCAAATAGGTATTTTCCGGATGTTGGTATATCAAGAAATCCTAAGATGTTCATTAAAGTGGATTTTCCCGATCCGGATTTACCTATTATAGATACAAATTCACCTTTATCAATGTTTAAGTTGATATTATCAAGTGCAAATAAATCTTCAGTTCCGGTTCTATATTTCTTTGATACCATTTTTAGTTCCATTAATGACATAACAATAAATTTAGCCTTTCTAAAAACATTTATTTTTACAAAAAATTGCTTCATAATATGTATTTTTTCCGAAAAAGTACAAAATATTGTTTTTAATATAGACAATTTAAAAAAAATATGATATAATCACTCCAGTGTAGATATAGGGAGGCTTAGTATGACAAGCGAGTTTTGGCATGGCCTGAAGAGTGGAACTGATATACGAGGAGTCGCTGTTGATGGCTTGGAAGATATGAAGCTGGATCTCTCCGATAAAGTTATCGAGAGAGTGATCTCTGCTTTTGTATATTGGCTATGTGAAGACAAAGGCTATTCTGCTGATAATCTTGTTATATCAATTGGACGTGATTCACGAATCACCGGCGAGCATATTCTTTCGCTTTCTGCTGATACGATGAGCAGATTCGGAGTTAAAGTGTTCAATTGTGGATTGGCCTCCACTCCATCTATGTTTATGACTACCGTTGATGGTGGTTGTGATGCTGCTATTATGGTCACTGCCAGTCATCATCCTTACTATAAAAACGGATTAAAATTCTTTTTGAAGAATACCGGAGGGCTTGAAGGCTCAGATATCGCTAAGATACTGTCGTATGCAGAATCAGGTGATGCTTGCAAAGCTTTATCCGGTGGCAGTATCACTCCTTTAAACTATATGGAGTGCTACTGTGATAGACTTCGTAAATACATATGCAGTGAGGTTGCTGCTGAGGATTACGAACATCCCCTTAAGGGAATGAAAATAGCTGTTGATGCCGGTAATGGTGCTGGTGGATTTTATGCTACAGATGTCTTGAAACCTCTAGGTGCAGATATCAGCGGTTCATGCTTTTTAAATCCCGATGGAATGTTTCCTAATCACATCCCAAATCCTGAAAATAAGGATGCCATGCGTGCTATTTCAAGAGCAGTTGTTGATAATAGCTGTGATTTGGGCGTCATATTTGATACAGATGTTGACAGAGGTGCGGCAGTAGATTACAATGGTAATGAAATTAGTCGTAACCGACTTGTTGCATTGGCATCAGCTATTGCTTTGGAAAACAATCCCGGTGCTACTATTGTTACAGATTCTATCACATCTGATGGACTCAGTTTCTTTATAGAGACTGTTTTGGGCGGAAAGCACCATAGGTTTAAAAGAGGATATAAAAATGTAATAAACGAGTCGCTTAGACTCAATTCTATAGGTGTTGACTCACCATTGGCTATCGAAACTTCTGGTCATGCTGCTATGAAAGATAATTATTTTCTTGATGATGGCGCTTATCTATGCACAAAGATAATTATTATGGCAGTTAAACTCAGAAATCAAGGCAAAACTTTGAACGATATTTTAAAGGATCTTCCAGAGCCAGCAGAGGCAGAGGAATATCGAATTAAAATCACAACTCCGGATTTTAAAGCATATGGTAACAATGTGATTGAAGGTCTTATAAAATATGCTGGTGAAAACAACATAACAGTTGTACCTAATAATTATGAAGGCGTGAGACTATCATTTAATAAAGACAACGGCGACGGCTGGTGTCTTCTCAGACTTAGTGTTCACGACCCAATCATGCCACTCAATATTGAGAGCAACTCAAAGGGTGGGGTTAATGAGATAATTAAGCGCATCAAGCCTTATTTATCAGGGTGCGATAAGCTTGATTTAATAAATTTATTTTAATTAAAAAGGGGACAAAAACAATGAAAAAGACATTCAAGAGACTTATTTCTTGTGCATTGGCTACATTGATGGTAGCTTCCATGGCTTCTATCAGTGCCTTTGCAGATGAAGAGCCGGCTTTTAAAGTTGGCGACACTGTTTACATCAGCTACGGTGCAAAAGATGCTGATGACAATGCTCTCTTAAGAGCTTTCTATTGTTTCGATTTCGATGTTGCTGCTTTTGAAGAAGGCGTTGCTACTGTAACACGTGACTTCGGAAGAGAAGACCTTGAAGCTGTAGGCGTAAATACAGCAAAATACGACGAAGCACTCGATGTAGTTGAAGGCGTATTAGGTGAGGGTGCAAAAGTTACTGTTAGCCTAGATGTTAACGAGGAAGACCTTTCAAATGATTTGAGCGTTGCACACAATCCATATCCAGCAGATGAAGATGCTAAGGATATCGAGGTTGGTTCATTAGTTGCAATCAAATATGATTCAAAAGATGCTAATGATGCAGAAATTGCAAAGTTTAAGAGCTTTATTGACTTCACAGTTGACGAAATCAACGAAGATGTTGCTTCAATAAGCGCAAAGCTTGATGCTAAAGATTTTATGGATAGCGTTAAAGGTTATATCACAGGCGAAGGTGTTGCAGATAATCTTGTAACATTACTTAGCGGTGTATCATCAGATCTTCTTGTTAGAGATTATAAGATGGATGTTAAGCTTGACAGACTTGTATGTCTCGAAGAGAAAGAGCTCACAGATGACGACTGGAGAACATTACAGTCATACGTTCCAGTATCTTTCAACGATACTGATATGCTCGTAGAGTTCGTAGTAGAAGTTTCTGAAGATGAAGAGAAGACAGAGTCTGTAAAAGAGCTTGCTATCTATTACAATCAGGAAGAGCAAGTTGAGTTTGGCAGAGTTGAGCTTCCAGAGGCACTATTAGACGTTGAATATTCAAAAGAGAATATGACAGTTGCAGTTGAAGAAGACGGCACAGTTGTAATGACAGTTCCTTACAAGGATGCTGACGGCAAAGAGTATGCTTATGTATATGTTTTGACAGAGGATAAGTTTGTTCTTGAGTCAGATGGTAAGCTTAGTGCTGGCGATGCAAACGCTGACGGCGAAGTAAACATGGAAGACGTTGTAGACCTCCAGAAGCACATTGCAAACCTCGTTACAATCGAGGGTGATGCTTTCGTTGCAGCTGACGTTTACGCTGATGGTCATCTCAGAATGCTCGACGTTACAACACTTCAGAAGTATATTGCAATGCTCATCGACACTCTACCTGTAGAGCCAGTTGAGGAGACTGACACAGAGGAAACAACTGACACAGAGGAAACAACTGACACAGAGGAAACAACTGACACAGAGGAAACAACTGATTCAGAGGAAACAACTGATTCAGAAGAGACAACTGATTCAGAAGAAACAACTGATTCAGAAGAGACAACTGATACAGAAGAGACAACTGATTCAGAGGAAACAACTGATTCAGAGCCAAGCACAGATTCTGAAGGCGAATAATAATTAATCTTCACTTTGTAATTATTCAATCGGCGAGTTTATCTCGCCGATTTTTTTGTTCTAAATAGCCATGAACAATGTCTAAATTGTTGACTATTGTTACTAAAAGTTGTATAATCTTTCTTATCTTATGAACAAATTTATATAAATCGTGGGGGTTTTTAAAATGAAATCGATTAAAAGATTGTTGTGTATAGTGCTTTCTATTACCATGTTAGCATCAATGGCAACAGCGATTGCAGCTGAATCTGATGACAAAGCACTATCTCTTGGAGACGTTGATGGCGATACTTATATATCAATGAGAGATGTAGTTGAAGTACAGCGCTATGTGGCTAAGCTCACAGATCTATCTACTGCCCAAAAAGAGGCAGCTGATGTAGATGAACCATATGAAGACGTGAATATGTTGGATGTTGTTACTATACAAAAATATATAGCCCAACTTATTTCTGAATTTCCTGCAGAGTCCAGAGAATTTAATGATACCGAGGATGATTTAGAGTCTGATACAGATATAAACACCTCAAGCGATATCATTGACACTTCAACGGATACTTTAGATACATCGAGCGATACTGAAATTGATGCTACAACTGATGTTGTTTCCATAAAAGAAGTTCTCTCAGCAAGCGCTGGTGAAACCATTACCACAAGAGGTCAGGTTTGCTATGTATATGATGGCAACACTGTAATCATAGAAGAAGTTGAGGAAGACGGCACTGTCAATGGTTTGATGATTTTTGACAAAGAAGGAATCGCAGGCGGTTTCTATGAGTTAAACAGCATTGTTGAAGTTACAGGTACAACAAAGTTATATAATGGCTTTAACGAATTAACAGATATATCTTCCATAGCTATTATGTCTAAACAGAATAAACCTATAGCTCCAGTTGAATCAACTGTATCAGAATTGGGTGATCATATAAACACTGTTTCTGTAATAAAGAACTGTAAACTAGGTGCATATGATTCTAATAGTTCTAGTGTTAGCGATGCTACAGGCGAAGTTGTATCATATAAACCTGCAATGTATCCGGACGGTGTAACAGAAGGTTCTGTAGTTGATCTTGTATGCTTACCGACAACATATAAAGATGCAGTCCAAATCCGTGTTGCAGATAAGAGCAACTATATGCCTTTAGGTAGCTTCGATAACACTGATTCTGAACCGGTATCAGATACAGATACTTCCACATCAACAGATACAAACACCAAACCTGTTAAAATTACAGGTAACAGAGTTGTTTTTGGTGAACCAATCACTTCTCTTGATAAGATTTTAAATGTACCGGTTGCAATAACAATCAGCAACGAGGCATTAAGTGCTGCTGAACCAAACTCTTCATACGCCGATTCACTTGAAACAAAAACTGTTGATGGAAAGCTCACAGCAAGCAGTGATTGTGTTTATATAATTGAATATGTATCTGGTTCATATCTTTTAAAGAGCCATGCTACTGGTAAATACCTCACAAACTCTAATAAGACACAATCTGCATTCTCGCCTGAGCTTACGGAAGCTGCATATATGACAATTACTTTTGGCTCAGATTTATTCAGAATCTCATCAATAAAACAACAGAGAGAGCTTGCACTCTTTATTGGGGAAAATGAAAATTCTTTCCGTTGGTATGTTTCAACAGCACAAACAACGCTTTCACGTGATGTGAAAATATATCCTATTATTTCTTCATATAATGAGGTAATAGATACATCCACAGACACCGCAACAGATACAACATCTGATACATCAACAGATACTTCCGGTGCAATAAACGCCAATCAAAAAATTTATCTCACTAATAAGGCAACTTCTGTGGACCAGATAATCGGCAAAAAAGTTGTTCTGACTATCAAAAACTGTGCAGTAATCGGCGAGCTATCAGGCAACAATGGAGTCGCAAGAGATATTGAATCAGATGAAGATGGAATGTATGTAGATGGAAAGGCTGTATTTACGGTCGTTTATGAAAATGATTCTTTCTACCTCTATAATGAAGTAAACAAAAAATATTACGGATATAAGGGTAATAATTCTTATACAGCACTGTATAATTCTATTTGTAATGATGCCATGTTAAATATTACATATAATTCAAATAACTCATCATTTTTAATTTCCAGTGTGGTGAACACTCATGAATTGTCATTCTTCTCTTCTACAGGAAATTCATTCAGATGGTACGAGCCAAATGCTTTCACAGATCGCTCACGTGATGTAGTGATGTACCTCGTTGACTAAAACAGAATACATTTTATTAGACTTATAAATTAAAGCTAAGCCAGAGATAATACAGCTCTTTGGCTTAGCTTTTTTAGTTGGTTTAATATCATAAAGAAAAGCCATCAGCAACAATCTGACGGCTTTATGTGTAAATTTAATTTTTGCAAAATGGAATAAAATACAGGAATGTCATCATGCGACGATATATCACACCTCTAAAAATGATTTAACGAGAATTTCGAGTAAATCATCACGGTCGATACGACGAATGATATTTCGGGCATTATGATGGGTTGTGATATACGTTGGATCCTCTGATAGTATATATCCCACTATTTGATTGATAGGATTATATCCTTTTTCTTTAAGAGCCTGATACACTGTGGCAAGTGCCATCTTAACATCATCATCACTATTACCACCTATACTAAAAACCTGTGTCTTATCAATCATAATTGCCACCTCCTAAATTTTAAACTCCTAAGACATTATTATACAAGCTTTTTTACCAAATTTCAAGTAAAAATATAAAAATATTTATAATAACAATAAAATAAGTTGTATTAAATTTAGCTTCTAAGCTCTGCGCCCAAGGATTCAAGCGCTGTCACCGATTTCTTCATCACACTTTTTATCTGATCATCAGTCAGGGTAGCATCACTGCTTCTTAGTGTAATGTTGAAAGCAACGCTCTTTTTACCGGCTTCAATTTGTTTTCCCTGATAAATGTCGAATAGTTTTACCTCTTCTAATAGTTTGCCTGCAGCCTTTGATATTGCTTTTTCAAGTGAAAGCACAGGCAAATCTTCATCACAGATTACTGCGATATCACGAGAAACAGCAGGGAATTTTGGTAATGGGCTGTATTTATGTTCGCTTGAATAAAGCTCGAACAGCTTATCGAGATTAAAGTCAAAGCAATATACGGTGCATAGGTCAAAGTTTTTGCAAACAAGAGGATGAATTTCACCAATAGTACCAACCACATTACCATCAACACTTATTACAGCGCTTCTGCCCGGATGATATGCATAGGCATCATTTGCTCTCTCAATGTCAAAATTTTTGATACCAATTGTTCTGAACAGCTCCTCAGCAATGCCTTTTACTGTGAAGTAGTCTATGTTTTCGCCGTACATTCCACATATCAGTTTGCTGATTTCGTTTGGAAGCTCATTTTCTTCTGTTGGTATATATTCTTTTGCAATTTCAAACAAATATGCTTGCTTGTTTCTGTTGTTATAGTTTTTGCTGAGTATATCTAGCATAGAGGGGAGAGCAGTTGTTCTCATTATGCTTGTATCTTCACCCAGAGGATTGCTAATTTTGAGAGAATTTCTCAAAATATGATTTTTTGGCATCATCAATTTCTCATATTGTTTAGGGCTGATAAAGGAATATGTCATTATTTCGCTAAGTCCCATAGCGGTCATGGCATCCATAACCTTATTATTAAACTTCTGACGCTCAGAATATTTGCCCTTTACGCCACCATTCACACTGGTGCTTGAAATATTATTATATCCATAAAATCTTGCAATTTCCTCAGCTATATCGCAGAAGTGCAGAAGATCAGGTCTAAATGTAGGCACGATAATTTTATCGCCACAAACTTTACATTCGATTTTCTCAAGAATTTCTACCATTTTCTCACGGCTGAGATCTGTAGATAAAAATGCATTAATCTTATCTGCATCAAAGTCTATTTCTACCTTAGTATCTTTTGAACGATCATCAATGATAATTCCATCAAGTATATCACCTGCATCAAGCATTTCTACCAGTTCACAGGCTCTCTCTAGAGCTGGTATACATGAGTTTGGATCAAGCCCTTTTTCAAATCTGGAGCTTGCATCTGTTCTCATTCCTTGCTCTTTGGCTGTAACTCTTACGCTACTTCCTGCAAAGTTAGCACTTTCAAAAACGATAGTGGTAGTATCATCCATAATTCCGCTATATTCTCCACCCATAACGCCTGCAATAGCAACAGGCTTTTCAGAATCGGCGATAACCAGATTAGTATTTTTCAGTGTTCTTTCTACACCGTCAAGTGTTGTTAAAGCTTCACCATCTTTTGCACAGCGTATTCTGATTTTGTTATCTTTGATAAAACGAAGGTCAAAAGCGTGCATTGGCTGGCCATACTCCAACATAACATAGTTTGTTATGTCAACTATATTGTTAATTGGACGCACACCCATTGCTCTAAGTCTTTCTCTCATCCAACGTGGTGATGGCTTTACACGCACATTTTTAACAATTCTTGCAGCATATACCTTACAGAGGTCTTCATTTTCAATCTTTACATCTATCATACCATCGCTGCTGCCGTTTCCTGCTTTAACTACAGGAGTGTGAAGCTTTAGCTCTTTATCAAATGTTGCAGCGGCTTCTCTTGCAAGTCCGATTACAGAGAAACAATCAGGACGGTTTGATGTGATTTCAAATTCTACTTTTAAGTCGTCCAGACCGATAGCATCTCTGATATCATCGCCGGGTTTGCAGTCTTCTTGAATTACGAAAACACCGTCTTCATCTGCATAAGGAAAATCGTTCTTGGTGATACCAATCTCTTCAAGTCCGCAGAACATTCCAAAGCTTGCTACGCCTCTTAATTTGCCTTTTGTAATTTTTGTTCCATCAGCAAGTGTAGACTTATCTTTTGCAACCGGAACGAGGTCACCCACGTTTACGTTTGTAGCGGCGGTTACTATTTGTGTTGGCTCAGCTTCGCCTATATCTACCATGCACACCCTCAGTTTATCGGCATCAGGGTGCTTTTCTATAGAAACAATTTTACAAACAACAACATTGCTAAGTTTTTCGCCCTCTTGCTCATAACATTCTACTTTAGAGCCACTCATTGTCATTGCTTCCGCAAATTCTCTTGGTGAAACTTCACCAATGTCAACAAACTCACGAAGCCATCTCATTGATAAATTCATAATCTATAACCTATGCAATCAAACATAGAATAAAATTCTCTGTTTGGCATTGTTCCTTTCTATTCTTTGTTATAATTATTTAAATTGCTTTAAAAAACGAACGTCATTTTCATAGAAAAGACGGATATCATCAACGCCATAACGTCTCATTGCAACTCTTTCAAGACCAAGACCAAGAGCAAAGCCACTGTATTCTTCGGGGTCTATTCCGCAGTTTTCGAGCACCTTAGGATGAACCATTCCGCATCCCAAAATCTCTATCCAGCCTTCGTTTTTGCAAAGACGGCAACCTTTACCATGACAGCCAAAGCACTGCACGTCAACCTCAGCAGAAGGCTCTGTGAATGGGAAGTGGTGTGGACGGAAACGAACTACACTGTCTTCGCCATAAAGTCTTTTAACAAAAGTTTCCAATGTGCCTTTGAGATCAGCAAATGTAATGCCTTTATCTACCACAAGTCCTTCTATCTGATGGAAGAGAGGGGAGTGGGTGGCATCTAGTGCATCGCTTCTATAAACTCTGCCCGGAGATAAAATTCTTATAGGTGGCTTCTGCTTTTCCATAACACGCACCTGCACAGGAGAAGTCTGTGTTCTGAGCAAAATATTATCTGTTATATAAAATGTGTCCTGAGTGTCTCTTGCAGGGTGATCCTTTGGTATATTAAGTGCTTCAAAGTTGTAGTAATCAGATTCTACCTCAGGACCTTCAACAATTTCAAATCCCATTCCTACAAATATCTCTTTAATTTCATCTATTACAGTTTCAAGAGGATGTCTGTTTCCAAGTGAAAATTCTTTGCCCGGCAATGTGACATCAATTTTTTCATCCTCAAGGCGTTTTAAAAGCTGTGCCTGCTCTAGCTCTGATTTTTTCTCGTCAATTTTAGACTCGATATAGCTTCGAATTTCATTTGCAAGCTGACCAATAACAGGGCGTTCCTCAGCAGAGAGCTTACCCATTTGCTTTAAAATTGATGTTAGTTCACCCTTTTTTCCTAGAATTTCAACACGAAGTTGCTCTAGCTCTTGAGTGTCCGCCAATTCTTTCAGTTTATTTTCTGCTTTTTCACGTATAGCTTCAAGCTGTTGTTTCATATTAATCGTCCTTTCAACCTATGTGTACAAAAGCGTATGTGTTGCGCTTGTATAGATGTTTTTTATCAAAATAGAACATACAAGCATTATTATAACATTTTTTCAGCTTTTTTCAATACTATTTTTGCAATTAATTCCATTGTATTGGTACTTTGAATAAGGGAGTAGAGTTGCCGTATCTTCATAAAAAAATCATTATTGTTTTTTCTTATACAAAATGCTGTTAATAGCAATTTTTTATGTCTTAATTGACAAAAAAACCATAATAAGGTTGACAAAATGAAATATTGTAATAAAATATACTTGTTGTTTTATGCAATGAGAATTGTTTTATATAGATATATTTGTGGACGGTGAAATTTTTGTTTTCCATTTTTAAAGAACATAGACATTTTGGCAAGCAGATTCTGCTTTTGGCTAAGGACGAGCTTTTAAAAACCTACAAAGGTGCTATTGTTGGTCCCCTTTGGGCGGTTATTAAGCCTGCATTTACGCTTTTTGTGTATTGGTTTGCTTTTTCTGTTGGTCTCAAAAAGACCGGTGATATTGAGGTTTTGATACATGGCAATATTCTTGAGTTTGATAGATTTTTGTTTATGCTTGTCGGATTTATTCCATGGTTTTTTATACAAGACTCTATTCTGATGGGTTCTAAATCTATCAGGGTAAATAGTCAGTTTGTTACAAAGGTTAGCTTTCCGGTTTCTACTATTCCTACATACACAGTACTTTCAAGACTGTATGTAAGCTTATTCTTGTCTGCGATTATGTATATTTACGTTTTGTTTAATCAGGGCGCAAGCTTTTATAATCTGCAATTTTTCTTCTATTGTCCGTTTATGTTTATGTTTTTCTTGGTTTTTGCATGGTCCACAGCGCCTATGAGTGCTATAAGTCGTGACTTTGAAAACGCTGTTGTATCAATAATGGCTGGTGTATTCTGGCTTTCGGGTATCGTTTATAACAGCTATGACTTACCTGAACCACTAAAAACCATTATGCTCTTTAATCCTATTAATTTCTTTGTGAATGGATATAGAAACGCATTTTTATATGACAGAATGTTCTTTGAATATAAAACAGAGCTTGTTATTGTTTTTGTAGAGTTTGTTGTGCTGTTCTTCTTTGGACTTTTTAACTATTCCAGACTCCGCAAAAAGCTTCCCGATGTAATGTAATTGATACAATCCAGTAAAGGAAAAATATATATGGAAAATCCTATTATTACGTTTGATAATGTCACTAAGGAATATACACTTTATAAGAACGATCACCAGCGTTTTGTATCCCTTTTTAAAGAAGTAAAAGGTGCTAAAAAGCATTTGGCGCTTAAGGATGTTAACCTCAAAATCTATAAGGGTGAGGCTGTTGGTATAATCGGCGCAAATGGTGCAGGTAAGTCTACCCTGCTTAAGATGATAACAGGTGTTACCTTCCCAACAAAGGGTAATGTGACCGTGAATGGAAAGGTGGCTGCTTTGCTTGAGCTTACAGCAGGCTTTTCAGCTCAGATGACCGGCAGAGAAAACATCTATCTTAAAGGCTATATTCTTGGACTTACAGACGAATATATAAAGCAAATCGAAGAAAGAGTAATTGAATTTGCAGAGCTTGGCGACTACATCGATCAACCGGTGAGAACATATTCCAGCGGTATGAGAATGAGACTTGGTTTTGCAATCAATGTCAATATTGATCCGGACATCCTTGTAATTGACGAGGCACTCAGTGTGGGTGATGCAAGCTTTAAGAAAAAGTGTAAGACAAAGATTGCCGAAATTATGAAAAAAGGCATAACAGTACTCTATGTTAGCCATTCAAAGGATGGAATCCAGGAGATTTGTAACAGAGCTATTTATCTTAATAAAGGTTGCGTTATGTATGATGGTGATGTTAGCACAGCCGTTCAGATGTATAACGACCGTAAAAAATAAAAAGGATATCAGGTGAAAGGTATGAATATTGGACTATTAATAGCAGGTGGCGTTGGAGAACGCATGAAAATGAACGTCCCAAAACAGTTTTTAGAGGTTGAGGGAAAGCCTGTAATTATGTATACATTAGAAAGCTTTCAACGATGCAAGGCGATAGATGCTATAGCTGTAGTTTGTCTTAAAGGTTGGGAAGATGACCTCAGAAAATGGGCAGATGAATTTGGAATTACAAAATTAAAGTATATTACCGAGGGTGGCTCCACCGGTATGGAGTCTTTGCGCAATGGTATGAATATGCTTCGTGAAAACTGCAATGATGATGATATTATTATAATCCACGATGCAGTCAGACCTCTTGTATCCTGCGATATAATCAACAAAAATATCGAGGCTGTCGAAAAACACGGAACAGCTATCACATCTTTGCCGGCCACGGAAGCCATACTTTTCAGCAGTCCTGAAGAGCATACAGATGATGGTGCAGAGTCAGGAAAGGTAATCGACAGGGACAACATAATTAAAACTCAAACTCCACAAAGCCTTCGTCTATCTAAATTTGTCTGGGCGCATGAGGAAGCAATAAAAAGAGGAATCACAAATACCGTTGCCACTTGCACACTCCTTATTGAGCTTGGTGAGAAGGTTCATGTAGTATGGGGCGACGAGATGAACTTCAAAATCACCACTAGCGAGCATATTTCGCTCTTGAAAGCATATCTTAAGCTTAGAGAAGAAATTGACTCATAAGGTGGTTTCCTATGAATAACTCAGTAAAAAAAGATGTTTTATCTTTGGTTGACAGCCAGTCTATAGACTGGGAGAAGCTTAACGGAAAAAGTGTATTGATCACAGGAGCAACAGGCTTTATTGGTTCGTTTATAATATATACTTTGCTTGAGCGTGCAAGACAGAATAACAGTAAAATCAATATTGTTGCACTTGTGCGAAACAAAGAAAAAGCAGAAAAAATGTTTGCAGACTATGCAGAGCTTGATATGATAGACTATATTGAGCAGGATGTATGCACGCCGATAGTTTATCACAAATCTGTAGATTATATTATTCACTGTGCATCAAATGCAGCACCAAAGGAATATTCAGAGTATCCGGTCGAAACCATGAAGACAAATTTCTATGGTACTTTAAATCTTTTAGATTTTGCTAAAGAAAAGCAAGTGTCAGGATTTCTATATGTTTCTACTATTGAGGTATATGGTGCGCTTACCGGTACTGAAAAAATATCAGAGTCAGATTATGGTATAATAGATGCATCAAAGGTGCGTTCATGCTATCCGCTCAGCAAAAAAGCTTGTGAAACATTGTGTTTGAGCTATGCAGATGAGTATGGAGTGCCTGTAAAGATTGGTAGACTAAGCTATATATTTGGTCCTGGGATGAAAGCAGGGGATTCTAAGATAGTTGCCCTGTTTCCGAGATGGATTGCAGAGGGAAAGGACATTGTGCTAAAGAGCAAGGGCGATCAGCTTCGCTCATACACATATGTCTCCGATGCGATAGCAGGACTTCTTAATGTTCTTATTGATGGCGAATGTGGAGAGGCTTACAACATTGCCTCAAAGCTATGTATAACCACTATAGCTGATATAGCCAAAACACTCGTGGAGCTTTATCCTGAAAAGAAACTAAAAGTTATTTTTGACCTGCCAAGCGAGCAGGAAATGAAAGGCTTTTCACTTATACAAAATGCTGTTCTAAACAGCGATAAGTTGGAGGCACTGGGATGGTGCCCTGAAACTGACCTAAAAACAGGTTTGAAAAATGTTGTAGAAGAGCAAATTATGTTGATTTCCGAGGGGAAGGATTTTTAAAAAATGATAGACCAGTATGTCTTTAATGAGATGAATAATATTGCTGTTAATATCAAGGCATTGCCTATGCTTGATAAGTTGGCATTATATAAGAACGTTGCCATAGTGAGTGACGATTCGTTGTCAGCCTATTATCTCTGTGCCGGCATTGCGCTTGTAAAGGGGAAGATGGAAAAAGATGGACTTCCTTTCCCTAATGTTAGCATAGTGATAGAAGATGGTCTTAATAACAAGGAATATCAGAATTATTTAAAGAAAAATATCAGCTCTGCTGAGATTTATAATAATATTGATGAATATATGTCTAAACACAGCCTTAGTGAAAAATCTATAGTGTTTAGATTTGTAAATTTAAAGGACAAAAAATATGATAATGTCGATCGTCAGGCAGAAACATTGCAAAAACTAGATAATTTAATGCAAAAAACAGCAGAAAATAGCGAAAGTATTTTTCAGCTCGTTGCGATTATTCCTGATATAGGTTCTCTCCCGACAGGCATTTTAGGCGTTTCTGAACGTGAATACGAGGTAATTTTTTCTAATAAAGGCGAAAAAAGTCGAGAAAAGTATCTTATAAAATTAGAGGATGTTCTCCGCAAGTATGCTGAGAAGATAAGTGTTAATTGCGCTCGTGTGGATAATATTTTTGCACCTCTGATGTCTGAGATAGACAGTAGCTTACTTGATGATGTGATAGACGAAGCCAAAGCTTCTAATTCTATAACTATCTATGAAAATGATTGCAAAGAGTATTTTTCCGCTGTGTATATAACTCAGGCGTGTATGGCAATGCTCCAGATAGCACTGTTTGGACGTAAGGGCAATATATACAATGTAAGCTCATGGCACTTTACCAGATATGATATCAAGAGTACCTTGTATTCTCTCTTCTCTCACTTGAACCTTGAGCTTAAGTATGAGAAAAATTCTGCAAGTATACAGAACACATATCATATACTTAATCCTAAGAAAATTCTATTAATTAATACTCCGTCATTCAACAAAAAGCAGAATTCGATTACTTTGAAATCTGCAATTCATATGACAGCACTTGCCAGAATGTGTGATTACGACAATTTTGTTACAGAACCGATAGATGTATACTATGGTAAAATAGATATTATTCGTGAGCTGGAGATGCAAACACTTCTTGAAGTCGACCGTATTTGTAGGGAAAATAATATAAAATATTTTCTTGCCGGCGGAACAATGCTTGGCGCTGTGCGACACAAAGGTTTTATACCGTGGGATGATGATGTTGACATTGCGATGCTCGCATCGGAGTATGAAAAGTTTATGAAGGTTTGCCCGCCAAATCTATCAGTAGAGCACTTGTATCAGACAACATCATTAGAACCCACCAGCCTATATACCCATGACAAAATCAGACTAAAAGGTACATTTTTCTCTACCAAATATTCTGATCAATTTTTAATGGAAAATGGCGTATATATTGATGTATTCATATATTATAAAACATCTGACAATGTAAAAAAACAGGAGCGTCATATTAGGCAAATCCACATCATGAGGAGACTTCTTGGTATGCGCTGGGTAAATTATCCCAGAAGCAATATACATTATACTTTGTCGAAAATTGCCCTGCCATTTATGAGACTTTTTTCTACAAAGACTTTCAAAAAGTGGTATGAGAAATTAATTGGCAAATACGAAAAGAAGAATACTAATTCTTTATTAGACTCCACAGGTTTGAATCTTGAAAAAGTAAAGGCATTCCCAAAGGAATGGTTTGATGAATTTATTGAGGGAGAGTTTGAGGGTCACAAGTTCCCAATACTGGCACGTTATGACGATTATTTAAAGCATTGGTATGGCAAAAACTATATGAGTCTTTTGCCAATTTCCGCAAGAACATCTGTGCATAGTGTGGTCAGAATCGATCTTGGTAAGTATATATTGCCGGATGGTGAAAAAATCAAAAATCTTCACAAGGAAGATCTGCGTGGAGAATTGTACGAGAAATATAGTGAGATTTAATTTCATAAAAAAGTGAGGTTTTATCGTATGCTGGAACAATTAAAAGAACAGGTTTTAAAAGCTAATTTATTGTTGCCCCAATATGGACTTGTCACATTTACATGGGGAAATGTGAGTGGAATAGATAGAAAATCAGGACTTGTAGTGATAAAGCCCAGCGGTGTGGAATATGATGCAATGACCGCTGATGATATGGTTGTAGTTGATTTAGAGGGTAATGTAGTTGAAGGAAAGCTAAACCCATCTTCCGATACACCTACTCATATCGAGCTTTACAAAGCGTTTGAAAATATAGGTGGAATAATTCACACCCACTCTACATATGCTGTTGCTTTTGCACAGGCCGGAAGAGATATTCCAGCCTATGGCACCACTCATGCAGACTATTTTTATGGCGATATACCTTGCACCAGACCTCTCACATCGGATGAGGTGGAGCATGAATATGAAAAAAATACCGGTATTGTGATTGCTCAAAAGTTTGAAAATATTGATTATAAAGCTATGCCCGGTGTAGTTGTCAGCAATCATGGTCCATTTGCTTGGGGTAAAGATGCTATCGACGCTGTACATAACGGTGTTGTTATGGAGCAAGTGGCTAAGATGGCAATTTTATCTGAGCAGGTAAACCCAAGCATTAAGCCTATTTCTCAATATCTGCTGGATAAGCACTACATGAGGAAGCATGGCCCAAACGCTTACTATGGTCAAAAGTAATTGACAGAACATAATATTATTCTTGAGAATTAGATATCTGCATATCTTAAAAACATATTGACAAATGTGGGTTAATATAATAAAATACTTGTTGATGTTTTATTCTGCTACGATATATTTCTGGAGGAAGAACAAATTACTTTTTGTTTACAACTAAATATTATTATAGATTTTGGAAATGCCCCCTTAGTTAAATGGATATAATAAACCCCTCCTAAGAATATGTTATAACGACCGCCTTTGGGGCAAAGGCGATTGACATTGAGTTAGTTTGTACCTATAATTGAATAGATTTCAAAGATGTTTCCGTAGCTCAGCTGGATAGAGCGACCGCCTCCTAAGCGGTAGGTCGGGTGTTCGAATCACCTCGGGAACGCCAAAAACTCCGCCGGAAAACCCAGTAAAATCAAGGGTTTCCGGCGTTTTTTCATTTTTACGGAAAAAGTGAAAAATCGTAAAATTCACAGATTTTCATTAGCAAAATCTCCGTCAGCTAATGGAAATTAGAACTAATGTCGTCCGCCTTTCAGGTGGACGGTTTGCTAATAAAAATTAGCAAAAAAATTGCCGTTTTGCTAATGAAAATGCCCTCTCTGCTAATGGCAGAAAAAATCGGGCAAAATTTTTGCTAATGGAAAAGGCGGTTGTTACCCTGTTAATTCGTTCATTTAAGGGTTGGCAAGAGAAAATCGCACACTACTTCTATGCCCTTTCCCATTATATAATTGCGGTAACAGGAGGTGGTTGTTTTGAAAGAACAGAAATATCATTTATATCTTTCCGATGACGAATACAGGAGAGTGTTGCAATCACTTATCCGTTTAAAGAACAGCCTGACAGCACAAGGCAGATACACCGACGGGGTCGACGATGTTCTCTGCAAGGTGATTTCAGCCAAGAAAAGAAAGCTCAAAATCAAATATATCTGAACACGAAAAGAGACCGCCTACACGATGTAAGCGGTCTTTAATTATTAAGACTTAGTCCGGCAAACTGGAATTTGTCAAATTGAATTTCTAATCCAATTGTCAAGAAACTCCATCTGCTCATTTGTATGGAACCAGTGTTCTCCGTCATTCATTACTGTGAGAATTGCCCCAATTTGTTCTGCAAATCCGGATACGGTTTCTACGGAAGTCAAATTATCATTTGCACCATATAAAATGCAGGTTGGAATGTTCCACTTAATCGGGTGCTTCCGTACATAGCACAGGTATTCCCAAGATAATGTTTCTCCAAAACCCGTAGATATTTCTTTCTTTCTGCAAAGTTCTTCTTCCGTAACATTTGACCAAATCATCATATTCGTAATCAATTTTTCCATATTTGAGATAGGAGAAATAAATAAGGCTTTGGAAATCTTCTTTTCAGCAAGAGCATGCATTGAGAAAAAAGCCCCTATGCTGTTTGCAACCAAAATGACAGAATCATATTCTTTGCTGTGCAAATCGTAGAAATCAGAAAACTCGCTTTTAGCTTCCCAAGGATTTTGCGATTTATAGTCAAACCCAATAACATCACTTTCAACAAAGAGCGTCCGATAATGCTTTGCTTCCTCTGCTGTTCCCCATTTGCCGTGTACATATATAACTAATTTTTTCATTCAATATCCCCCTACAAATTTCGATTTGTCTTTCTCTTGGTTTCCAATTATACATCATGATTATGAGGATTTCTACCCGCCGTCTATTGACATCAAATAATTTGAAATACGGCTGTATAAATACAACTCATATTATTTCAGCGGAAAACAAATATCAATTTCCATATAGCCGTTTTCTTCAACTTTGCGATATATGTCAAAAACAGGTCGTTCGTCAATGTGGTTGCCTGTTTTTGAAAGCCATCGGCAAAAAACGCCTTGATATACCATATACAGCATTTGCGGATAGCCCTTGAAATGATACACTGCATATTTACCGCCTGCGAAAGTGTGTGTCAGAATATTTGGGTTATCTTTAAGAGCCGGATGATTTGGCGAGATAGTTTGACACATCTCATACATACAACAGTTTTCATCTGTTATTGAAGGGTCATCTACTGTGGATTCCAGATACAGCGTGTCAGCCGATGACAAGTGCTCGTATTTATTTATAAATGTACACCATTCGTCAGGCAGATTATTATAGTTGCCTTTTTTACGCTCATATAATACAAAAAAGCTGTCCAACTCCTCAACGGTTATCAGATTTTCCGTATCTACCAATTCATCAATAGATATTCCGTGCGAAAATGAGCATTGCTCTGCCAACTGTTCACTGACATTGCGAAAGTTTGCAGGTGTAATGTTGAGATGTCTTTTGAAGGCTGTGGCAAAATTTGACGAGGGGTATCCGTAATCAACTCCGATTTCGGTAATGCTTTTATCTTTTTCAACCTTTAATCTCCATGCGCTTCTTTCAATACGGGTGCGCTTAATAAACTGATACAGAGCTTCGTCGGTATGCTCCTTAAACATTCTCATAAGATGATATTTAGAATATGAGCAATGCCTGGCAACATCATCAACAGTGATTTCGTTGTCTATGTTGTCAAAAATAAAGTCAATTGCTTTGTTTATCACGGAATTTTGAATTGTAACTATGCTGTTTTCTTCCACAGTCTTCACCTGCCCCCACACAATTTCTTTTGCTTATTTATCAAGAATAACGAAACAACAGCCGTTAAAATCTCTGTTGCAGGAGCAACAAACCATACGCCTGTCATACCCCAAAGAGCCGGGAATATGAATGTAAACGCCAATAGGAGAACAACACCCCTAAGAGACGATATGATTGCGGAGCTTAATGCGTCTCCGCAGCCTGTAAAATACATTGAATTTATCACGTCAAAGCCCATAACTAAAAATGTTGCGGCATAAATGCGAAATCCGCTTGCCACCATATTTGCAACAACATCGCTGCAACCGAACATTGCGGCATAGGAGTTACCGAAAACCGAAAAAGCGACAGCAAAAAGCAATCCGATTATCAATAAAATCTTATTTGTAACGCTGCGAAGTTCCATGGCAGTTTTTTGTTCGTTTGCACCCCAACAAATGCTGACAAGCGGTGTGAGTCCCTGACCAAAACCTATGGCTATCATACTGAAGCCGTAAACGGCAAAACCGAGTATGGTAAATGCGGCAACACCCTGACTACCAACATATTTCATAAGCACATAGTTGAACGCAAACATAGATATTGCACTTGCCATTTCGCCGATAAATTCAGAAGAGCCGTTGATGAGTGTTTCTTTATTTACTGTTTTATCAAAACCGAACCGAGTAAAGTGAATACTTCTTTCAGGTTTCATAAAGTAAACGAACTGTACGGCAACCGTTATCGCCTGAACAATAAGAGAAGCTATCGCACTGCCCTCTACACCCATGCGCAATGCACCGACAAAAACATAGTCAAGCACGGCATTGAGAATACACCCGATAATGCCCACAAGCATACATACCTGAGGCTTTCCGTCCGTGCGGATAAACATTCCAAGTATCGTGCCCACAACCATAAGCGGATATGTAAACAGCATTATCTTATAGTATCCGTTAAAATACACGGACAATTCTCCGTCGGCTCGCAATACCGACAATATCGGTGTAAACAATACAAATATGATAACCGATGTGGCAATACAATAAACTGCCGATGTTATCATAGTTTGCGAAAACACTTCATATGCTATTTTACTGTTTTGTTTCCCCAAAAGTCTGCCGGATATGACCGACCCACCCACGCCGACGCACAGTCCTATTCCAAGAAAGAAATACAGAATAGGCAAGCCTAAATTTATTGCCGCCAGCGCATTTTCACCCACATAATTTCCGGTAAAAAATGCGTCGGTTATTGTAATTGCCGTCTGCAAAAGCATTGAAATAATACTTGGGATGGAAAATTGCAAAATGAATTTCAGTTTGTTTTCTTTAATTTGATTTATGTCCATAACTACATCTCCTTTGATAATTCAATTATAGAGATGTAATTTCGATAATACTTCTAAATTCGTGCTATCTTTACAAATATTCAGATTCCCTTGTCATTGGTACAATCGATAAAAGTGAAATCATATTATACACCAAAACTATGAATATTTCTACCCGCCGTCTATTGACCTCAATTAAGAGGTAAATAGGCGGCTTTTTTGTTTGCAAAAAATTTATTCAAGAAATTTTGAAAAAACACCCCCCAAAAACGCTCTCCCATTTCAAACAAGTGAAGGGGTTAATTCCGAACCACGAAAAGGTCAGCCCTTTCACTTGTACTTTGACAACTGAATAAATCATTCACTAAGACTTTATTTCTG
>JAEDHT010000007.1 GCA_016296885.1 Clostridiaceae bacterium | reverse complement strand
TTTCCACAGATGTGATATCGCTCTTGTAAGCACGCCATGCATCAGTAGCACCAGCTTTGGCGAAATCATCCATAGTTCCTGAACCTGAGATAGTAAGTACACCATTTTTTGTGAGTGACCAATTAAGACTACCCCATGTGCCATTTACACCGGCATCGGGTATAGCTCCTCTTTGCTGAGTTATATCCTCATTTGCATCGCTGAGTTCATACAAGTCATCAACTTTAGAATCGTCAAGTTCGATAATCTCGCCCGCATTAGCATCACTTTTATCGATATTAAATACATCAATAATATCTTCTGCGTTAACAGCAACTATCGAAGATGATACAACTATCATCAATGACAATAATATTGCGATTGCTTTTTTCATACACAATCCTCCTGAACATAGTTTTACTCAGTAATTTTAACACATAAGTCTTTAGAAATCAATAAATTTTTATTTTATACGCAAACATTATAAACTGCGTAAATTGTTCAAGATAAGCTTTTCGAAATCAAAAATGAATAACACATGGAAAACATTAAATTCTGTTAAATTTGGACATTAAATTTTACTATAGCATCACTTGGGCTAAACTATTTCTTCTTGTTACAATATTCAGACATTGCGCATCCGTGACAATTACAACCACAAGCGGATTTTCCTTTCTTTTTATTTCTTATAATGTTTATCAAAACAGCCACAACGGCAGTTGCTAGGACTAAGCAAACTATGATTGTACCTATATTACCCACTACCCATTCAAACATACCGTTTCGTCCTCCTTATATATTTTTAATTAATTTTCATTCCTAGAGCATAAATAATCTCTGTGCATTTTTATACATTATGTTCTCATAATCCTTGTTGTCTATCAGATTTTTTAACTCATTAAAATACTGTTGATATAGTGACCTATCACCTGATTTATTGTGAAGAAACGTGTCTTTACCATCAATTGGGTTGTCTGAGCCAAAAAGTATTTTTTCGCTACCGCATCTTTTAATTGCCTTAATTGTACTTTCTATACTAACCCATGTGGTATCGCCGTATAGATTAGGTTGTTTACAAATGAAGTTTATGGCTTCTTCATTGTCTGTACCAAGGTCCATATGAACCATCACAAAATTAATATCAGGATGTAATTTTGCAGCATTATACATATGGCGTGACATTGCTTTTTCACATCCACCTGTGTGCGATACTACAGGCAGATTGTTTTTCCTGCATACATCATACCATGCTTCCATTCTGGCATCATCAGGTGAAACTCTTGAATGGAAAGGATGCAATTTAATACCATAAATAAAATCTCTGTTTTGCCTAATCAATCTCAAAAAATGCTCGTCGGGATATTCATTATACATTTTGATCCACAGTAATGCACCTATCTTATCGGGGTAACTTTTGGAAAAATCAATTGCTCTTTTGTTTATATCATACTGACTTTTTTGGAATTCATCTGGAATTTCAGTTCCCATATGATCAAATTCTACTCCCTCTGTGTTGGAAACAAGTGCAAAATCTATTTTGTATCTTTCCATAGAATATAGAATTTGTTCTTCTGTCATATCAAAATCTAACGAGGTGCCAATGTGCATATGTGTGTCAATAATCATAGCTATACTCACATCAATTAATAAATTTAAACCAAAATATGTATCAATTATTTAGCGATATCTCGCAATCTCCGCTGAAAAACTCATAATGACTTAAATATCTAATTTAGCTCTAGAGAATTTATATTTATCCAAAACACTTAACAGCAAATTAGCTTCTTGCCGTCAAGTTCCACTTTTATAAAATCTATTATTTATTATAATGTAAACATATTATAAATGCAATTATAGATACTCGATTGCTCATCAAAATCGGAAGTATTAATTTTACAAAAAACTAATTCAATACTAATAGGTAATATAGCAAATAGTTGATTTTTCAATTATGATATGCTATAATTTTTACAAAAAGTATGAATTACACTGTTTTTGTATAGATAAATTAAATTCTAATATCAATGTCAGAAAGATATCACATAGGAGTAAAAAGCCATGAAAAAAAATATATTCAAATTCCTTTTAATAATTATCTTGATAATAAATACAGGGATTATTTTGCTTACCGGTTGCACTCGAAGTTTTTATACCGAAGAACAGAAAAAATCGGTTTTAACCGATACGCAAGATACCGACACTGCTGTGAGAAAAAACACCGGTAAAATGGTATCACGAGAAAATGAAGATGGAACAGTGACTCGAATTACCTTTGATAAATATGTGCCATTGCTAAGGGCACCTAAATTTTCAGTATCCGGAAACTGTGTCAATATGGAATTCAACGATATACATTGGTACACTGCTGAGATTGTGTCGGCAAAATTTAAAGATAAGTACAATTCAAGAGAAATTATTGCCCAAAATGATATGTTTACTGTGTATAAAAATACTGATTCACATGAGAATGTATTCGAGTATGTGTATTTTATGAAGCTAAATGGAACAGATTGCTCTTACATTTGCTTTAAGACAGACGCAGCGCCATTTTCAAGCGGAACAGGAAACGATTTTGACACAAGAATATATTATGCTGTAGATGACATATACACCGTTCCCGATATTGAAATGGAATAAAAAAAAACAATCTGAATAAAAAAAGAACTACAAGTTTACCGAAAAGGTAGGCTTGTAGTCTTTTTAGTATTAAAGTTGAACTAATGACAAACAATCAATGCCAATGATAAACTATATTAGTAAAAATTACCACTAAAAAAATAAAAAAATAAGGAAAGTAAATATCCTGCAAAATAAACCGCTTAATTTAACTGTGTTTAAACTAAATTATTTTAACTTTTTCTATTGCTATTTATTAAATTTGGGTATATAATAGGCTGTAAATTATTATTCTGTATATTTTGGGTGATTATATGATAAACTTCAATATTCCTCCATTTGTTGGTGATGAGACAAAATACATAGCTAAGGCTATTCAAAACAGAAAAATCTGTGGTGACGGCGAATTTACAAAGAAGTGTAACCTTTTCTTTGAAGAGCAAACAGGAAGCTCTAAAGTGCTCCTTACTACTTCATGCACTCATGCTCTGGAAATGGCGGCGATACTTGCAGATATCAAGCCTGGTGACGAGGTTATTATGCCTTCTTACACCTTTGTATCAACTGCTGATGCTTTTGTTGGCAGAGGTGCAAAGATTGTGTTTGTTGATATTCGCCCCGACACAATGAATTTAGATGAAAAGCTTATTGAAGCGGCAATTACTAAAAAAACCAAAGCGATTGTACCCGTTCACTATGCAGGAGTAGCCTGCGAAATGGATACCATCCTTGATATCGCAAAACGCCATAACTTATGGGTTATAGAAGATGCAGCTCAAGGTGTTAATGCGTTTTATAAAGGTAAAGCTTTAGGTGCCATTGGAAATTTCGGATGCTTCAGTTTTCATGAAACTAAAAACTATAGTATGGGCGAAGGCGGAGCCTTGCTCATTCGTAATAAAAACGATATTGAAAGGGCTGAAATAATTCGTGAAAAAGGAACTAACCGTAGTAAGTTTTTTCGCGGTCAGATCGATAAATATACTTGGGTAGACTTTGGATCATCTTATCTTCCCAGTGATATGAACGCCGCTTACCTTTGGGCTCAGCTTGAGAAATTTGATGAAATTAACAACTCCCGCCTGAGATGTTGGGATTATTATAATAATGCTCTCAAGTCCTTGGCAGACGAAGGCAAAATTGATCTTCCTTTTATTCCCGAAGGTTGTATTCACAATGCTCATATGTTTTACATTAAAGCTAAGAATTTGGAAGAACGATCAAAACTCATATCTTATCTTAAAAATTACGATATTGGTGCCGTTTTTCACTATATTCCTCTCCATTCTTCACCTGCAGGTCAAAAGTTCGGTATCTTTTTTGGCGAAGACAAATACACCACCAAAGAAAGTGAACGGCTTCTGAGACTACCTATATATTATGGTCTCTCAGAGGAAGACTGTAGCTATATATGCAAAAAAATCTTTGAGTTTTATAAATAGAGGAATAATTATTATGAAAATCAGAATCCGCCCTATCACAGTAGACGATACTGCTCTTATCATTAAATGGCGTAATAATCCATCTGTAATGTCAAACTTTATATACCAAAAAGAACTCACAGAAGAAGAACACATCCATTGGCTTAACACAAAAGTTTTCAATGGAGATACAAAGCAGTTTATTATAGAAGAAATAGAAACAGAAGAAAAAATTGGTTCCGTGTACATAAGAGATATAGACACAAATCATCGCAAAGGCGAGTTTGGAATCTTTATCGGCGAAGATACTGCTCGTGGCAAGGGTTACGGATCTATGGCTACTCATGAACTTCTTCGATATGCATTTGAGGTTCTTAACCTCAATCGAGTTTTTTTAAGGGTTTTTGCTGACAACCCATCAGCAATAGCGTGTTATAAAAAAGCAGGCTTTACAGAAGATGGAATCGCTCGCGAAGATGTTTGGATTAACAATATTCCGAGAGACATAGTATTCATGAGTATTTTAAAATCCAACTGGAGAGAAGATAATAAATATGACTAAAATTTCTTTCGTTATCCCCTGTTACCGTTCCGAGAAAACAATAACATCTGTTGTGGATGAAATTAAAGCTACCGTTTCTTCTAGTCAAGAATATGATTATGAGATTATTCTGGTAAATGATAGCTCTCCCGACAATGTGTATAGTGTTATAAAGGATTTGGCGGAAAGCGACACAAAAATAAAAGCTATAGACTTATCTAAAAATTTCGGGCAACACTCCGCTATTCTTACCGGATACAGATATGTAACAGGCGATATCATTATATGTTTGGACGACGACGGTCAGACTCCTGCTTCTGAAATGTTTTTATTAATTAATAAACTGTACGAAGGCTACGATGTCGTTTTTGCAAAATATGCCGACAAAAAACATTCATTAGGACGAAATTTAGGAAGTAAAGTCAACGACCTTATGACCAGAGCTTTACTTGATAAGCCTAAGGATTTGTCTATAATGAGTTATTTTTGTTGTAGGCGATTCATTGTTGAAGAAATGATACGATATAACAACCCATACCCCTATGTTTCGGGATTATTACTTCGCTCTACAAATAAAATCACAAATGTTAATATAACTCACAGAGAAAGAGAAAACGGAAGCTCAGGCTATACATTGAGCAAACTGCTTAGTCTGTGGATAAACGGTTTTACCTCTTTTTCTGTCAAACCCTTGAGAATCGCTACTTTTTGTGGTGTATTTTTTGCCTTGATAGGCTTTTTGTTCGGAACGTACACTATTATTAATAAACTCTTTATTAATCCTGCAGCACCCATAGGATATAGTTCTGTAATGGCAGTACTTTCATTTTTGGGCGGAATGATACTTATGATGATGGGATTGATCGGAGAATATATTGGGCGTATATATATAAGCATTAACAACTCTCCTCAAGCAGTTATAAGACAAACAATAAATATCGGTGAAACTAATAATGATAAACAATAAAATTTCCAACTCAAATTTAAAGCACATTGTTTTTTTACATATTCTTTTAGCAGTATATTCCTTAAGCGGTGTTTGCTCCAAAATGGCAGCAGGACATTTCTTTTTATCCTTACCCTTTATTTTCTGGTATGGACTGGTTATTCTCAACTTAGGAATATATGCAGTAGTATGGCAACAACTTATTAAGACTCTTCCTCTCACTACGGCTTATGCAAACAAAGCTATAACCATTGTCTGGGGTATTCTTTGGGGTATGCTGTTTTTCAAAGAAGCTATAACTTGGAATATGATTGTCGGTGCGATTATTTTAATTATAGGTGTAATTGTGGTGGTGACGGCAGATGATTGAAAAACTTATTTTTTCGTTTATCTTCATTTTCGGCACCTTTATTTCATCGGTATCTCAGATAATCCTTAAAAAAAGTGCAAATAAAACTTACTCCAGTAAAATACGGGAATATTTCAACGTTCGGGTAATTTCCGCTTATGGAATATTCTTTGCCGCAACTCTTTGTACTATTATAGGATATTCTAAAATTCCCCTTTCCTTTGGCCCAATTTTAGAAGCCACGGGATATATATTCATAGCCGTGCTCAGCTTTGTTTTTCTGAAAGAAAAAATAAACCTTAAGAAAAAAATTGGGTTAGCTCTGATTATTGTGGGAATCGTTGTATTCGCTTTGTGATAGTATAGCAAATTAACATACATTTGCATCGTATGAAATCAAAGGAAAAGAGATATTTTGAGTGTCCTTAACACTCAAAATATGTTTTGATGTACAGTAGACAAATATTGCAGTAGGCATAGCTTGTCTGCTTTATCTTTTTTTATCTTATATTTTATTATTCGCCTGAATATTATAATCGCTTTACTCTTTTTATTACTAAAAGTTCAGGAATAGCTTAAGCGTGTGAATGGTACCATTAGTCAAGGTGTGTATTGTTATGTTTTGTTATTAAGTGAGCATGACATGAGTTGTAT
Source organism: Clostridiaceae bacterium (assembly GCA_016296885.1). GTDB lineage: Bacteria > Bacillota > Clostridia > Oscillospirales > Acutalibacteraceae > JAEEHZ01. The sequence goes on along the minus strand of JAEDHT010000007.1, from coordinate 55,899 downwards.
TATGCAAAAAAACGGCAACTCAGTATCTGTTGCATATATGCACCGAAATATACGTTGTTTATCTATTTGATTTTTATTGCTATATGTTTAAAAATCTAAAAATTAAATAAAGAACATTAAAAAATATACTTTATTCAACACTTTTGCTGGTCGAGCCACTCTGTTGATATCAAAAATAAATAGCATAATATTATTAAATAATTTAAAATTTATAGGTTGTGATTATTATGAAAGAAATAATTATTAAGCATAAAAATAAATTGATAGCCATTATTATTAATCTTCTATTTGTTTCTATAGTTCTATGTTTTTATGGGTTGTTTTACGGTCAAAGTGATGACCAGTTTTTTTCACAAAATATAGTCAAAGGAAACTATAATTACACCTTTTGTAGTTTTTTCATTCAGTTCTTATCAGTACTGTTGCAAAAAGTAATCTACCCCTATAATGCCTTTTTGTTTCTGCAACTCTTTCTTAATTTCCTATCTCTAACCGCCATATGTTATGTATTTTTATCTGTTTTTGGTATCAAAAAAGGAATAGTTTTTTCAGTTATCATCGAAAGTGTATTTTCACTTAATTTTTATGCTCATGTTACCTTTACTCAAACTGCAACCGTACTGTTGGTAGCAGGTACACTATTAATGATGTGGGCTAATCAAAATCATAGATCGATTGTGTACCAGTTTGTCGGAATACTATTTATTGTTTTCGGTAGTTTTTACAGATTTGATATTTTCTATTCGGTAATGGCAGTTTTTGCTGTGTTTGTTCTGTCGTATCTGTTAAGTAAAATTCGTCAGGATAACAGTTGGAATATAGTCAACTTACTAAAGCAAACGTTTACAGTAAAAAACATATTAGTTGTATTGGTTATGATTACATCTGTTTTTTCATTGCAGTTTTTCTCTACAAAGATAATAGACTCATATGATGGAATGGATTACTACAGAGAATATACTAAAATTAGAGCCAAGGTTGTTGATTATGACATACCATTGTATGAGTCGTGTCCAGATGAATATAATAGTATTGGAATGTCAGAGAATGATTTCCAAATGCTTCGAAGTTGGCTTTTTGATGACGAAGGATATACTTCAATCGAAACTTTAGAACAGGTTGTTCAGTTGCAAGAAGATCATTATCCAGGAGTTGTTAACGCCCTCAAGAATATGGCTGTTGTAGAACTTAGACAAATTCTTTCATTTAGTCCCGAAGGAATCCTTTTAATAAGTTATGCTATTCTTGCTATAGGAGTTTTATCTTTTTATCGAAAGAAAAGTTGGATTTTTGTTGGATCACTGTCGATGATTATGCTTTCTTTGTATTCTTATTTATGGATTTCAGGAAGATGCAATCATCGCGCAGTTTTATCTTTTATATTTGCCTCATTTATTTATTTGTTATATGTAACACAATTTTTGCAAAAAAGAAAATTTATTTGCTCTATACCATATAAACATAATAAGCTTATTAAATGTATAGCAATGCTACTTTGTATTGTCTTTGCGTTATCTACATTATCACTAAGCTTTGTACAATACTATAAGGAATTTAATAATAAATCCATAGAAAAATATTCAGATTTACAGGAATATATATTAAACTCTGATGATAAATCATTTGCGTTATTAGGGGAAGTTTATATGAGGATTCGAAAGGCAACTATTTTTGACACTCCGTATTTAGCTGACCATGAGATTTTCGAAAAATGCGTATATTACGGCTCTGCATATTATGCACATCCGAGTTATAATGAGATGTTAAACGATATAGGTGTAAACAATTTATATACAGATATCATCGACAACGACGATATATACGTGGTGGATATTGATAAGGTGGATATATTCATAGAATATCTTAATGAACAATACGGAAAGGATCATACTTACGGTTATGAACTAATAACGTCTATCGATGGCTTTATGATATATAAAATAAAAACAATTTCTTGATGTCCTAAATAGCTTTAAAAGCCAAGCAGAAACATTGAAAACGTTTGAGTTTACTCTTGCTTATATCTTGCAATAACCATGTTGACTGCAAGATATAAGCAAATATTATAATTTTTATACTATAAATTATAATTGTAGCTCTTTTTTTATTGTTTCACTTCTGTAAAGGTCACTGATTTCGTCAAGTGTGTATGTTATCTTTATAGATTTTCCATATTCTTTACGGTGGTTATAATTATCATTATATTTTCTTTCAAATAGACTGCATAAATTAACTGTAATTATGTGCTTTTTATAAAAGGGAGAGTTATAGCATCTCTTACATAGCATTTTATGGAGGAAAAAGTGTTGAATTTTTCTATAAAAAAGGCTACTTATAAATATAGTAACGAAATTGCAAATCTTGAAAAAATGTGTTTTTCTCACCCAAGATCAAAAAAGACTATTGAAGATGAATTAGAAAATGAAAACATTATTATGATCGTTGCCATTAATAATGATGATAATGTGATGGGATATGGAAGCATGAACATAGTGCTGGATGAAGCATATATAAATGACATTGCGGTTTTTCCGGAATTCAGGCATATAGGAATAGGAAGAAGAATTGTGAAAAGTTTTGTAAACTACTGCCATGATAATAACTATTCCTTTTTATCGCTTGAAGTAAGGGAGTCAAATTCTCCAGCGATAAGTTTATATAAATCTGAAGGGTTTGAGTTAATAGGTCAACGAAAAAACTTTTACTCAGATCCAAAAGAAAACGCAAATATAATGACAAAGTATTTTAAGAGGTAAATAATGAAAATATTAGCAATTGAGAGTTCTTGTGATGAAACCGCCGCCGCTGTGGTTGAAGATGGAAGAAAGGTTATCTCAAATATTGTTGCCACACAGGTGGAAGAACATAAGCTATATGGCGGTGTTGTCCCTGAAATAGCATCTCGACGTCATGCAGAGGCTATCTGTGGGGTTGTAAGCGAAGCACTTGAAAAGGCAGAATGTACATTTGATGATATTGATGCTATCGGTGTAACTCATGCACCGGGGCTTATAGGAGCGTTACTTGTAGGTGTAAATTTTGCAAAGGGACTTGCCATGGCAAAAAACAAACCGATAATACCTACCCATCACCTGCGCTCACATATAGCTGCCAACTATCTCTCAAATCCTGAGCTAAAGCCTCCTTTTTTGTGCCTTGTGGTATCCGGAGGACATAGCCATATAGTCAAGGTAGACGACTACACCAAAATGACAATAATCGGAAAAACTCGTGATGATGCTGCCGGAGAGGCGTTTGATAAAGCTGCCCGAACAATGGGTATGCCATATCCAGGCGGAATACATCTTGACATAGCCGCCGAAAGTGGCAATCCTGATTCTTTTGCTCTTCCACGTCCTCGTGTTAGTGGAAGTGAATATGATTTTAGCTTTTCCGGCTTAAAAACAGCTGTTATTAATTTGATACACAATGCATCTCAAAAAGGCGAAGAATTGCCAATAAATGACCTAAGCGCAAGCTTTAGAAAGGCTGTTGTTGGATGTCTTGTAGAAAACTTTATTAAGGCAGCCAAAGACACAGAAAGCACTAGGCTGGTAATAGCAGGCGGTGTATCTGCAAATAGACTTTTGAGAAAAGAACTTACAGATAAATGTAAAAAACTGGGATATGAGCTATATATGCCTGAAAAGTCTCTATGCGGAGATAATGCTGCTATGGTAGGTTCACAGGCTTATTATGAATTTCTAAGCGGAAATACTGCCGGTAGTGAGCTAAACGCAAAGGCTACTATGTCTATTGAATTGTAATTTAATTATATGAAAATCTATCGAACAGTTAAAATAACTAAGAAGTCTATTATTTACACTGTGTTAACGACACTGGCCATTTGTGCTATTTTTGTACATTCGTCGATGCCCGCTTCCGTTTCATCTGAAGAAAGCGACAGTGTGAGAGGATTTTTGCAGATTATTCTTGAAAAGCTTGGTTTAAATATCCTTCTCACGGACCATATTGTGAGAAAATGTGCTCATTTCATTGAATTTTTTGTATTAGGTATATTCTCAGAGCTTACGTTTGATTCATATTTTTGCAATGCTAAAAAGGCTATACTGCCTACATGCTATCTCACAGTTATTGTTCCACTTATTGATGAGACTATACAGCTATTTACTTTGGGCAGGAGTGGACAAGTAAGCGATATATGGCTAGATTATTCAGGAGCATTGTGCGCTGTACTTATACTAACCATAATATTATATTTAAAAAGGCGAAAAAGAGACAAGGGATGAACAACTTGATAATTTCACTATGCATTGTGGCATATAATGAGGAAAAATGCCTTCCGGAACTTTTTAATGATATACTAAAACAGAACTATTCCAAAGAAAAAACGGAAATAATACTTATTGACAATGGTTCCACCGACAATACAGCAAGGCTTATGGGTGATTTCCTGGAAAATAATCAATTTTATAACTCCAAACTAATACAAATAAAGAGAAACAACCTGGCTGTTGGCTGTAATGAGGCTATAAAAAGCTTTACAGGTGATATTTATGTTCGTGTGGATGCTCATTCGAGTATTCGTTATGATTTTTTGAGTAAGATTGTGGAATGTATGAAAAGTGGAGAAAAGGTTTGCGGGGGATATCGCCCTTGCATAACACAGGATGACACATATATGCAAAACACTCTTCTAGCTGCCGAGGAATCAATGTTTGGTAGCTCGTTTGCATCATACAGACGCAATCACGATGAAAAGACATACACCTCTTCCCTGTTTCACATTGCTGTGATGCGTGAAGTATTTGAAAAATGTGGTGTCTATGACGAGAGGTTAGGGCGTACAGAAGATAACGAATTCACGTATCGTTTGCGACAGAATGGATATAGACTTTGCTTTAGTCCTGATATTTATTCTGAGCAGAAAGTGAGAAGTACCTTAGGCAAAATTGTATCTCAGAAATTTAAAAACGGATATTGGATAGGGCTTACAACGGCTGTGTGTCCACAATGTTTTTCGTTATTTCATTTTGTGCCGTTGTGCTTTGTTCTGGCACTTATAATGACAATTATTTTATTTGTATTCGGGATAAAATTACCTATTGCTATGCTGGGTACCGTATATCTACTTTTTATCCTGATGATTACAATCACAGCGACCATTACATCTAAAAAAAGAAATATTACGTTTGTGGCTTTGCCTATAATTTTTATACTGCTTCATATCTCATATGGCATAGGCACGCTAATTGGACTGATAAAAATGCCGGCTTTTAAAAATAAGACTGAAAAACACTAAAAATGCAAAAAAAAGATTGTGGATATTGCATTTTTATGGTAATATAATCTTTGGTGATAAAATGGATAACTTCACAAAATATGTCTTCACCCCCGAAGAGTTGCGAGAATTGCAGCTCAAAGAGCTTGAAACTCTGGTTTATTTCAAGAATTTTTGCGAAAAGCATGGACTCAAATTCTGCTTTTGCGGTGGATGCTGCATTGGCTCTCTGCGGAACAAAGGTTTTGTGCCGTGGGATGATGATATAGATATTTTTATGATGCGTGAAGATTATGAGAAATTTTTGCGCATATGGAAACAAACTGAAAAAGAAGATCGCTTTATACTATTGCAGACTACAAATGATATGTTTACAGGGAACATTTTTGCAACTGTGGTGGACAAAAGTGCTACTTGCGTGAAAGACTACCAGGCAGAGCTAGATATCCCTCATGGATTAGTTATGGATGTTTTTCCTCTGGATGCCTGCCCTACGGGAATTAAGAGGAAATTTCAAAAATTTTGGGCACTGATTTATTCATTATACCGAGCCCAGATTGTGCCTGTAAATCACGGAAAAATGCTTGCGTTTGGTAGCAAAGTGTTATTGAGCATTATTCCATCAAAGCGTATGCGAAACAATATATGGCGACTGGCTGAAAAGAAGATGACAAAATACAATTTATCTGATTGTGACTACATCACCGAACTCTGTGCCGGTCCTCACTATATGCAAAATGAATATCCTAAGAGGATATTTGAAGATGTGGTTCTAGCGGAGTTTGAGGGATATCAAATGCCTATACCAAAGGGATATGATGAATACCTTAAGATAGCATTTGGTGACTATATGAAGTTACCTCCGGTAGACAAGCAAATACCCCACCATGACGTTGTGATGTGCGACCTGAACACTCCGTGTAGTTCATATGATAAAATGGTTCACAACAAGCTAAAAGGCAAGCGAAAATGATTTTTTACAGTTTGTATGCATAAATATAGAAAGGAATGTCACAAATACAGATCTAAGTATCTTCTGCTTAATTGTGACTTACGGGACTTAAAATGATATTTGGTGCCATACTAGCCGGAGGTTCCGGCACAAGAATGCATATTTCTTCACTTCCGAAGCAGTTTTTGCCACTGGATGATAAGCCAATAATCATTCATACGGTGGAAAAAATGCTTGCTTGCAGTAAATTTGACAAAATATTTATAGGAATCAATCCAAGCTGGGCATCTTATATGAATGACTTGCTTGGGAAATACGAGATTGATGAAGAAGCAGTTGTAGTGGTTGTAGGCGGTGAAAATCGAAACAGTACTATATTCAATATTATTGAGGGTATTGAAGAGAAATTTGGTGTTAGCGATGAACATATTATCGTTACCCACGACGCAGTAAGACCATTCGTCACTTTGAGAATAATCGAAGAAAATATAGAAGCTGCACTAAAATACGGTGCTTGTGACACTGTTGTACCGGCTACTGATACCATTGTTGTTTCACAAAAAAATGATATAATTTCTGATATTCCAAATCGAATATATATGTATCAGGGACAAACACCACAAAGCTTTAATATTAACAAGCTGAAAGAACTATATGGCAAGCTAAGCGAGGCACAAAAGGCTGTGCTCACTGATGCCTGCAATATATTCGTAATGAATTCAGAGAAAGTAAAATTAGTAATGGGAGAAAACTCTAACATAAAGATAACAACTGTTAACGATTACAAGATAGCGCAATATCTTGCTATTGGGGGAACAGAAAGTGATTAATTATGTGTATAGGCTTGTCTCTCCTCAGTTCATATCAATAGATTATGCTAATATAAATGTTCATGATAACGTAATAGTAAGGCCACTTTATATGTCTATATGTCATGCAGATCAAAGGTATTTCCTAGGAAATCGTGACAGTGATATATTGTCAGCAAAGCTTCCTATGGCACTGATACACGAGTGTTGTGGTAAGGTGGTTCTGGATAAAACAGGTACTTTTGAAAAAGGTCAAAAAGTGGTTCTTATACCAAATATTCCTGCAAAGCCATCTGATTACATATCTGAAAATTACGATGAAAACTCAAGATTCGCATCAAGCAGTTGTGATGGATTTATGAGGGAATTTGTGGATATTCCTGCTGAAAGACTGTTGCCTTTTGATAAAGTTCCGCCGCAAAATGCAGTTTTATGTGAATATCTCAGTGTGGCAACCCATGCCGTAAACAGATTAATTAAGTATTCCCATTCTTGCCGAGATAATATTGCGATATGGGGCGATGGTAGCCTTGCATATGTAGTGTGTTGCACATTGAGGGAGCTATTGCCGAAGTCCAAAATAACTGTTGTAGGAAAAAACATACGCAAATTGAGTCGTTTTTCCTTTGCACATAAGACTTATCTTAACAATTCTCTACCTGCTGATTTTAAAATCGATCATGCATTTGAATGTGTTGGCGGTGAGTTCTCCGGTTTTGCGATAGATGACATCATAAGTCATATAAAGCCACAGGGCACGATGATGCTCATGGGTGTAAGTGAAAACAAGGTACCTATAAACACTCGCAATGTACTGGAAAAGGGGCTTATGATGCTTGGTTCGAGTCGTTCCGGTAAGGAAGATTTTCAGACAGCTCTTAATATGATGCAATCTGTCAGAATAAGAAGAAGGCTCAGCAGTATCATATATGAGGATGCACCTGTGAGAAGTCTGGACGATATTTATCGTGTCTTTGCGACAGACCTTAATACACCGTTTAAAACCGTTTTTGAATGGAATATATAAAAAATCAGCTCTCTACCGAGTTTTAGTCGATAGAGAGCGTTTTTTGTTTATTCTTATAGTTACTTGATTAGGCGTATGTAAACTCCTATCCAAGTAACTGACCGCCCAAACCAAAGCTAATAGAAATAGCCTCGTTCACCTTTTCCATTGAATCCTCATCAAGAGTGCCCATTTTTTCTTTTAGTCTGCGCTTATCTATGGTTCTAATCTGTTCGAGCAACACAACGCTGTCTTTTAAAAGCCCACTCCCCTGCGACTGTAATTGTATATGTGTGGGCAAGTTGGCCTTAGTTTGCTGACTTGTAATTGCTGCAGCTATTACGGTTGGGCTGAACTTATTTCCTACGTCATTTTGTACTATCAAAACAGGTCTTACTCCTCCTTGCTCTGATCCTACAACCGGACTAAGATCCGCATAATATATATCACCACGTTTTACACTCACATCTTTCACTCTCCGAATTAGTTTACTTCTGCCGGCAATATTATATTTGACAAAATGAAGATATTTTATTCTAGTACATATTAAATATTTGATATCTTTTAGTAATGTTTATATTTTACTTCCTTATACATATTATTAATTACAAAGAGATATTGACAACTATGTCCGTTATTATTATCATTCAAAAAAACCATTTAATAATGAAAAATATACATCATTATGTAGAAAAATGAAGACATTAGCAAAATATAATTGACTTTAATCGTATTTTATGGGATAATACTGTGGTAGTAGGTGATATTATGCGTGTGATAACAGGCACCGCTAGAGGAATACCATTAAAGACACTTGATGGAAATGATATTGTGCGTCCTACAACAGATAAAGTGAAAGAAGCTGTTTTTAGCAGTATACAATTTTATCTTGAAAATTGCACATTTCTTGATCTATTTGCAGGTTCGGGTCAAGTTGGAATTGAGGCGCTTAGCAGAGGCGCTCTTAAGGCTTATTTTGTCGATTCCAACAATAAAAGTATCTCAGTGGTAAAAAGTAATCTAAAAGCTACATCACTAAGTGATCGTGCCATAATAATAAAAAGTGACTATAAAGCTTTTTTGCAAAAACAAGACATTAAGGACAAGGTTGATATTGCTTTTCTTGATCCGCCCTATGCAGATGGATTGCTTGAGCAGGCTCTCCCTATGGTGGCAGATGTAATGAGAAAAACCGGTATAATGATTTGCGAGAGTCCGTTGAACGAAAGCCTTCCTGATCAGGTGGGAGATTTTGCAATAAAAAATGTCAAAAAATACGGAAAAATAAAGGTTACTACTTATATGTGCAACGATTAATAGCTGAAAGGAGCTTTTCAGATTTGAGTACTGTAATCTATCCAGGAAGTTTTGATCCTATAACACTTGGCCATATAGATATAATCAGTAGAGCATCAAGAATGTTTGACAAGGTTATTGTAGCAGTATTAAAAAATTCAACAAAAAAACCTTTTTTTAGCATAGACGAACGAATTGAGCTTATCAAAGAGTCTTTAACTGATATAAAGAACATTGAAATTGATTCTTTTGATGGTTTATTGGCTGATTATGTGAATAAAAAAGGGGCTACAACAGTTGTAAGAGGTTTGAGGGCTATGTCTGATTTTGAGTATGAATTTCAGATGGCACTCACAAATAAGCACCTTAATCCAGAGGTAGAAACAATTTTTTTGACCTCTAGCAGTGAGTATATGTATCTTAGCTCCGGTATGGTGAGGCAAGTGGCTGAGTTGGGTGGAGATATCACCGGATTTGTTCCAGAAATCGTGAAGAACAAAATATTAGAAAAATTATTTAAAGGATAAAAACAGGAGGTTAAATTTCAATGAAAACAGAAGAAATAATTGAGCAAATAGAAGACCTAATAAAAAACTCTCGTTCGCTACCATTAATGGGTGGAAAAGTGGTTATAGATCAAAACCAATTGCTTGAACTGCTGGGTGAATTGAGCGCAACTCTCCCTTCAGAGCTAAAGCAAGCAAAGAAGATCGTGGCAGAAAGATCTGAAATTTTGGAAGAAGCTCACAAAGAAGCTGATAAGAAAATCCGTCAAGCTGAAGAGCGTAGAAAAAATATGATTAACGAAAGCGAAGTTATGCGCAATGCAAAGGCTAGTGCTGACCAGGTACTTGCTGATGCAAAGCTAAAGTCAAAAGAAGTGCGCAGAGCTGCTAATGATTATGTAGATGAGATTATGAAAAGAGCTGACGAAATGCTTACAGCAAATGTAAATGAGCTGAGAAAGACACGTCAGAGTATCAAAGCCTCTCAGAGACAAGGAAGTAATTAATTTTCAGTTTAGATTTTTACGAGGAAATATTATTGGAGCATTTAGATTTACCTTATCCCCTCCTTAATTATGCTCCATCTAAAACTAAGTATTTAAAACATAAATATGATGTAATCATAAAAAAACTCCTTACGATGTTATTAGATTATCGTAAGGAGTTTTTGCACTATGTAAGATTAAATTACATTATTATTTACTTGGCTTTGAAATGATGTCATAAACCAGTACAGGAGCATCTATAGCTTTATTAGAATACTCGATTGCACTGAGGAATAGTTCCTCTGCAGACTTCATCTTCTCCGGGAGATTTGTGTGAAATTCTGCGATAACATCGCCCTTCTTAACGAGATCTCCAGTCTTAGCTTTCAGGATAATACCTGCGCTGTAATCAATAGCTTCGCCTTTTTTCTCTCTGCCAGCGCCTAAAATAACACTTGCAATACCAATTTTTTCTGCATCCATATGCTTGATATAGCCATCACATGGAGCGAGAACATTTTCAATATGATTTGAGAGAGGAAGCAACTCAGGATGATCAACCATATTTGCATCTCCGCCCTGTGCAGCAACCATATCATGGAGCTTTTTGAGTGCTGAACCATCTGCTATAGCACCCAATACCATCTTTTCGCACTCCTCGATACTCTTGTCTGTTACAAGCATTGTCATATTGGAAGCAAGTGCAACACATACTTCTGTGAGATCCTTAGGGCCATTGCCTTTTAATGTCTCAATAGCTTCCTTAACCTCAAGTGCATTACCAATAGCATGACCAAGTGGTATATCCATATTAGTGATTAAGGCTGCAGTTTTTCTGCCAACAGAATAACCGATATCAACCATTTTCTGGGCTAAAAGCTTGCTGTCTTCAAGTGTCTTCATAAATGCGCCACTGCCTGTTTTTACATCAAGCACAATAGAGCTTGAGCCAGCAGCTATCTTTTTGCTCATGATACTGGATGCAATAAGTGGAACACTATTAACGGTAGCAGTAACATCACGCAGAGCATAAAGCTTCTTATCACATGGAGCAAGGTTACCAGACTGACCAACAACACATATACCAATATCATTAACCTGATTTATAAACTGCTCTGGTGGTAATTCTGTATTAAATCCGGCAAAAGACTCAAACTTATCAACTGTGCCACCTGTGTGACCAAGACCTCTGCCAGACATTTTGGCGAGCTTTCCGCCCAAAGCAGATACGATAGGAGCGATGATAAGTGTAGTCTTATCACCTACACCGCCTGTGCTATGTTTGTCAACTGTAACGCCCTTTATTCCACTGAGGTCAATCATATCGCCTGATTTTGCCATAGCAAGTGTGAGAGCTGATGTCTCGTGCTCATTCATCCCCTGAAAATAAATTGCCATTAAGAGTGCTGTTATTTGATAATCAGGAATATCGCCACTAGTTACACCGTCAACGAAGAATTGGATCTCTTCATCACTCATAACGCCACCATCACGCTTATTTTGAATAATATCGTACATTCTCATTTGTAAAATCACCTCATAACATATTTGTTATAAATTATCCTTTAATTAATTTGAGGAAACGCAACAGGAATCACGTTTCCTCAAAAGAGTTACTTAATTATTATCTTGTGCCCTTATCGTAAGGGATACCCTCTGCCTTTGGAGCTCTGGAGTTCTTAGAAAACAATACAAGAATAATCATAGATGCGATGAATGGCATCATGTCATAAATGTTCTTTGAGAGACCGAGAGTTGCGAGGAATGTGGAGTCTGCGATGTTTGCAAGTGATTTAAACACAGCAAAGAACATAGCAGCACCAAAAATATTGATTGGTTTCCACTGACCAAAGATCATAACTGCGAGAGCAAGGAAGCCGAAGCCTGTAACACCAACTTCAAAGTTCCATGTAGAAACAGAAGGAATTACATAAGCAAAGCCACCGATACCGCCCAAAAGACCAGAGAACATAACACCAATATATCTCCACTGGTATACGTTAATACCAACTGAATCAGCTGCTTGTGGGTGTTCACCGCAAGAACGGAGTCTGAGACCCCACTTTGTCTTATAGAGGAACAAAGCAGCAAGAACGAGGATAGCAAGTCCTATGAAAAGAAAAACATTCAAAGTGAGTTTGTTTCCATTACCTAAATCAAAGTCGAAGATAAAAGCTGTGTTACTGTAATTAAGTTTTGCAGAAGCAGTACCGTTAACAACCTTAACGATAACAACTGCAAGAGCTGTAGCCATCATATTAAGAGCAGTACCGCCGATAGTCTGGTCGGCTTTCAGCGTTATCGCCGAGAAACCAAGCAACAATGAATAAATAACACCAGCAAGTGCACTTGACAAAATAGAGAAAAGTACAATCAAGCCAGGAGCCATACCCTCTGGGAGGAAGCAAAGTGTTAAAACACCAGCCAATGCACCGATAGACATGATACCTTCAAGTGCAAGGTTGATAACACCGCTTCGTTCTGAAAACATACCGCCTAATGCAACAAGCATCAAAACGATACCATAAAGCAATGTATATTTAATAAGCAATAACATTATTTACTCTCCTCCTTTTTTGATGTACTAGCAACAGATGCTTTTGGTTCTGCGTTTGCATTTGCACCAGATCTGTCTTTAACAAACTTGCCAATGAACATTTTGAAGAGCATTGCAAATGCGCAGAGATAAATGATAACACCGATGATGATATCAGCAATTTCAGGCTGATAATATGCTGTAGGCAAGCAACTGCCACCAACAGTAATATGAGAAATAAGTAATGCTGAGAATATACAGCCAATAGGATTACAAACTGCAAGAAGTGCAACAGAAATACCATTAAATCCTATTGCAGGACAAGCAGTGGAGTCATTTGGATTCCACTCACCTACACCTGAGAGATAATAGAGAGCTGCACCCAATCCAGCCAATGCACCGGCGATAACCATTGAAAGAACAATGCTTCTTCTCTCGTTAATACCAGCATATTTTGCTGCATTTTTGTTATGTCCGCAAGCCTTTAGCTCATAACCAAATGTGGTTTTATTAATAACTATATAAATAATAATTGCAACGATGATTGCAAGGAAAATTGCTATTGTGGTTGACTTTGAGAAAATGTCTGAAAGTCCAAGGTCAGGAATACGTGAGCCCGGAGCTTTTGTTGCAATAGCATAAGTCTTGTTTTTTGCTGATTCATACATTCTTGTTATAGAACCATCAGCATTTGTAATAGCGAACTTCTTAACAATCTCGTTTACTCCGTAAAGAGCAATCCAGTTGAACATAATTGATGTGATAACTTCGTTAACATTAAAGAATGCCTTAAGAAGTCCTGGGATTGCACCCCAGATTGCGCCACATACCATAGCTGCAAGAATACATACATACCATGGAAGTTGAAGAACAAGTGCGCAATAGATAGCGCCAAGTGCGCCAACAGTGTACTGTCCGGCTGCACCGATATTAAACAAACCGGTTTTGTAAGCAAAGGCAACAGAAAGACCAGTCATAATGAGAGGTGCTGCCTCTGAAATCTCTTTGCTTATATTTCTTGCATGTATGCTGATGTTATTAAAACCACCAGAAAGTATTGTCATAAATCCTTCAAGACAATGCTCCGGATTAATGCACAACAAAATTATAAATCCAACAAGCAAACCAATAATAATACAAACAAATGAAGAAAGGATTGAATTTGTAGCAGCGATGAAGCCACCCTTTCCGGTTACAACCTTCTTAGGAATGCTTGGTGATGCTAAATTATTTTTTGCCATAATATTTTACACCTCCGCCGGAACTTTGTCACGTTTTGCGCCAGCCATATAAAGGCCAAGCTCTTGAACTGTTATCTTCTTAGGATCAAGCTGACCAACAAGCTCACCCTCATACATAACGAGGATTCTATCACTTACGTTCATAACCTCATCAAGCTCGAGTGAAACAAGCAATACAGCCTTTCCTTTATCACGCTGTGCAACAAGCTGTTTGTGTATGTACTCAATAGCACCTACATCAAGACCTCTTGTAGGCTGAACAGCAACAAGCAAATCCGGATCCTTATCTATTTCTCTGGCAATAATAGCCTTTTGCTGGTTACCACCAGACATACTTCTTACTACTGTCAAAGGTCCTTGACCACTTCTAACATCGTATTGCTCGATTAGTTTCTCGGAATACTCACGAACAGGACCTCTTTTTATGAAACCTGCACTCTGGAACTCCGGCTGCCAGTAACGCTGAAGAACCATGTTTTGCTCCAAAGTATAATCAAGTACAAGACCATGCTTATGTCTGTCTTCAGGGATATGGCTCATACCGTTCTTAGAACGATCTCTGATCGAGGACTTTGTGATATCCTGACCCTTAAACTCAATCTTACCTGCAGACATTTTTTCAAGACCTGTTAAAGCATGAACAAATTCTGTCTGACCATTTCCATCAATACCGGCAATACATACGATTTCGCCAGCACGAACATTAAAGGAAACATCCTTGACAGCATTATTTTTATGAACCTTACTTGGTACAGTCATACCTGAAACCTTAAGAACTGTTTCCTTTGGATTTGGCTCATCTTTATCAACTGCAAACTTAACATCACGACCAACCATAAGTCTGGAAAGCTCTTCTTTAGTAGTGTTTGCAATATCAACAGTACCCATATACTTACCTTTTCTAAGAATGGAACATCTGTCGGAAACTTCCATAATTTCGTTAAGTTTGTGGGTAATAAATAGAATTGATTTACCTTCTTTTGCAAGGTTTTTCATAATCTTCATCAATTCATCAATTTCTTGTGGTGTAAGAACTGCTGTTGGTTCGTCAAAAATAAGAATTTCATTGTCTCTGTAGAGCATCTTGAGAATTTCTGTTCTTTGTTGCATACCAACAGTTATATCTGAAATCAAAGCGTCAGGATTAACGCTGAGACCATATTTTTCACTTAAGTCGAGAACTTTTTTACGTGCATCCTTTGTGCTCAAGAAAGGACCACTTGTAGGCTCAACGCCTAAAATGATGTTTTCAAGAACAGTAAAGCACTCAACGAGCTTGAAGTGCTGATGCACCATTCCTATATTCAACGCATTAGCATCGTTAGGATTGTTAATTTTAACTTCTACACCATTCTTTTTGATCATACCGGATGTAGGCTGATATAGACCGAAAAGAATACTCATAAGTGTAGATTTGCCTGCACCGTTTTCACCAAGCAAGGCATGAATTTCACCTTTTTTAAGCTGTAATGTTACATTATCATTTGCTTTAATGCCGGGAAATTCTTTAGTAATGTTTAACATTTCTATAATGTAATCATTATTCATAATATCACATTTCCTTTGCATTTAATTTGAACTGAGAGCGAACAAAAAAATTATTTATCTTAATTGGAAGCAAAACTAAATAAAGAGAAAAGAGAAAAAATCCTCTTTTCTCTTTATAGATATGTTAGCTTTAGATTTACATTAGTATCTAATATTTAAAAATTAGCCAATGTAATCAACAGTTGTGTGTGAACCAACTGTAGGATGAACATCCTCAGAAGCCTCGTCAGAAACTGTAACTGTACCGTTCATGATTTCAGCTTTCTTTGCTTCATACTCTTCAACTGTGAATGTTCTGAAGTTCCAAGCACTCTCTTTTGTTGGGAGACCAACATAGTCACCCTCTGTGAGACCGAGTGTGGAGAACTTGCCACCAACTGTATCCCACTGACCATCTTTAACAAGACCAAGTGTTGTAGAAACAGAGTTTGCAAGACCCTTGTAAGCTGATGTTAAGAATGGGTTGTAACCAAGCTTTGTCTTATCATTGTCACCGTTGATGTAATCTGCGCCCAAAGAGCTTTGATCAACGTCAACACCGATAACGTGTGCATTGTGGTTTACAGCTGCCTCAAGAGCAGATGTGTAGATACCGCCGCCGCATGCGAATACAGCTTCTGTACCCTCAGAGTACCAGCCTTCCATCTTAGCTGTGATTGTAGCATCACCGAAGAACTGGCCGCCGTATGTGTACTTAATGCCTATGTCTGTGCCGAGCTCTTCAGCTGCTGCGTCTGCGCCCTGAACAAAGCCATAGCCATATCTGATAACTGCTGGAACTGCCATGCCGCCGAGGAAGCCGAGCTTTGTAAAGCCGTCTTTAACTGCTGCATAACCTGCGAGATAACCTGCCTGCTCTTCGCTGAACACGATGCAGTGTGCGTTGCTCTCGAGAACACCATCTGTAACGTCAGCTTCGGAAACGTCAACAGCGATGAACTTAACATCCGGATAATCGTACTGTGCAGTAGAAAGTGCTTCACCAAAGAGGTAACCAGGCATAACGATTACGTTGTAACCTGCTGCAACTGCTTCTGCAATCTTTGTTTCTCTCTCTTCTGTGCTGTCTTCCTGTGGCTGGAAGTATGTATAATCTACTCCGTTTGCGTCGCAGAAAGTTTTAACACCTTCCCATGTAGCCTGGTTGAATGACTCGTCATCCAATGATCCAACATCAGTAACAAGAGCTACTTTAAAATCAGCTGATGTTTCTGTGTCGCCTGCATTAGATGTGCTTGCTGTACTTGTTGTGTCTGTCTTGCTTTCGTTGTCGGTTTTCTCACCGCAAGCTGCGCAACCAAATACGAGACCTAAAGACAGCATAATTGCTAAGATCTTTTTCATTGTTTTTCTTCCTCCTGAGAAAAAAATAATTTTATAGTTCGATTTCTCGACTACGGCTAAATTGTATCACAAACACATTGCTTAATCAAGCTTTTTTATAAAAAATATAGTTTTGATGAAAAAAATGTATGTTTTAGTCAAATTCAAGCAACCGTATTTGTTCATTTTGCTAATTAATTTTTATTTTTCAAGATTTGACGGAGCAAATCCATATGGTAAAAATGCCTTTAGTGGCTCGTCGATGAACTCATCATCGTTCTTACCGAGAATAATTCTGAAATCATCATCACAAAATTCTCTTATAACCTGTCTGCATACACCACATGGCGGAGAATAGTTCTTAAAATCGCCATTGAGTCCACCTACTATCGCTATAGCCTCGAAGTTGCGCTCTCCCTCAAAAACTGCCTTAAAGAAAGCTGTTCTTTCTGCACAGTTTGTTGGAGAGTAAGAAGCATTTTCAATATTACATCCAAGATAAACCTTGCCCTCTTTTGTAAGCAATGCTGCACCAACTGTGAAGTGTGAATATGGAGTATATGCGTGCTTAGCAGCTTCTTTTGCCAGAGCAATTAATTCTAATTGTGTCATTTTGATTATCTCCCCTCGTTTTATTAGTTAAATGCAGGCTGTCACTAATGCGACAGCCTAAACATTCATTTTTTTATAATTATTTCACTACTTCGTCAAGGAAGCTTTCGCCTGAAATCTCTGTTTTTACATTAAACATATCAGCTATGGTCTTACCTATATCAGAATAAGTTTTTCTTGTGCCGAGATTTACAGCCTTAATATTCTTTCCATACATTATAAAGGGAATATGCTCTCTTGAGTGGTCTGTGCTACAGGTGTAACCAGGGTCACAGCCATGGTCTGCTGTGATCATAAGCACATCGTCATCACGCATACGCTCCATAAAGCTTGGCAACCAGCGGTCAAACTCTGTAAGAGCATTTGCGTAACCATCAACATTGTTTCTATGACCATATTGCATATCAAAGTCAACAAGATTTGTAAAGCAAAGTCCTGTGAAATCCTTATCAACATATTCAAGAGTTTTAACCATACCATCTGCATTACATGTGGTATAAGTCTTCTCTGTGATACCCTTGCCTGCAAATATATCAAAAATCTTGCCGATTGCAATTACGTCAAGACCCGCACTCTTCATATCATCAAGAATTGTGTTGTGTGGTGGCTCGATAGAAAAGTCATGTCTGTTTGATGTGCGTGAGAAATTGCCGGGCTCACCTATAAATGGTCTTGCAATGACTCTGCCAACACCATGCTCCCCTACAAGAATATTTCTTGCAATTCTGCAATATTCATAAAGTTGCTCTATTGGCACTATATCTTCGTGTGCAGCAATCTGGAAAACACTATCAGCACTTGTGTATACGATCAAATCGCCTGTTTTCATATGCTGTTCACCATAGTCCTTTATTACCTCTGTGCCGGAATATGGCTTATTGCAAAGCACGCCCCTGCCTGTAGCCTCACTGAATTTATCGAGAATATCCTGAGGAAAGCCATGAGGATATGTTGGAAGTGGCTTAGGAGAAATGATACCGCTTATTTCCCAGTGGCCTATTGTGGTATCCTTACCCTTAGAAGCCTCCATAAAACGGCATACAGTAGCTGTGTGGTTATCATCTCCTTCGAGATAGTCCACTCCGTCAATATTAAACATACCAAGCTTTTTTAATGTATGAATATCAAATTTGCTCGATGTTGAAATAGATTTTAAGGTGTTAGCTCCTTTGTCGCCATAATCGGCAGCATCGGGCAACTCGCCACAGCCACAGCTGTCTAATACTATTAGAAACGCTCTTTTAAAGCTCATTGTATATTTTACCTTCCTTTAAAAATTACTCTTTATCAAGCTTAACTGCTGTTTCCAAAGCGATTTCCATCATCTTTGTGAAAGCATTCTGACGCTCCTCGCTCGTGGTCTCTTTTCCCTTCATAGGAACATCGGAAATTGTGCAGATTGCCAAAGCATTCTTGCCAGCCTGAGCAGCTGTGAGATATAGAGCTGCTGCTTCCATCTCAAGAGCAAGAACTCCCATATTCTTAAGCTTTATATTTAAGTCAGCTGATTCGCCATAGAATGTGTCAGATGAGAAGATATTACCAACCTTCATCTCTACACCAAGCTCTCTTGCACAATCATCTGCTGTTCTAAGCAACTTATAGCTTGCTATAGGAGCAAGTGTGCCTTGGATGTCATACTGCACTGCAAAGTTGCCATTTGTGCAAGCACCCATACCTGCTACTACATCAAAGAGGTCAAGATCTTCACTAACTGCACCTGCTGAACCTACTCTAATGATATTGTCTACATCATAGAAATTGAAAAGCTCGTAGCTATAGATACCGATAGATGGTTGACCCATACCGCTTGCCATAACTGAAACTCTTACGCCCTTATATGTGCCTGTATATCCCTGAACTCCTCTTACATTGTTTACAAGAACAGGATTCTCAAGAAATGTTTCTGCTATAAATTTTGCTCTGAGAGGATCGCCGGGCATAAGCACGGTCTTAGCGAAATCTCCTAATTTTGCTGAAATATGTGGTGTTGGTACTGCCATTGTCAGTCACTCCTTATTTAATGTTTTTTATGATTTATAATTTAATATGAGGCGATTAATATCCTGTAGCCTCTTCATTTTTAACAATTTTTACAATTCGACTTGTTCCAAGTCTTGTAGCACCAAGATTTATAAAATCTTCTGCATCTTGTAATGATGCAATGCCACCTGCTGCCTTTATTGCAACGTGTGGTTCAACGTGCTTAGCAAAGAGTGCAACGTCTTCTTTTGTAGCACCTGATGTTGAAAAACCCGTTGAAGTTTTGATAAAATCTGCACCGGATTTGCTAACGATCTCACACATCTTAATTTTTTCCTCATCTGTTAGCAAGCAGGTCTCGATGATAACCTTTAGAATCTTATCACCGCATGACTTTTTAATAGAAGATATTTCATTGAGAAGATCGTCATATCTCTTATCCTTAAGCCAACCGATATTGATAACCATGTCTATCTCTTTTGCACCGTTTTTGATAGCATCTTCTGCTTCCATACATTTAACAGCAGTAGTGCTGTAGCCATTAGGGAAGCCAATTACTGTGCAAACAGCAAGCTTATCTCCAAGATAATCACTTGCCTGCTTTACATAAGATGCAGGGATGCAAACTGATGCTGTACCATATTTAACGCCATCATCACAGATAGCTTTAATATCATCCCATGTAGCAGTCTGGGTGAGCAAAGTATGGTCAACTTTGCATAAAATGTCTTTTAATTCCATGTAAGAACACATCCTATCTTTAATTAATCTATTACATCACATAATGCGAATTTAACGGTATTATTATAATAGAAAGTAATAAAAATGTCAAATGAATTAGGAAATTTTTTTATATTTTTATCAAAAATAACATTTTTATGAGCATTAGATATCAAACAGGAAGTAATATCCTTGTAAAAATTAACAAAAAAGCATATTGTTTTTTATGCAATGTATCTTAAAACAAATTCGCCCAAAAATATCACTTTACACAGATGTACATTTTTGTAAAAATGTTGAAAGTTTGCTCCTTGTAGTTTATAATTAGATTAGTTTTTTTATAGGGGTGATATTGTTATGAAAGTTTTTGATAATTATACTTTGCCTATCGCTGTCGTTATGATAATTTTGGTTGCTTTTCTGGTTGTTACAGTATTAGTAAAAATCGTAAAAGATAGAGCAAAGCATGGTCACACAAACGATTTGGAACACTTGGCAAATCAAAAAATGGAAGATCTGGTTGGATTATGGGTTTGTGATAAAAGTTACACCATAAGGATAGATGAAAATTTTTTACTTATAAATGATAACACCAGTAATTCAACTATATACAATGGAAGCTATTATTTTGACACAGAAGATGATGTGTATAACCTTATAATCACAAATCCCGAGGGGTTTGGAGATTTTGAGAAATTTACATTTTTTGAAAACAAATTGACAGGTTATTTAAAACCGGGAACAAAAAATGGCAATATACGAATTTCTTTTATAAAGGATGTAAATGAAAATATTGACACAATTTAAGATAAGACGTATAATAGCGGCGTATAAATTATTTTTAAGGAGAGATTTACCTTGGCTAACAAAGACAAGCTTGTAACAGCCATAACTTCAATGGATGAAGACTTTGCTAAATGGTATACTGATATCGTAAAAAAAGCAGAGCTTATAGAATATACAAGCATAAAAGGATGCATGGTTATAAGGCCTTATGGCTATGCGATTTGGGAGAATATTCAGAGAATACTTGATAGAAAGTTTAAGGAAACAGGACATGAAAATGTGTGTATGCCTATGTTTATCCCTGAAAGCCTGCTACAAAAGGAAAAAGATCACGTAGAGGGATTTGCACCGGAGGTGGCATGGGTTACACATGGCGGAAGCGAAAAACTGGAAGACAGACTTTGCGTTAGACCAACATCAGAGACATTGTTCTGTGAGCATTATGCAAATATAATCCACTCACACAGAGACTTGCCAAAACTCTATAATCAATGGGTTAACGTTGTGCGTTGGGAGAAAACCACAAGACCTTTCCTGCGCTCACGTGAATTTTTGTGGCAAGAGGGTCACACCATACACGCCACTGCTGAAGAGGCTATTGTTGAAACAGAAAGAATGCTTAATGTTTACGCTGATTTTTGTGAAAATGAACTTGCTATGCCTGTTGTAAAGGGCAAAAAGACCGAGAGTGATAAGTTCGCCGGGGCTGAAGCTACCTATGCTATAGAGGCACTTATGCATGATGGCAAGGCATTGCAGGCAGGCACCAGCCACTATTTTGGCGATGGCTTTGCAAAAGCTTTTGACATTACATATACAAACAAAGAAAATAAACAGGCCTATCCTTTCCAGACATCTTGGGGCGTTACAACAAGACTTATCGGCGCTATAATTATGACTCATGGTGACGACAGCGGACTTGTGCTACCACCTGCAATAGCTCCTATACAGGCAGTTATTGTACCAATCGCAATGCACAAAGAAAGTGTACTTGATGTTGCTACTTCTCTCAAGGAAAGACTGAGCGCTACTGTTAGAGTTAAGCTGGATGATAGCGACAATAGCCCTGGATGGAAATTCAGTGAATATGAGATGAAGGGCGTGCCTGTTAGAATAGAAATTGGCCCTAAGGATATCGAAAACAATCAATGTGTGCTTGTAACAAGGCATAACCGTGAAAAAACTGTAGTATCATTGGATGAGCTTGAATCAGCAGTTGCACTTAAGCTTCAAGAAGTGCATGACGGCATCTACCAGAAAGCTCTTGAAAACAGAGAAAAGCATACCTATGCATGTAAATCTATGGATGAAATTACAAAAGCTCTTGAAGAAAACGGTGATGGCTTTGTAAAGGCAATGTGGTGTGGCGAAGAAGAATGTGAAGATAAGGTTAAAGAGCTTACAGGAGTTGGCTCACGTTGTATGCCTTTCGCACAAGATAACATCAGCGACACCTGCGTGTGCTGTGGCAAAAAAGCCAAGCATTTGGTTTACTGGGGTAAAGCATATTAATTATTAGTAGCCTCTACCCTATCAAACGGTATTGACAAAAATTATTTTTCTGATATAATTTTACTTGTAAATTCTTAATAGGAAAGGAGATACGTCCATGGAAAGAATTAAAACTTTAAATTCAAGAAATCTTGCTGAGTCTGCTAAGAACGGCGGTTGTGGCGAATGCCAGACATCTTGCCAATCAGCAAGCAAAACATCTTGCAGTGTAGCAAATCAGCAATGTGAGCAGTGCAAAAACAATAAATAATTCAAATAATTATTAAGAAATCGTTGCAGCCACAAGGAATTGCAGCGATTTTCTTTTGAGGAAGGTAAAAAAATGCTTCACTTATATAAGAGCAACGGATATAACATCGTACTTGATGTGAATAGTGGCTGTGTTCACAGTGTTGACGAGGTCGCATATGACATTATAGATATGTATGATAAAAAAAGCCGAGATGAAATTAAATCAATAATTTTAGACAAGTATAGCCATATGCCCGATGTGACTGAACAGGATATCGAAAATGTTTTTGAAGATATTGAGGAGCTAAAGGCTCAGGGAAAGCTATACACAGAGGATAAATATAAAGATATAGCTTTTGACTTTAAAAAACGTCAATCTGTTATAAAAGCACTATGTCTGCACGTGGCTCACGATTGTAACCTATCATGCAAATACTGCTTTGCTGATGAAGGCAGATATAAAGGCGATTGCGGTCTGATGAGCTTTGAGGTAGGAAAAAGAGCTCTCGACTTCTTAATAGAAAACTCAGGCACAAGAAAAAACCTTGAGGTAGACTTTTTCGGTGGTGAGCCACTGATGAACTTCGAGGTTGTAAAACAGCTTGTGGCCTATGGCAGAGAACAGGAAAAAATTCACAACAAGAATTTTAGGTTTACAATCACTACAAATGGTGTATTGCTCACTGATGATGTGATTGAATACTGCAACAAAGAGATGTCTAATGTCGTTTTGAGCCTTGACGGAAGAAAAGAAATCAACGACAAAATGAGAAACACTCTCAACGGCAAAGGAAGCTATGATCTGATAGTTCCTAAGTTTTTGAAAGCGGCTGAAAGCCGTAATCAACAGGACTACTACATAAGAGGAACATATACTCACTATAACACCGACTTTGCAAATGATATTTTGCATATAGCTGACCTTGGATTTGAGCAACTTTCTCTGGAGCCTGTGGTGGCAGACCCTAAAGAGCCATACGCTCTCAAAGAGGAAGATTTGCCTATCCTTCTTGAGCAATACGAGATACTCGCAAAAGAGATGCTCAAGCGTGAAAAAGAAGGCAAAGGATTTACGTTCTATCACTATATGATCGACTTAGAGGGTGGTCCATGCATTGTAAAGCGTGTATCAGGCTGCGGTGTTGGTACAGAGTATATGGCTGTAACACCAGAGGGCGATTTGTATCCATGTCACCAGTTTACAGGAGATAAGAAATTCCTGCTGGGCAATATTTTTGATGGAATAAACGATAATCCTATTCGCAATGAGTTTAAAACTTGCAATATTTATGCACACAAAGAATGTGATGAATGTTTTGCAAGATTTTATTGTAGTGGCGGATGCGCTGCCAATGCATATCATTCCACAGGTAGCATAAATGGTGTTTATAAGCTGGGATGCGAATTGCACAAAAAGAGAATAGAGCAAGCCATAATGATGAAAGTAGCACAGGCAGCTGATCAAGATGGAACATCTATATAAAAAGCTGAAAGAGTATATGAAGGACAATGTGTATCCTTTTCATATGCCCGGTCACAAACGAGAACTTAAGCTCTTTGATGAATCTTACTCCATTGATATCACTGAGATAGACTCTTTCGACAACCTGCATCATCCTGAAGAGATAATAAAGGAAAATCTGCTTTATATTTCGCAGTTATATGGTAGTGACAAGTCGTATATTATGATAAATGGGTCTACAGGCGGTATTTTAAGTGCTATAAGCTCATGTTGCGAACCCATGGATAAAATCCTTATAGCAAGAAACTGCCACAAAGCAGTATATAATGCTGTTTTTCTTAGGATGCTGGAGTCTGTGTATATTTATCCTGAAATTGACGAAGCGACAGGAATTTGTCTTTCGGTTAATTGTGATGAAATCAAAAAAACATTAGAGAAAGAGCAAGATATAAAAGCTGTGGTTATCACATCACCTACCTACGAAGGCATTGTTTCTGATATCAAGAGGATCTCAGATATTTGCCACAAATATGGTATACCTCTGATTGTGGATGAAGCACATGGAGCGCACTTCTCTTTTGGAAATTGTTTCCCAAAGTCTGCGTTGGGTTATGGTGCAGATATTGTTATTCAAAGCCTGCACAAAACTTTACCTGCGCTTACTCAGACTGCTATACTGCACGTAAAATCTGAACATGTCGATATATCCAAACTTGAATTCTTTTTGCAGACATTCCAAACATCCAGCCCATCTTATATATTGATTAGCTCTGCTTTTGAAAGCATAAATTTTATGGAATCAGCAGTTAATAACAAGCTTATTGAGGATTATTATTCCAGATTAACAAAGTTACGTGACCAAATCGATGATTTAAACAATATCTATCTTTTTGATAAAAAAAACAAAGGCGTGTTTGACTATGACATTTCTAAGCTTGTGATTTGCCATAAATACCTTTCCGGTAATAAAGTGATGTCATTACTTAGGGAAAAATACAAATGCGAGTTGGAAATGTCATCACTAAAGTATGCGATAGCAATGACATCTATCGCAGATAGCAATATTGGTTATCAAAAACTGCTTGACGCTTTGAAAGAAATTGATAGTATAACTAACTCGGATAATAAAAATCAAAGATTATCAATCAGCTATCCTAAGGCTAGTCAAGCTGTTTCCCCATATAAGGCTGGAACAAGGTTTACAGGGAGATTAACCTATAAAGATGCTATTGGACGTATCTCGTGCGAAACTTTATATCTCTATCCCCCAGGAATTCCTTTTATTGTATCCGGTGAGACAATATCTGAAGAAATTGCTAATTTATTAAGCTCTATAGAAAACAGTGACTTTTCACTTAAAGGAATCAGTCACAAAAGAGGATATATAAATTGTATCTAATAGTCAAAAAGCACTACAAGCAATATACAGCATGTAGTGCTTTTTCTAATACAAAATATTTCTACTAAGCATTTAGCTTTTTTTAAAAAACATATTTGTTAAAAATCAATCTTTATCTCGAAATATCAAAGTTATTTAATTAATTCAAAATAAAATATTAACATTGTTTTTCTTTGTATACTAATGGTCACGACTTTCTGATATACGTAATCAATGTTTTTCTTGACTATTTTTCAAAAAATGTTATAATGAATTAAATTGTATATAAAAAAGTCGAGAGGTGTAGATTAATGGTTTATGGCTATTATTTTCGCTTTTTAAAATTAACTCATAATAAATTTATGAGCGCGAAACTTGCACAAATTGCATATGGAATGAGAAAGTTAAAATTCCGCCTTAATTCTAGCAAAATTAATCAAGTAAACATTAATATTACACACGATGAAGCCTTAAAACTATTACATAATGTTTCCCCTGATAAGGGAAAGGTAGCTGAACCTATTAATCCACCAATAAATCCTGATCTTGATCTTTCTGTAGTGATCCCAATTTATAATTATGCTGATCTTATTGGTGAAAATATTTCTTCTATTCTAAATCAAGATACTCAATATAAATACGAGGTAATATTAGTAGATGATGGTTCTACAGACGGAGCTCAAGATATTGTACGTGAATTTGCAGGAAAAGATCCTCGTGTAAAGGCTATTTTTCAGAAAAATCAAGGAATTGCCGGAGCAAGAAACACCGGTGTGAATGAAGCTAACGGTCGTTACCTGATGTTTATTGATTGTGATGATGTGGTAGAACCTGATTTAGTGCAAACCCTGATGAATGCTGCATATGAACAGGATGCCGACATAGCTATGTGTGGCCACAACCTTGTTAAGGAAAGGGACGGAAAAATAATCCAGGCTATTCCAAATATATATCCTGAGTACAACTTAAAAAAATACGATAAAGACGCCAAAATTTTAAATTACGCAGGATTGCCATGGTGCAAGGTTTATAAACGCGAGCTATGGAACAATGTTAGATTTTTACCGGGATATTGGTATGAAGATACTATTATACACGCTCTACTATTTACACAATGCAAAAAATTTGTCTATGTTCCAAAAGTTTGCTACCAATACCGATGGTATGAAAATAATTTTTCTCATACCCAAGAAAACCATAAAAATCCAAAATGCATTGATAGATATTGGATGCTCGTACATATTCTTGCTCAATGCCGTATACTTAATCTTGATCATGGTGTTCGCTTTTACACTATGTTGATAAAGCACCTTAGCGCCTATTACTATCCCACAATATCCGGAATGGATAACGATGTTATAGAGTCCATGTTTGTGCTTGCTTGTGACCTTTATGATGAGTATTATGACAACAAGACATATAAGCTACCATATGTGCTCAGAAAGACAGAAAAGGCACTGCAGACTAGAAACTTAGAATTATGGAAATTATGTTCTAAGAATCAATAGAACTTATAATTAAATTTTCAACTTAGGGAGGAAAAAATGAAAGGTATTATACTAGCCGGAGGTTCTGGCACAAGATTATATCCACTTACAAAGGTAACATCAAAACAACTTTTACCAATTTATGATAAGCCAATGATATATTATCCTATGTCTGTTCTTATGAACGCAGGAATTCGTGATATCCTTATTATTTCTACCCCACAGGACACACCAAGATTTAAAGATCTGCTTGGAGATGGACATCAGTTCGGTGTTCAGCTCACATATGCGGTACAACCATCGCCAGACGGATTGGCACAAGCTTTTATTATTGGTAAAGACTTTATAGGAGACGACACGGTCGCCATGGTACTTGGCGACAATATCTTTGCCGGTCATGGCCTTAATAAAAGATTGCGTCAGGCTGTTCAAAATGCCGAAACAGGAAAAGGTGCTACAGTATTTGGTTACTATGTAGATGATCCTGAACGATTCGGCATTGTTGAGTTTGACAGTGAGGGACGTGCAATTTCGATTGAAGAAAAACCATCAAAACCTAAAAGCAACTACTGTGTAACAGGCTTGTATTTCTATGACAATCGTGTTGTAAAATATGCAGAAAATCTAAAACCATCAGCAAGAGGCGAGCTGGAAATAACAGATCTAAACCGTATTTATTTAGATCAAGGCGAACTAAATGTAGAATTACTTGGTCAAGGCTTTACTTGGCTGGATACAGGCACACACGAAAGTCTAGTGGAGGCAACTAATTTTGTAAAAACTATCGAAACACATCAACACAGAAAAATAGCGTGCTTGGAGGAAATCGCTTATCTTAATGGTTGGATTTCCAAAGATGATGTCCTTGCCGTATATGAAGTTTTGAAAAAGAATCAATATGGTCAATATCTTAAAGATGTATTAGATGGCAAATATTTGGAAAATTTGAATTAAGCGGGGGTATGTAAAATGACAATTATTGTAACCGGCGGTGCCGGCTTTATAGGAAGCAATTTTATATTCTATATGATGAAAAAACATCCGGACTATCGTATAGTGTGCTTGGATAAGCTGACCTATGCAGGTAATCTGTCTACTTTGAAATCAGTTATGGACAGTCCTAATTTTAGATTTGTCAAAGCAGATATATGCGACAGGGAAAAGGTTTACAATTTGTTTGAAGAGGAAAAGCCGGATGTTGTAGTCAATTTTGCAGCAGAAAGCCACGTTGACCGTTCTATTGAAGACCCTGGAATTTTTCTCCAAACAAACATTTTGGGCACAGCAACTCTTATGGATGCTTGTAGAAAATACGGAATCTCAAGATATCATCAGGTTTCCACAGATGAAGTTTATGGCGACTTGCCTTTAGATCGCCCTGATCTCTTCTTCACAGAAAGCACACCTATACATACAAGTAGCCCATATTCATCATCAAAAGCTGCAGCTGATTTGCTTGTGCTTGCATATCATCGTACTTATGGACTCCCTGTAACCATTAGTCGTTGTTCTAACAACTATGGTCCATACCACTTCCCGGAGAAGCTAATACCCCTAATGATTGCCAATGCTTTGAACGATAAACCTTTGCCTGTTTATGGAGAGGGAATAAATGTTCGTGACTGGCTATATGTAGAGGATCACTGCAAAGCAATCGACCTTATTTTATATTCCGGAAAAGTTGGAGAAGTGTATAATATCGGCGGTCATAACGAAATGAGAAACATTGATATTGTTAAGCTAATCTGTAAAGAACTTGGCAAATCTGAAAGTCTGATTACCTATGTAACCGATCGTAAAGGACATGATATGCGTTATGCTATCGACCCTACAAAGATTCATGAAGAGCTTGGTTGGCTACCGGAAACTATGTTTGCAGAAGGTATAAAAAAGACTATAAATTGGTATCTCGAGAATAGAGAATGGTGGGAAACTATTATCTCAGGCGAATATCAAAATTATTATGAAAAAATGTATGGATCTCGTGAGGAGGTCTAACCGTATGAAGTTCTTTGTAACCGGCGTAAATGGTCAACTTGGGTATGATGTAGTAAAGGAACTATCCAGACGCAAATATGAAGTTGTTGCAAGTGATATTACAACTTCTTTCTCAGGTACTGTAGATGATACTTCTATGAATGATATCACCTATGTTTCACTTGACATCACAGATAAATCATACGTAGATAAGGTTATTTCATCTGTTTGTCCTGATGTTGTGATACATTGTGCCGCATGGACAGCTGTAGACGCCGCCGAAGATGAATCAAACGCTGACTTAGTGCGTGCTGTAAATGTCGAAGGTACTCAAAACATTGCCGATGTATGCAAAAAACTTGACTGTAAAATGATATATATAAGCACAGACTATGTTTTCAATGGCGAAGGTGAAGAACCTTGGAAACCCGACTGCAAAAGCTATAGCCCACTAAATGTATATGGTCAAACAAAATTAGATGGAGAAATTGCAGTTAGTAGCACATTACAAAAATACTTCATTGTACGCATAGCTTGGGTTTTCGGAATCAACGGAAAGAACTTTATACGCACAATGATAAATGTAGGCAAAAATCATGACACTGTCCGTGTAATAAATGACCAGATAGGTACCCCTACATATACCTATGACTTAGCCAGATTGCTGGTAGATATGAGCGAAACAGATAAGTATGGCTATTATCACGCTACAAATGAGGGCGGATATATCAGTTGGTATGACTTTTGCTGTGAGATTTACAAGCAATATGGTTTGGAGACTAAGGTAGTGCCTGTTTCAACAGAAGAATATGGATTAAGTAAGGCTAAGCGTCCATATAATAGCCGATTGGATAAAAGCAAGCTGATAGACTGCGGTTTCTCTCCTCTACCCGATTGGAAAGATGCACTAACAAGATATCTGAAATTAATAGATATTTAATAATCGCTGAGTTTATAATATAAAAATATACATATAACTACATTTTAAAGGAATGATAATATTGTCAAAAATAAAGGTTACACCAGCTCCGATTAACGGCTTATATATCATAGAACCTGCTGTATATGGTGACAGCAGAGGGTATTTTATGGAAACATATAACCAGAATGATATGCATGAACATGGTTTGGATATGGTGTTTGTACAGGACAATCAATCAATGTCAAAAAAAGGCGTGTTACGTGGACTTCACTTTCAGAAGGAATTTCCTCAGGGAAAGCTTGTAAGAGTTGTAAACGGTGAGGTATTTGATGTTGCTGTAGACCTACGTGAAGATAGCCCAACATACGGACAATGGTATGGTGTAATTCTATCAGCAGAAAATAAAAAACAATTTTATATTTCTGAGGGTTTTGCACATGGATTTCTTGTACTAAGCGAAACAGCAGAATTTTGCTATAAGGTTACTGACTTTTATCATCCCGGTGATGAGGGTGGCATAGCGTGGAACGATCCTGAAATTGCGATCGAATGGCCAAATGTTATAGGAGAATATAATGGATGTGCTGATGCATCAGGATATAATCTTACAGATGGTACTCCCCTCACTCTTAGTGATAAGGATCAAAAATGGGCTGGTCTTAAAGATACTTTCAAATTTTGATTATTATTGATTTATATTTAAACAAACAAGGCATCAAACCAATGTTACAACGGTTTGATGCCTTAATTTTTTTGTGTTTTATAAAAAGCAGCCGAAAGTTTTTCGCTTTCGACTGTTTTATTATTTATTCACCAATTATTAGATTACATCTGCACTATCAATAGGCATTACTTCTTTTTCGATTTCCTTTGTTTTAACATCAATCTCGTTATAACGGTGCATACCAGTACCAGCTGGAACAAGTTTACCGATAATAACATTTTCTTTAAGACCAAACAGTGGGTCCTTCTTGCCCTTAATAGCCGCATCTGTCAGAACACGGGTTGTCTCCTGGAATGAAGCAGCACTAAGGAATGAATCAGTAGCGATTGATGCCTTTGTGATACCAAGAAGTGCCTGTGTATAGGTAGCTTCCTGCAAGCCTTCTTCGCCTGCTTCAATTCTCTTGCGTATTTCTTCGTTAGCAGACATCACATCACCCTTATCGGCAAGTGTGCCTGGAAGAAGTAGTGTACTTCCATTATCCTCTATACGAACTTTACGCATCATCTGACGAACGATAACCTCAATGTGTTTATCATTAATATCAACACCCTGCATTCTATAAACACGCTGTACTTCCTCGATAAGGTAGTTTTGAACAGCATCGCCACCAAGAATAGCAAGGATATCGTGTGGATTTACAGAACCCTCTGTGATAAGATCTCCAGCATTGATTTCTTTTCCATCCTCGTTCTTTGTGCGTGAACCGAAAGGAATGAGATAGCTTTTTTCTTCTCCGGTTTCTCTATTGAAGATTACAGCGTGGCGGTTTCCCTTAATCTCTTCATAACGCAGTTTACCACTTATCTCACTGACAATAGCGAGGTGCTTTGGCTTTCTGCCTTCAAAGAGTTCTTCGACTCTTGGAAGACCCTGAGTAATATCTTCTGCACTAGCAACACCACCTGTGTGGAATGTACGCATTGTAAGCTGTGTACCAGGTTCACCGATAGACTGTGCAGCAATAATACCAACTGCCTCACCGATTGTAACAGGCATACCATTTGCAAGGTTTGAACCATAGCACTTCTTACAAATACCATGCTTACTGCAACAATTGAGAATAGAACGGATCTTTATCTTCTTTATTCCTGTATTTACAATCTTCTCTGCATCATCATCAGTCATCATGACATCCTTAGAAACCAGAACCTCACCTGTGGACTCATCAATAAAGTCTTCACAGAGATATCTGCCCTGTAGACGCTCACTTAGACCTTCGATTACCTGTCTGCCGTCACAAATGTCAAATACCTCAAGTCCATCTGTGGTACCACAATCATCCTCACGGATAATAACATCTTGAGATACATCAACAAGACGACGGGTAAGGTAACCAGAGTCAGCTGTTCTTAGAGCTGTATCTGCCAGACCCTTACGAGCACCACGAGAAGAAATAAAGTATTCCAAAATATTAAGACCTTCACGATAGTTAGCTCTGATTGGAATTTCAATTGTTTTACCTGATGTATTTGCAATAAGACCACGCATACCTGCAAGCTGACGGATCTGACTCATGCTACCACGGGCACCGGAGTCTGCCATCATGAAGATAGGATTATATTTGTCGAGGTTGCCTTGAAGTGCCTTTGTAACATCATTTGTACATTTATCCCAAATCTCGAGAACCTTCTTATAGCGCTCATCATTAGAGATAAGTCCCTTTTTGTAGAAGTTTGCTACCTTGTCTACCTGCTTTTCTGCATCAGAAATGAGTTCTTTCTTTACAGGTGGGATCTCTGCATCACAAACAGCAACAGTAATAGCACCTCTTGTGGAGTATTTATAACCCTGTGCTTTGATTGCATCAAGCACCTGAGATGTAATCTCTGTGCCGTGCTTCTTGATACATTTATCAATAATTTTTCCAAGTTGCTTCTTGCCAACAAGGAATTCGATTTCAAATCTGAATTTATTTTCAGGCTTTGATCTATCCACAAAGCCTAAGTCTTGAGGAATAGCACGGTTGAATATGATAATACCAACTGTGGTATCAATAATACCCTGTGTCTTCACACCGTTTTCCTCAACCTCACGTCTAACCTTGATCTTACTATGGAGATTGATAATCTTGTTCTCATAAGCCATAATAGCTTCGTCCACATCACGGAACACCTTGCCTTCGCCGGGCTGGTTGTCCTTATCAAGTGTGAGATAATAGGAACCGAGAATCATATCCTGTGTAGGAACAGCAACCGGTTTACCATCAGATGGTTTGAGAAGGTTACCGGCAGCAAGCATAAGGAATCTTGCTTCTGCCTGTGCTTCTGCAGAAAGCGGAACGTGAACAGCCATCTGGTCACCATCGAAGTCAGCATTATAAGCTGTACAAACAAGTGGGTGAAGCTTGAGTGCTCTACCCTCAACAAGTACAGGTTCAAATGCCTGAATACCAAGTCTGTGAAGTGTAGGAGCACGGTTAAGAAGAACCGGATGTCCCTTAATAACAACCTCAAGTGCATCCCAAACCTCTGGCTTAGAACGATCTACAGCTTTTCTGGCAGCCTTTATATTTTGAACAGCTTTTGTTTCTACAAGGCGTTTCATTACAAACGGCTTAAATAACTCGAGAGCCATTTCCTTTGGCAAACCACACTGATACATCTTTAGCTCCGGACCAACAACGATAACAGAACGTCCGGAATAGTCAACACGCTTACCAAGCAAGTTCTGACGGAAACGTCCCTGCTTACCTTTAAGCATATCAGACAAAGACTTGAGTGGTCTATTATTAGGGCCGGTAACAGGTCTTCCTCTTCTGCCATTATCAATAAGGGCATCTACAGCTTCTTGGAGCATACGCTTTTCGTTTCTGATAATGATGTCAGGAGCCTGAAGCTCAAGCAAACGTGCAAGACGATTGTTTCTGTTGATAACACGGCGATAGAGGTCATTCAAATCGCTTGTTGCAAATCTACCACCATCGAGCTGTACCATAGGACGGATATCCGGTGGGATAACCGGAACAACATCAAGGATCATCCATTCAGGACGGTTTCCGCTAATTCTGAAAGCCTCTACAACCTCCAGACGCTTCATTATGCGAACCTTCTTTTGGCCTGATGCGTCTTCAAGCTCAGCTTTGAGAGACTCTGATAGCTCTTCAAGATCGATTTCCTGAAGCAATTCTTTAATAGCTTCAGCACCCATAGATGCTTTAAAGCCATCATCATATTTTTCTACAAGATCTCTGTATTCTTTTTCTGTTAAGAAATCATATTTTTGAATTTCTCTGGATGCATCACCGGGATCTGTTACAACGTATGCACCAAAATAAAGTACTTTTTCAAGCATTCTAGGGGAAATATCAAGCATAAGACCTATTCTTGATGGTATTCCCTTAAAGTACCATATGTGAGACACCGGAGCAGCCAGCTCAATGTGTCCCATACGCTCACGGCGTTCCTTTGCTCTAGTAACTTCAACACCGCAACGTTCGCATATTTTACCTTTAAATCTTATTCTTTTATATTTACCACAATGACATTCCCAGTCTTTCTGAGGTCCAAAAATTCGTTCGCAATACAGACCATCACGTTCTGGCTTTAGTGTACGGTAATTTATGGTTTCAGGCTTTTTTACTTCGCCATAGGACCACTCTCTAATCCTGTCTGGTGATGCTATGCCTATTTTAATTGAGTCAAATACATTAAATTCCATTACAGACCATTCCTTTCAATAATATTTACGTTTATTATTCGTCAATGTCATTAAACGAATCATCATCGGAATCATCATCATATAGACTCGACTCGTCAAAATAATTATCATCGTCCTCTGATTGGCTTTCATCTAACAGATAGCTATCCATATCTCCCTTTGTAACAACTGTTTGCTCATCAAAGATTGGCTCGTCAATGCCAAGACCATCATCAATATAAGGCTCGTCTTCATCAAAGCTTTGCTTGAGATCGATCTCTTCACCTTCTCTGTCAAGAACTTTAACATCAAGAGCAAGTGACTGAAGTTCCTTGATGAGAACCTTAAATGCCTCCGGTATACCTGGGGTTGGGATATTCTGTCCCTTTACGATAGCTTCATATGCCTTAACACGTCCTACAACGTCGTCAGACTTAACTGTGAGGATTTCCTGCAATGTATAAGCAGCACCATAAGCCTCAAGTGCCCAAACTTCCATTTCTCCGAAACGCTGTCCGCCAAACTGAGCTTTACCGCCCAAAGGCTGCTGTGTAACGAGGGAATATGGACCTGTGGAACGTGCATGAATCTTATCATCAACAAGGTGGTGCAGCTTGAGATAGTACATATATCCAACTGTAACAGGGTTGTCAAAGTATTCACCTGTTCGGCCATCTTTGAGCCAGATTTTGCCGTTCTTTGAAATGCCTATCTTCTTCTCATCAAATTCTTCGCCTCTAGCCTCAACCTTTTGCTTTTCGCTCTCTACAAGGTCGTTGAAGAGTGCGAATATATCTTGTTCGTGGGCTCCGTCAAAGACAGGAGTCATAATCTTCCAGCCAAGTGCCTTAGCTGCATATCCGAGGTGAACCTCGAGCACCTGACCGATGTTCATACGTGATGGAACACCGAGAGGGTTAAGAACGATATCAAGCGGAGTACCGTCCGGCAAGAATGGCATATCCTCAACAGGGAGTATTCTGGAAACAACACCCTTGTTACCATGACGACCAGCCATCTTATCTCCGACAGAGATTTTACGCTTTTGTGCAAGATAGCAACGAACAACCTTATTGACACCAGGCTGAAGTTCATCACAGTTTTCACGGGTAAACACCTTTACGTCAACAACAATACCACATTCACCATGAGGTACTCTGAGAGATGTATCTCTTACTTCTCTTGCTTTTTCACCGAAGATAGCTCTAAGCAAACGTTCTTCTGATGTTAACTCGGTTTCACCCTTCGGTGTAACCTTACCAACGAGAATATCACCTGTTCTAACCTCGGCACCGATTCTGATAATACCTGTTTCATCGAGGTTTTTGAGCATATCGTCGCCGACATTAGGAATATCTCTTGTGATTTCTTCCGGTCCGAGCTTTGTATCTCTTGATTCAAGCTCATATTCTTCTATATGAATAGATGTGTAAACATCTTCACGTACTATTTTTTCACTAATAAGAACAGCATCCTCATAGTTATAACCTTCCCAAGTCATAAAGCCTATAAGGGCATTTTTACCAAGGCTGATTTCACCATTACTTGTGGCAGGTCCGTCTGCGATAACCTGATTCTTAACTACCCTCTCGCCTGTGGAAACGACAGGAATTTGATTGATACATGTACCCTGGTTGGAACGAGCAAACTTTGTTACAATGAACTCCTGAACTCTGCCGGAATCGTACTGAATTTTAATTTTATCTGCACTAGCGCTGAGAACAACGCCATCTTCTTCACTAAGCAGGCAGACACCGGAGTCTACACCAGCCTTATATTCCATACCTGTACCTACGATAGGTGATTCTGTAACGAGTAGCGGGACAGCCTGACGCTGCATGTTAGATCCCATCAATGCACGGTTTGCGTCATCATTTTCAAGGAATGGGATCATAGCAGTAGCAACAGATACAACCATCTTAGGTGATACATCCATGAAGTCTGCTCTGGAGCTTTCTACTTCTACGAATTCATCACGATATCTACCGTTTATCTTTGCGTTGATAAATCTACCGTTTTCGTCAAGTGGCTCATTAGCCTGTGCTACGATATATTCATCTTCTTCATCAGCTGTCATGTATATAACCTCATCAGTTACGATGCCGGTTTCTTTGTCAATCTTACGGAATGGTGCTTCTATAAAGCCATAATCATTTATCTTTGCAAATGTAGCAAGATAAGAGATTAGTCCGATGTTAGGTCCTTCAGGAGTCTCGATAGGACACATACGACCATAGTGTGTATAGTGAACGTCACGAACTTCGAATCCTGCACGATCACGAGAAAGACCGCCAGGACCAAGTGCTGAAAGACGACGCTTGTGTGTGAGCTCTGCCAGCGGGTTATTTTGATCCATGAACTGGGAAAGTGGCGAAGAGCCGAAGAACTCTTTGATTGCTGCTGTTACAGGACGGATATTGATAAGTGTGTTTGGAGCAAGCTTGTCAAGATCCTGAGCGTTCAGCGTCATACGCTCACGAATAACTCTCTCAAGACGTGAGAAACCAATTCTAAACTGGTTTTGAAGGAGCTCGCCTACGCATCTAATACGTCTGTTACCCAAGTGGTCAATATCATCTGTAACACCGATACCTTCTGCAAGGTTGTTCATATAGTTGATAGATGCAAAGATATCGTCAGTTGTTATTATGTTAGGTATGAGGTCGCCTCTGCGATTTCTGATTAATTCTTTGAGTTCCTCTGTGCTTGATGCTTCGTCAAGAATCTCACAAAGAACGCTGAAACGAACTTTTTCATTAATGCCACATTCTGCTTCAGCATCGAAGTCTACATAACATCCAATATCCACCATACCGTTGGATATAATTTTAACTACCTTATCTTCAACCTGAACAAAAGCAGATGTAATACCCATGTTTTCAAGCTCTAGAGCTCTGGTCTTGGTGATTACCTCTCCCTCTTCACAAACAAGCTCACCTGTGCGTGGGTTTGCAATAGGTGCTGCAAGCTTGCAACCTGCCAGTCTTGAAGAAAGATTTAATTTTGCATTATATTTATATCTGCCTACTCTTGACATATCGTAGCGACGAGTATCATAGAATAATGTATCGATATGAGCTTGAGCGCTCTCAATTGTTGGAGGTTCGGTTGGGCGTAGCTTTCTGAATAATTCAAGCATTGCCTCTTCGGTGTTTTTACAATTATCCTTCTCAATTGTAGCCATCATTCTGGCATCATCACCGAAATATTCGAGTATCTCTGCATCAGTGCCCAAACCAAGTGAACGAATGAATACTGTTACCGGGATCTTGCGATTTTTATCTATACGAACATAAAATACGTCGTTTACATCATTTTCATATTCAAGCCATGCGCCTCTGTTTGGAATAACAGTAGAGCTGAACAGCTTTTTACCTGTTTTGTCGTATTCCATCTTGTAGTATACACCAGGGCTTCTTACAAGCTGTGATACGATTACACGCTCGGCACCATTGATAACAAAAGTACCGCTTGCGGTCATAAGCGGGAAGTCACCCATAAACACATTTGACTCTTTAATCTCGCCTGTTTCTTTATTAATGAGTCTTGCGCTCACTCTTAAAGGTGCGGCAAATGTAGCATCTCTTTCTTTGCATTCTGCTACAGTGTAATTAGGATGGTCAACATCGAGTGTATAATCAACAAAGTCCAAAATAAGGTTTCCTGAATAGTCAGTAATGCCTGAAACATCGTTAAACACATCTTTCAGACCCTCTTCAAGGAACCATTGATATGACTTTTTCTGAATCTCAATGAGATTAGGCATATCAATAACTTCGTCAATTTTGGAGAAACTCATTCTTGTTGTTTTACCAACCTTTACCGGTTTCACATTAACCACTTAGCATTCACTCCATTCATTTATTTACAGCTTTCCTCTGCGTATCAAACACGCAAACAATACCGATATAATCAAACCTCTTTGCCAAAGGACATATCTGCTATAATGCCAAAAAACGCTATTGACAAAGCAATTTGTTTATGTTAATATCGTGATTGTTGGAAGTGCAAAACTGCACACGTGTTCAATATTAGACAGTTTATTATTTTACACTATATTTTGTCAAATGTCAAGCTAATTTCGGTAAAAAACCGACTTCTGCTTGACTTTTTTCATTTTTTATTTTAATGTCCTTTCGTTTTTATAAATCCTTCATAACAGAATACAATATCTCACTTCAGTTTATTTTGTGTTTTAAAGAGGAACAATTTATCCCATAAACTGATAAAAAATTCAGCAAGAGCTAAATGTTTTAGCACGTGCTGAATTTTACACAAGTTATTTTATTTCTTACTATTTATATTTTATGGGTTCAAGAAAATTATATGATTCAATAAAATCTCTATCAGACCCATCTCCTCCATTAAATTCAGAGATAAAATCGCTAATTTCCTTTACTTGCTTTACTGCATTCTTTAGACAGGCAATTAAATGATTCATACAGTTTCCATCTTATTATCTTTTTACTCGTCCTGCTCCTCCTTTTTTTATGAGGGCTAAAACTTCATCTACTGTGGTATGGTTAAAATCACCTTCTATAGAATGTTTTAAACAAGATGCTGCAACAGCAAATTCTATAGCATCTTTTGGTTCATAGTTATTTAGAAGAGAGTAAATAAGGCCTGCAGAAAAACTGTCACCTCCGCCAACACGATCAACTATATTAATGTCATATCGACGGCTTAAAAAATAATTACTTCCATCATATAATAGGCCTGCCCATTTGTTGTTATTTGCATTTATAGAAGTTCTCAGGGAAATTGCAGTATATTTGAAACCAAACTTATCGAAAAGCTTTTTAGCGACTTCTTTATATCCTTCTTCACAAAGTTTGCCACTATTAACATCGGAGCCATCAGAAGCAATTCCAAAAACGTCAGCGGCATCTTCTTCATTTGCTACACACAAATCAACGTATTTACATAGCCGAGACATAACTTCACAAGCTTTTTCTCTGGACCACAGCTTGTTTCTATAGTTTAAATCACAGCTAATATATATATTTCTCTTTTTTGCCTCTTTACATGCGTCAAGGCAAATTTCTGCAAGAGAGTCGCTTAGAGCCGGTGTAATACCGGTAAAATGGAACCAGTTAGCATCTTCAAATATTTTAGCCCAGTTAAAGTCGTTTTTGTCTGCTTTTTGTATAGAAGAATAATTTCTATCATAAATAACTAAAGAAGGGCGTTGACTTGCACCTTTTTCAAGGAAAAATATACCTAATCTTTCTCCACCACGAATTATTTCATCAGTATTTACGCCAAACATACGCAAGGAATTAGCAGCAGCTTGTCCTATTGGGTTATCAGGCAATTTTGTTACAAATAAAGCATCTTCGCCGAAATTGGCAAGAGAGACCGCAACATTTGCTTCTGCTCCTGCAAAGGTCGCCTGAAGCTTGTTTGCTTGTAATAAACGCAAGTAACCCTCAGGTTGAAGTCTAAGCATAATTTCACCGAATGTGACTATCTTCGCCATTAAAACATCTCCAGTTTATTTGTTATATAATGATGTAGTTATAAATTTAATACCCAAAGTATCAGTTAATGATTTTATTTTTTCGCTTATAGCATCATTCATTTTTATAAGCTCATTTACAGAAGAACCGCTGATAAGCTTTTCTTGATAATAGTTGTTCATTCTGTTAACAGATAGCCCGTCAAAGCCGGCAAGAGCCACTGATGAAACATTAAGCCGTCTAAAGAGATTTAAAAGCATCATACCGGAATTATCTGTTATTGCTTCATTTTTATTGACAAGGTCAGCATAATTAACTGATGTAATATTGTTCCTATCGGTAGGACTAATGTTTGATGTTATAATTATGTTCTCATTTTTTACAGAGTTGATTATATTTTTATATCTTTTTTGGTTCCCTATAAATACAAAATCTGTATCAATGCTGTCTGGAATAAAGTTAACCGAAAAAATTAGGGGGGAAAATTGTTTACAGTAGATATCTATCTTTTCACGTTCATCAATTATTGTTTTTCCGGGAGCGATAACTAATATATTTCTGCCAGAGAGGGTGTTTTTAAGCATTTTAATAGCATCACTGTCATTAATGAGCTTACTTTGATATTCTTCATATAGTTTTAAAATGTATTCCTTATCAAACATTACTTTTTTATCTTCATCCATAATGCTGAGAATTTTATGTATATCTTTTACAGATAGCGTTTGTTTATCGAGCAAAAATAAAGCATAAT
Organism: Clostridiaceae bacterium; assembly: GCA_016296885.1. Lineage (GTDB taxonomy): Bacteria > Bacillota > Clostridia > Oscillospirales > Acutalibacteraceae > JAEEHZ01. The sequence goes on along the minus strand of JAEDHT010000007.1, from coordinate 15,312 downwards.
TCGGATGACAGTTATTAATGGAACCGATATAAAAAGGCACGGAGTATCCCCAAGGAGTTTTTATAAAAATTTGCATAATATGCTCGTCGATTATTTCAAGCACCGGGATGAGATCGTATTTTTCATAATAATTATCATTGATGTATTTTGTTATTAATTCGGTACATAAATTACCCGCACCTCTTCCCATACCGTATACGGAAGAATCTATTATCATTTCATGCTTGCAGTCAATTTTCATAAGCTCTTGCGCATTGGAAAATGAAAGCTGCATATTATTATGGCTGTGAAAGCCTATAGCGATAGAAGGATTGAGGTTTTTCTCAATTATGTTATACATAGCTAATACTTCGTTTTTTTTCATGGTACCGAAAGAATCCACTATATAAAATGCTTTTGGAAGAAGGCTGTTCGACTCATTTATAAGGAACATCAATTCTTCCTCGGTATAGTTTTGCGTAACCATTGGTTGAACATAGACATCATAACCCAAAAGCTTGATGTCTTTACAAAATTCAATAGCGTCTGCCATATTTTTTTTATGAAAAGCTACTCTTATTACTTTAAGAGCACCGCCGCTATACTTTGGAAGGTCATTTATATTGTATTCACCAAAATTAATCATAGCGGCAAAGCTTGAGTTTTTACATTTTGGCAGATAAAGCTCCGCATCTGCAGGAGTTCTGTAAACAGACATATTTTCGTTTGAGGTTTTTGTTTGACTTAAAAAACCGCATTCTATCGTTTCTATTCCGGTATTAGCAAGCTTTTCACAAATAGAAATTATGCTTTCCTTTCCAAAATCCCAATTGTTTACGTAACCTCCGTCACGCAGGGTGCAGTCAAGTACAGTTATTTTATTCATAACATTTTATCCTTTAATATAATTTCATTATAAATTGCATTTGCTATTTTAAAATCTTCAGGTTCATCTATATCGGTTGCTTCTATCTTAGTTATTTCAACAAGATAAGGTTTATGGCCTACGCGGCGATGTTCCATTAGCATAAGATCTTTAGTGTAAATGAAAAAACCGCTCGTTTCACAATATATAGGCTCGAGATCCTGTGTTCTGGGGACTTTCGTAAGAGAATAGTTAAACGGTTTACCGTCTTTCCATAAAAATTCCTGCAAACGTTCAACGGATAAAGAGGAATCATATTCTCCTGATTTTACAGCTAGAACTCCTTTTTCTATACTTTTGCTTGTAATAAACGGTGCTGTAGCATGTACGAGGACATATATATCCGAATCAACATTATTTGCAAAAGAAGTCAAAACATCTGTTATGCTTGTAGTTGACAGGTCAAGCCACTCCTCACGTTTTAGAAACTTAACCCCTTCAGGTAAAAACGGAATAATATCCTCGTTACTGCAAAAACAATATATTTCGTCTATATTATTTACCGATTTAACGGTTTTAAGAACATGAGTAACAAGAGGCTCACCATTATCAAAGCACTTAGTATTTTTCCCGGGCAATCTTTCATTGTTCATTTTTATCGGAATTACTGCTACTGTTTTCATAATATCTACATCCCTCTTTTTTATTAATTATTAAAATAATGTATCAAAATCAACCCTTTTATATACTTCAAGCTTACCGCCGCGTGTAGCGTTATATACATTTACACCTATCTCATCGCAGCAATGTTTTATATCAATATAAGCTCTCGTAGTTTCATCAAGATTAGGGAGCGCCTTTTTCTTCATTGTGGTAGCATACTCATCATCAAAGTAGTCTTTAATGGAATTATCAGTAATTATATTACCTTTATCGTCTATTGTTTGGCTATAGCTGTGGTCGACTCCTAAAAGATAAATATCAGTATATCCCATGTAGACTGCAAGTTGTATGCATGTAGTGGTAACTGTCCCTTTACAAACGATACCCTTTGCAGCATTATGAGAAAATTTTATTGCGTTTTTTGAAAAGATTTGATAGAAGTAGAATGCATTTTTAACGTTTACATTATCATACCAATGATAATTTATGGGAATAAATTTATTCTTAAGAGGTGCCTTGTTAATTTTATCTTCTATATCTTTTATTACAAGAATATCCTCACAAACATAGTATTTAGGTCTCCACAGTGTTTTTGAAAACAACTTAAGTATATTATTTGTCGCAAAGCAATCAACATTATTATTATGCAAAACAGTCAAATCCTCAGTAGTTAAGCTCGGTCCGTTACCTATTATAAAGCATTGTTCACCTGTGTGACTGTCTTTAAGATTTGCTATAGCCTTACCGTACTTTGTTTTTTCAAAATGTTTAGATTGATATCTTTGTATTCTTGCTTCTATCGATTTAATAGGATGAATCATAAATATATCATCTCCTTTTAATCTTACTAATTATCATTTTAAATGGTTCTCTAAATATATTTTTCTCATAGTCATTCATAACCATAAACCAGTTTAAAAGGCAATATATCATCGTATAAACCACTATTCCAACTATCAATGCAATTATATTATAAAAATTAACATATCGAGAAATGAATAGTGTTATTGCACACATTATAGCAGGTATTATGTATATTTTTCCTACCTCTTTCCAGAACTTAAACATATTTAATACTGTCCTTTTATGATAGTACCAGTTCATTACGATACCTTGTCCTAATATTACTGCAAGTCCTGTAACTAAGGCAGCTCCAACTATTCCCATCACTTTCATCATAAACCATGTGCCAATGATATTTACAATAGCAATGAATAAATAAACTATTGATCTGAATCTGTGTTTGTTTTGTGCAATTACTGTACTTAAACAAGCGCTCTGGGCAAGCGGAATCATATTTGGAATCATCATAAATAGGGCTACCCAATAAGAATCCTGATAGCCATCACCTGCATAAAAATTAATGAATGGTCGACCAAATGATATAAATCCGGTAATAATCAAAGTTACAATGTAGCATTGTAGTCTTCCTGTTTTTATCGTAAAGTTTGTTAGCTCGCTACTATCTGTACCATCAAACACCATCTTGCTGATTCTAGGTGATAATAACGCTGATATTCCCTGTGACAAGCTAAAAACAATATGATTAAAGACCCCACCGACATTATAAATAGCAACTCCAACTGTCGCAAGCTCTGGTATAGCACCAATCATAACAGTATCTGTTGCGTTATACAATTGAGTAACTACATTTGCAAGGAAAATCCAAAAGGAAAAACCTAAAATTTCCTTAAGAACACCTTTAGGAATGCCTTTATAGTCAGCCTTAAGCTGCAATACTTTTCTCATATACACAAGATAGCATATACGTACAATCAAATTCAGCACAAGGCCGGATATTGTCATACCAATAGAAGCGAATCCAAAAAATAGAACGATTAAATTAGCAATAGGTATTATACAGGTTGTTGCTATGTTCATCAGCTGTAAAAAGATGAATTTTTCATGTGCTGTAACTGCAGATACCTGGGGAGTCATCATAAAGCTTAATGCCATATTGCAAACTAAAATGAAAACCAAAATCTTCATCTTTACTAGTTCGGTCGACGATAATGAATCGCCATACCATATTCCTAAAATTGTAGTCAATACAGAGCCCACAATAAATACTATTAATGCAATAGCCCTAAATATCATTGAAAACAGGCCAAGCATCTTCTGTTCGGCTTCTTTTCCTTCTTCTTCTCTTGATTTTATAAGATATCTGGTTATTGCCGCACCCATTCCTAATGAGATAAGAGACAAGTAACTGGTAACATTGCTTGCGAGCTTGTACAGTCCATACTCACTCTGTCCAAGTAGCGAAAGCATTATTGGTGTATAAAACACCGGAATTAAATTACCAAGACCAAGGTTTAAATAATTTAGTATAACACCTATTTTCAATTGATTCTTCTTTCCACCCATATATCCATACCTCAATCTAAAGCTTATGTATTCTACAATTTTTTATTCTATTATTGATAATTATACAGCAAACAAAGCATTATTACAAGTACTTGTCGTTACTTTTTACTCAGCAAAAAACATTTGCTAAAAACCATTTATTGTATCAAAAATATCAACTAGATTTACTTTAATCTAGTTAAAGAAAATATTTGCTATTATAAGGGCTTATTCCCATATGTTATTATATATTTTCTGCAACTTATTACATCCAAAAATATTTACTTGCGAACAATGGACTTAATATCTTAATATAATATTATAAACGTGGATTACATAGAAGCTTTATCAATCTATGGCAAGCAAAAGGAAGCTTCAATTTCGTTTAAAGAAAAAAAACTTTGAGAGGAGGCAAATATCAGTATGAACCTAAGTTACTGATATATATCACATTATGCTAATCGAAAAAATTGATGAAAGCAAGCTTCTTATATCTCTTGGCAGATATGATATAGAAAAACTGGAGCTTAATGAGGAAAAAATGACGCTTAGCAATCCGGAATTTAAGGAGACGCTCAAAGCTATCTTATCGGTAGCGATGCTGGAGGCAGATATAAGGCCCTCAGGAAAGAGAGTAAGGATTGAGGCTATGCCATATGATAAGGGTTGCTTTATAATAGTTTCCTTTCTTAATAGTAGGAGATCTAAAAAATATACCGTGAGAAAAAAGAAGAATTTTATATATCGCTTTGATGATTTTGAAGATATAATTACCCTGGCTCAGAGCTTTTCAAAATCTGATATAAAAATTGGCGCAAACTCCGTATTCGAATGTGATGGAGTTTATTATCTCTTTGTAGAGGACTGCACAGAGGAAACCGAAAAAATAATTGAACTCTTTTCGGAAAAATATTACCCCGACAATATTACAAATGCCAGATTTAGCGAGTATGGCAATGTAATTGCAAAAAATAATGCCCTATTAAAGATCAATAATGCTTTTATTAAATGAAAAGGTATTGAAATAATAGTTTTTTTGGTTTATAATACATCTATTATGTTTGAAAGGATTATTATAAATGAAGAAACTATTAATGATTTTATTATCTGTGATAACTATTATGAACCTTGCATCATGCTCCACAAGTAATTTGGTCACTGATATTCCAACTGACAAGCCAGAGCTGAAATCTGAAAGTTATTCCGAACTTTACAATTACCTCGTGGAGAATAAGTACATTACTAGTGATGGCAAGGGTGTAGCAATAGAGGCTGATAGAATAGATGCAACCGAAGGATATAGATTCTCAACAGACAAATTTGGCAGTGTTGAAATTTATTCTTATCCTGATGACACCAAGTCCGATTACTTCTCACAAGCAAAAGACAAAGGTGAGGTTACAATTTATGGTTCAACATACAAGGCTGTAGTTTCCAAAAAAGGAAATATTGTATTGTTGTATGCTTCTGAGGTTGATGCCAAGTCTATAGAGGAACCTAATCTTGCCACAATCATAGCAAACTATCCTGAATACCCTAGTGAATCTGATTCTGAAGCATCAGATAATTCATCAAAATAATATTTTTAATACACTAAAAAATAAAATTTCCCTTTGATGTAGAATATTTATTAAACTACATCAGAGGGAATTTTTATATAATACAAAAAAGTCGTGGGGTTTGGATAGTAACCCCACGACTTTTTTATCTACCCATATTTGACCTTCCACCGGTACCATTGCTAGTGCTTAAAACATTATAATTTCTTGATGGTCTTTGTCCCGGGAAGAAGAAATAAACAAACTTTATCGAGAAAATATCACATAAGATGAAATAATTATTAACATCATCATAGAGTGTTACATAGCTTGTGCCCACAGAATATAGTATACCTTGCTTTCTCACCATTTCTGCTGTTCCTATTAAAAATTCTATAACAACATATTCGCCTGTATTACCTGCCATGATTCTCTGAATCGATCCCTCCATATCAGGGGAATCAAATGTTTGCTGTGTAGGGGTATAAAAAGTCTTTTGTGATGCTGCCTGAGTAATATATGGATTCTGACTGTAGTTTGAGTTTACTGTGAATTGCTGACGTTTATCATCACAACTTGCCATAATAAAACCTCTTTCCATTATGTATTCGCATAGGCTTCCGTAGGATTATAAAAGCAATGGTTGCCTATTCTAATTATAAATTCACCCACATTGGATGGAAAATTTTGACGACATGAAGAACTAAATGGATTATAAAACCACAGGGCAAATCCCAAGTTTGTGAGTCTGTTGCCTGCTATTGCCCATTCCGCTATGTCGTAGTGTATTTGCTCTGGTTGCATATTATATATATTTTGGAGATTGCCCGGTCTTTCGCTAACACACTCGAACTGTCTTGGCTGAAACACTACAGCTCTTATAGAACCATTTAGTCTGCCATACTCGCCATATGTAATATTAACACGATTCATGATAACGCTTGCGACACCTCTCATGCCATCGTCCCCCTCACCTCCTGCTTCACATTGAATGAGTCTTGCGATAAGCTCTACATCTGAAAAAGCCATAGTTTAACAAGGCACAGGCCTATAATGCCCTATGTTCCTTCTCCTTTCAAAATAGTTTTGTTCATAGTTAATTTATATTTTTATTTATTCATGATTATTCCTTAGAAATATTATTTTAATAAAACAAAATATGTATTTCTTTAATAAAATTTAAATTATATGAATATGCTTTATAAAAAAAGAGATGGTGATTTTATGGCATCAATAGAGCTTATACCTGCTGATTATTCCTTTCAAATGGAGAAAATATCAAAATTAAAAAATAAATACCCTTTTATCACAGCTAGTACAATTGGAAAAAGTCATTGCAATCGGGAGATAACATTTATATCAATCGGAAACCCACTAAATCAAGTGCTTATGCTTGGAGGTGTGCATGGTAGTGAATGGATAACAACCAATCTACTTCTACTTTATGCGGAAAATCTCTGTGAAAAAATCGTGAGGGGATGCAAATTTGATAAAAATCATTCTTATGCATGGTATTTAAGGAAATCGGGTGTAACCTTTGTTCCTTGTATAAATCCTGATGGTGTTGAAATTGCTATAAATGGTCCGGAAAGTTGTGGCAAATTTAAGGGATTAATTATGCGTAATATCAACAAAGGAATTTGGCAAGCAAATGGCGCTGGAGTAGATATTAATCATAATTTTCCTGCTGGTTGGGATGAACTACATAGGCTAGAACGAAAAAACGGAATATTCTTCCCATCCAACACAAGATATGGCGGGGTAGCCCCAGCCAGTGAGCCTGAAACACAAGCAATAATGAACTATTGCGATAAAAAAAGGTTTAGATATAGCATTGCATTCCATAGTCAAGGAGAAGAAATTTACTGGTCATACGGCGAAAATACGCCTGAATGTAGCAAGAGAATGGCAAAAAAACTTAGCCAAATGAGCGGTTATATCTTAGGGGAGCCTGAGGGCTTGGCCGTTGGTGGAGGATTTAAAGATTGGTTTATACAAAACTATAACAAACCAGCCTTTACAATAGAAATCGGCAAAGGAAAAAATCCTTTGCCGATAGAAGATCTGCCTTGTATTTATCAGAAACTTAAAGATATGCTTGCTGTAAGCCTAATTATGTAGATTAGTCTTTTAATGAGTTAAGGCATTCAGAGCATATATACTTTCCATTTACGAGCCTCATATTATCATCCGCTCGATTGCAAAACACGCATGTTGATATAGCTTTTTTCACGATTAAAATATCGTTCTCCAAAGAGAGCTCAAGCTGATCACCAATGTCTGCAGAAATAGCTTTTCTGATACTCACAGGTATGACAATCCTACCCATCTTGTCAATACTACAAATTTTCTTCATAGATACCATGATTTATCCCTCCCATAATTTCATCAATTAAATTATATAATATAAAATTGCCAATTGCAAGTGTTTTTGACAAAAAATGACTATTTCTTTTTTTAGGAGAATCTAGATATGCTTAATATACTATGGGGTATTTTTATAATTATTAGTTTTGTGGCATCATTAATAACAGGGAATACCGCAGAATTGTCAACAGGAATAATAGATGGCGCTTCAGAATCTGTAAGCTTAATAATAACAATGGGAGCTATGATATGCCTATGGAGCGGGATAATGGAAATTGCACAAAAAAGCGGATTTACAAACCTACTCGCCTACTGCCTGTCGCCTGTGATAACAAGGCTCTTCCCTGAATATAAAAATGATAAGTTAATTACCGGTGCAATATCTATGAATATCACAGCAAATCTGCTGGGACTAGGCAACGCAGCTACACCATTTGGGTTGGAAGCAATTAAACTAATGCACAAGCATGATAAAATCAGTGATACAGCTAGCAAGAGTATGGCAACCTTTGTCGTTTTAAACACCGCTTCAATACAGTTACTCCCAACAACCGTGGCTGCTCTGAGAAGGGCTGCGGGAAGTGCAGATCCAATGGACATTCTTCCATTTGTATGGATATCATCAGCTTGTGCTTTGTTTGTGGGACTTACAAGTATAAAATTGCTTTATTCGGATAGAAAAGGGTGATATGAATTGCAATTTATCGGTGGGTTTATAGTACCTTTGTTTTTTGCGGTAATTACAATGTTCGGATTTGTAAAAAAAGTTCCTTTACTAGATACATTTGTTACAGGAGTAAAAAAAGGAGTTAAAACAACAATTGGTATAATGCCATCTGTCATGGCACTTGTTATTGCTATAAATATGCTTAAATCAAGTGGATTTCTTGATATTTTGTCCGATTTAGCAGCTCCTGTTTGTGACATTATTTCTATACCAAAAGAGATTATGCCCCTGTGCCTTATCAGACCTGTAAGCGGAAGCGGAGCTAATGCTATTTTTAACGATTTGATAACACAATATGGCCCTGATAGTATTATCGGAAAAACTGCATCTGTGATAGTAGGCTCCACAGAGACTACCTTTTATGCCGTTGCAATTTATTATGGTGCTATAGGTATAAAAAAGAGTGGTGCAACTATCCCCTGCGCCCTAATGGCTGATATAACAAGTATGATTATTTCTTGCATTTTAATAAAAATTGGTATATAATAAATAAGGTTTTAGTTTGAGGAGATAATTCTTGGAGAGGTGATTAAAATGGAGCAGACAGTTTTGCAACTTTTAGAAAAAAGGGACTATCACAATCTGCGAAGTATCTTGTCTGATATGTGTGCTGCTGATATTGCCTCTCTGCTGGAGGAGCTTCCTGAAAATAAGCTTCCTGTTGTTTTTAGAATTTTGCCAAAAGAGCTTGCGTGCGACACTTTTGCCTATTTTGATACTGACATTCAAGAAGTACTGATAAAGGCGTTTAGCGATACTGAGCTTGAAGAAGTTATAAATCAGCTTTATCTTGACGATACCGTTGATATGATTGAAGAAATGCCTGCCAATATTGTCAGGAGAATATTAGATCATACAACACCTGAAATGCGACTTGAAATCAACCAGATATTAAAATATCCTAAGGATAGTGCCGGTAGCATTATGACTACTGAGTATGTTTCGTTAAAGAGGGATATGACTGTTCAAGAAGCTTTCACACGCATAAGACGTACTGCTATTGATAAAGAAACTGTCTACACCTGCTATGTAACTGAAAATGACAGAAGACTGATTGGTGTTGTTACTGTTAAAGATTTGCTCATGCATGAAAACGACGACATCATAAATGATATAATGGAAACAAATGTCATATACGTAAATACCCATGAGGATCAGGAAATTGTAGCAAAAACGTTTGAAAAATATGACTTTCTTGCTCTGCCGGTGGTTGATCAGGAAAAAAGGCTTATCGGAATTGTAACAATCGATGATGCTGTGGATGTTTTGCAAGATGAGGCCACAGAGGATATCGAGATGATGGCAGCTATCACGCCAACCGATAAACCATATCTCAAGACAGGTATTTTTGAAACCTGGAAAAAGAGAATTCCTTGGTTACTTTTGCTCATGATTTCTGCTACATTCACCGGAAGCATCATACATCACTATGAAGATGCACTTGGTGCATACATCATATTATCATCATTTATTCCAATGTTGATGGATACCGGTGGTAATGCAGGCGGACAAGCCTCAGTTACAATTATTAGAGGTTTGTCGCTTGGTGAAATAGAGATGGGAGATATACTGAGAATAATCTGGAAAGAAATTAGGGTAGCTTTTTTGTGTGGTATAACTCTATCAGTAACGGTATTCTTTAAAATACTACTAATCGACAGACCAGCGGAACAGCCCGTAGTCATAGCATTAATTGTTGCTGGAACAATGGCCCTGTCTGTTGTTGTTGCTAAGGTTGTAGGGTGTTCCCTACCAATACTTGCAAAAAAAATTGGGTTTGATCCAGCGGTAATGGCTAGCCCATTTATTACAACCATCGTCGATACTGTATCGTTAATAATCTATTTCAATATTGTTTCTAATGTTATGAATATATAAACACAATCAAAAATTAAAATAATAAGGAGAGCATACTTAGATGAAAAATATCATTGCCAGTATGCTCTAATTTTATGACTACTTGATATCATCACAAATCTACATATATAGTAAAAAAATCCTTGCGACATAAAGTCGCAAGGATTTTAAATTCACCAATAGAATTATTAATTATTCGCCTTCTGGATAAATGATAGTGATTCTGCCCTGACCATAAGGATCCTTGTATGTGTCTGGCATATTCAAATCTTCATCAACGATCTTCTGGATGAACTCGATCAATACTTCGTTATCGATCTTGATTTCGTCAAGAAGGATATTGGAGCCCTTGAACATTGTGAAGCCGTCGCCACCGTCTTTGAGCATATAGTTGTGAGAAGCAAGTGTATAAGTCTTTGTGAGGTCGATATCCTCGCCGCCAACCTTAACGTCCTTAACTCTTCTGTCGCCCTCAACGCCTAAAAATTCCTTTTCGTCTGAGAGTTTAACACCAGAGGTAACTGTTGTGTCGATTGTATAAGAGATACCGGATACCTGGAGGAATCCGCCATTCTCACTTGGGCATGTCATTGCACCGAGTTCAAGAGCATCAATAATCTGCTGTCCTGTAACTTCGATCATACAAGCCATGTTGCCAAATGGATGAACATTGATAATATCCTTAAAAGTAATATCACCGGCATCAATTGTCTCACGAATACCGCCACCATTTACAAATGCGATATCTGCGCCTGTGAGATCTCTGTATGCATCTGCACAGAGGTCGCCAAGGTTTGTTTCTCTATTTCTAACAATTCTATCGTCTGTTTCAAGATCTTCAATTGTGAGTGGATAATCACACTTTGCAACTACTCTATTAAGTGTTTCTTCAAGTCTCTCATTTACGCCAGCAACAACTGAGTCAACCTCAGGGTCAACTATGTTAATTATTGTGCCGTCGCTATCCTCTGTGTAATCAACAGCAGATACAAGGTTTACTTTGAACTCGCCGTCTGCACTAATGATAAGTTCACCAATGTTTTCAAGAGCTGTACCTGTCTGTGCAAGAACAACCTTCTCGCCGTCTTTGTCTTCTAAATCTGTTGTGTACTCATGGTGTGAGTGACCATCAAGAACTGCATCAAGACCAGTTGTATTTGCAACAACCTCAGCTGATGTCCAAGGCTTGCTCTGCTCATCATCACCAAGGTGAGCAAGTGCTACAACATAATCTGCACCCTCTGCCTTTGCAGCATCGATAGATGTCTGTACGTTATCGTAGAGGTCCTGACCATCGTTACCCTGGCAGAAGCTATAGATAAATTTCTCCTGAGCTTCATCCTTGAAGTAAGCTGGTGAAGACTTTGTGAATGCTTCTGGAGTTGTGATACCGATGAAAGCAACCTTCTTGTCACCGAACTCTCTGATCTCATATGCATCAAATACGTTCTTATCGCCAGTAACTTCTTCCTCGGAAGCTGTATCTTTTTCAGATGCTGTATCCTCTTCAGAAGCTGTATCCTCTTCAGAAGCTGTATCTTCTTCAGATGCTGTATCCTCTTCAGAAGCTGTATCTTCTTCAGATGCTGTATCTTTCTCAGATGCTGTGTCTTCCTCAGATGCCGTATCCTCTTCAGAAGCTGTATCTTCTTCAGATGCTGTATCTTCCTCAGATGCTGTGTCTTCCTCAGATGCTGTGTCTGTGGTCTCTTCTGCAGGAACTACAGGAAGCTCATCAATGAGCTCTGCTATAAACTTCTGCATGGTTGTAACATCAAGCATATTTACATCTTCATCGACGTAAACATTTGCTGCCTCAAGAGCCTTACCCTCAAGAGTGATGAGTTTAGCTATATGCTTTTGAATCTCAACAACATCTTCCATATTAACATCATCGTCTGCATTTACATCGCCACTGAGAATTGTCTCATCTGTATCTGTTTTAGGCTCTGTATCTGTGTTTGGCTCTGTGTCTGTACTTGGCTCTGTGTCTGTTGTTTCCTCAGCCAACTTAATAAAGTTAGATGAAACATAATTAAAGTTAGCCATCTCTGCCAACTCAAGAAGTCTTGGAATACCATAGTCAAACTCATGGTTACCAAGAGTTGCAAGATCGTATGGAACTGCATTCATGATTCTGATGATGTCTTCACCCTTTGAGAGTGCACCAACAGCACCACCCTGAATTTCGTCACCAACGTCTACAAGCATAACATTGTCATAAAGACCCTGCATAAACTTCTTGTAAGATGCAACGCCGGCAAAACCGAACTGAGCTTCATCAGCATAACCCTCTGAGTCTACTGTAATACTTGGGTCGATATTGCAGTGTGTGTCGTTTGTGAACAATACTACAATAGATTCGCTGTCTTTTTCTACAGTTGTGCCTTCGTCATCAGCATAGCCGGAAACAACGCATGTAGAAATTGCCATCATAGCAGCAAGGAGAGCTGCTAAAATTTTTCTTTTCATTTTAAATTCCTCCTAAAAATATTGTGCAAATCTTTTTGCATCAGTGTTAATATATCATATCTTTTTAATAAAATCAATATAAAATATCAATATTATCGCTGTATTTACAAATTTTTTTGAAAAATATTGGTAAAAATAATTTAATCTGACAGGAAATTATCCTCATAATTCGTTTAACTCTAGAAATCTTATATCAAACAAGAAATAATTTACCTCAAAAGCCATTTTATTTAATATCATTAGAATCAAACGGATCGCCACATTCCGGGCAGAACTTTGGAGGGTTGTGTGGATCTTCCGGCTCCCAGCCACACTTATCACAACGATAAAGTGGAGCACCTGCTGGCTTCTTTGATCCGCAGTTAGGGCAGAACATCCCTTTATTTACACTACCACAGCTACAGGTCCAGCCATCGGTCTGTGGTTTCTGTGAGCCACAATTAGGGCAGAACTTGCCTGTTGCGTTAGCACCGCACGAACACTTCCAGCTATCAGCCTGCTGTGGCTCCGGTTTTTTGGCTCCGCAGTTAGGGCAGAATTTGCCTGTAGCCATTGAGCCACATGAGCATTTCCAGCTATCGCCCTGTACAGGAGCTACCTGCTGTTGTTGCATCTGTTGCTGCTGTTGACCCATTGCAAATAAGTTTTGTGCATTCATTCCGCCACCGGTTGCATTCATTGCCATTCCCATTCCCATAAAACCTGTCATGGCACCTGCTTCGTTTGACGCTGCTGCTTTCATAGCATCTGCTTGTGCACCTACAAGTGTAGCTGCTGCCATTGTAGGATCACGCATAATTGCTGTTCTTTGTGCTTGCTTAATCATTTCAGCATCTTCATCTGGTAAGATTACCGGATTCATTGCAACTGACACAACTTTTAGTCCACGAAGCTCGCCCCATTTTTTAGATAGGGCTTCATTCATTGCTATTTCTATATCTGATGAATGTGTTGAAATTTGATTTGGACGAAGTTCAAGCTCTGAAAGTTTGCCAAATGCAGGTGCAAGTGCGCTTACGAACTCAGTCTTAAGCTGATTTTCAAGTTCTTCACGCAAATATTCTCTCTCAACATTTCCACATACATTTGTATAGAAAAGCAACGGGTCAGCTATTTTATATGAATACACACCTGAACAACGCACTGACACATCTATATCAAGTCCAATTTTGCTATCAACCACGCGGAAAGGGATTGGATTCGGTGTTCCAAATTTATTATCAACAAGCTCTTTTGTATTGAAATAATAAACTCTCTGATCCTTGCCTGTGTCTCCGCCAAATGTAAAACGCTTGCCTATGGTTTTGAAAGTCTCTTTGATGCTATCACCGAGATTACCGGAAAATATGCTTGGCTCTGTGGAGGAATCATACACAAACTCACCGGGCTCAGCACAAACTTCGACAACCTTGCCTTGCTCTACGATAATCATACATTGACCGTCTGCAACAGCTATTCCGGAACCGTTAGAAATAATGTTGTCATTTCCTTTTATGTTAGAAGAACGACCACCAACACGTTTAACACCCTTTGTAACCATTACATTTTTGTCCATTGCCTCACAATAGAAAAATTCTTTCCATTGATCTGCTAAGGTGCCACCTAATGCACCAAGTCCTGCTTTAATAAGTCCCATACTAATCGCTCCTTTCAAAAACTGACAAAAATGTCATATACGATGTTAATATTTTAATATAAAATGTTGTGTTTTTCAATAGTTTCATTAAATTTTAATCGCTGACTATAAAAAATACAGGCGTCCTTGCAAGAAACAAGAATGCCTGTGAATAAACTTTTAATTATTTTACGATAACACCGTTAACTGTGCCTACAATACCGGCTGCATTTGATTCATCAGTGTCGATATGCATTGCAGCAGCGAACTTGTCACTCACTCTTACAACAACATCGTTGAAAATGAGCTTTCTGCCCTCTCCGCCAACTTCTACAGATACGATCTGTTTATCCTCTACTCCAAATGCCTCTGCATCTGCAGGTGTGAGGTGAATATGTCTCTTTGCAGCGATAACGCCCTTGTCAATCTCGCACTCACCACATGGACCTACAAGTTTGCAACCTGCTGTACCTTCAATATCGCCAGATTCACGAACAAGCGCTGTGATACCAAGCTTTCTTGCATCTGTAAGAGCTACCTCAACCTGTGTATCCTTTCTTACCGGGCCTAGAATAGACATTGACATCTCGCCCTTTGGTCCTACTACAGTTACCTTTTCTACACAGGCAAACTGACCTGGCTGAGAGAGATCCTTTTTGTTTGTAAGCTTTGCATCCTTGCCGTATAATATTTCAAGTACCTCTTGAGATACGTGAATGTGACGTGCTGATGTTTCCACCATAATATTCATGATTATTACCACCTTTTTGATTTATTAAATAATATGTTACAACTTTTTTTGATATATTGCAACTGTTTTTTTGACAAGGTTTCTACTCCAAATTTCGTAATGGATTTGGTAAAGCAAGTTCCAATTTTGCAG
>JAEDHT010000037.1 GCA_016296885.1 Clostridiaceae bacterium | reverse complement strand
TATACGCTTTTTTGTCGCTGTAATTTGTGTTACAGATTTATTTCAAAATTAGATTCTCAAAAATTATTGTATTATATTGCAAAATGTGGTAAACCAATAGTGCCAAACTAATTAAATATGCAAAGTGGTATTTTTATCCTTAGGGGAACTATACTCTTTTATATTCAATTTCGCATGAATTTGATAAAAACGCAAATTCTATTATAGCGGAATTGGAATTAAACCGTTTTGCATAATTAGTTTGGCGACTATCGGAGTTTGTGTTTTTTGTGCGGTTACTTCGGTAGCCGCACTTTTTATTTTTACAGAAAGGAGGATAAGGTCAAATAAAATAATGTAAAACAGACATATCATACACTACATTGAAGAAAAGAAAGAGGTTACTTAACATGAAAAAATTAAATTGTTATCATTGGTTTTAATGCTGACGATGATCCTAAGTGTGTTTGTTGGCTGTGGTGACAAGGATACTACAGACGAAACACCAAACAATAATTTAAATATCAGTAACAATGACAAGAGCAACTCTAATGACAGTAACAGCTCCGCTATTGCTGAAATAATTGACAATGAAAGCAACACTACAAATAACAGCAGTTCCTCTGTTATTGAAGCATATAAAGGAACTATTGGAGACTCTAAATTGGTTGGCGAATGGAATTGTGTTTCCATAGACAACAAAGGGGACTATGCAGGAGGTGTTGTGTATAGTTATGATGCTGATTTTTTTATCATGTATAACGGACAGTGTTATGGTTCACTGATCGAATCGTTGTATGGGTTAGAAGACTCAGGTGATTGGATAAATCCTGTGGCTGCAATTGATGCAAAAAACGGCGAATTTGCCTTTACGGATGTGTCTGTAAATGGGGATGCCACAATGGATCTCAAAGCAACATACATTATCAGCGATATTGAAAAATCAAGTATTTCTGAACGTGATGATATCAATATGTTCTATCGCAACACTAAAGACGATCAACTTACCATCCATTTCACGGGCTCATTAAAAGTAGGTCCCACGGATATCAGAAGTATCGATTTTACCGTTGTTTACGAAAAAGAGGGAATAGCAGGTTACGATAATGAAGGTATTTTGTGGGCAGCCATGGTAGGCGAATGGAAAGATAATTATGGAAACCAATGGACATTTATGCCAAGGACCGAAACTGGAGATCTTGGTTTTACTATGGTTGCTGACGGCAAGGAATATCAAGGAAAGTCAGGTGAATATATAGCTATCGATATAGGTGCATATGACGTTGATGGTAAAACCGAATTTCTTATGGAGTTGAATTTTGAAGATGAAAATATGGATGATATATATCATGCAAAGGTTATATCTTTTAACGGAAATGAACTTTGTTTAGAACAGAAAAACGGTCAAGCTTTAACTTTTACAAAATAAAAAGATATTTTATAAATACATTAGAATTAACAAAAGGAAGATCAACAAAAAATCGGCTGAATGGAAGCGATGCTCCATCAGCCGAATTTCTATTTTCGGATATTAAATTTTAATAAGACTGATCGTTTCGATTGATCACAACAATCTCAAAAATTATTCTTCACTTGCGCTCTTAGCTGCATAACATTCGCTACAAAGCACAGGACGATCGTCACGTGGCTTGAAAGGAACAACAGCTTCTTTTCCGCACTCAGCACATGTTGTTGTGAAATACTCACGAGTAGGTCTGGATTTCTTGCGTGCATCTCTGCACTCTTTGCATCTTAGAGGTTCGTTTGTAAAGCCTTTTTCTGCGTAGAATTCCTGTTCGCCTGCGGTAAACACAAACTCGTTGCCACAGTCTTTACAAACTAATGTTTTGTCTTCGTACATGGTAGTATACCTCGCTTTGAAAAAATAAAATATATTCTAAACATCACCGGTAGTGATGTATTAAAATCATTAAAAAGTGTTTTTTATTTTTCGCCTGATACGTTGCAGTGCATTGTCTACGGATTTTACATTTGATGATAATGCAGTTGCAATGTCTTCGTAAGATGGATTATTGACGTATTTTACAAGAACTTTATATTCAAAATCAGATAGACTCGAAATAATCTTCTTGTGAAATTCATCAAAAGTCTCATCATTAATTAATTTTTGCTCGGGACTAGGGATATCTGAAGGCGTATCGATAAAAACCTCATCATATTGAACATATGATTTTAAAGGTGAACTTTTACCGGAATTAGCACTCCTATAAAGTGATATCATTCTACGCTTAATGCACTCATGGGCGAATGTCTTGAAGCTGACATTTTTACTTGAGTCAAATGTTTTTGCGCATATATATAGGCTTAGTAGCCCCTCCTGCACAAAATCGCTATCCTCAAGCCCAGGTACATTAAAAGAAGACGCTTTGAAATTGATAAACTTGATGTATCTGTCGGAAAGTATGGTGAAAGCATTATAGTCTCCATCTTTCACAAGCTCAGATAAATCCTCATCGGTTAGGGGTGGTAAGGGTTCATTTTTAGCATTAGTATTGATATAATCACCCCTACCTTAAATATCCTATTTGTATATTACAATAAATTTCCAGTTTAGTCAACACTATATCAAAAATATAATTTATTTTTTCTTATAAATTATGTGAAATTTTGCATTAAATTTTTATTTTTTGTCATATAATGATTTTTAGTTGATTATATTATTAAGGTTAAAACAATTTATTTATATATTTGCAAATTACTTGAAATATAGTGGAAATAAATGTATAATTAATTTGTTAGAATGGAGGTGTTGTGCAAGTTATTAACTTGCGTTGACATGAATTTAAAAGCAGAGAATTTTTTGAACAGTTTAAATAATAAAACGATTGCTCTGTGTGGAATTGGAAGGAGTAATTTTCCGCTGATTAAGCTTTTCTCAGCTTATGGTGCGAAGATAATTGCCTGCGACCGCAGAAATCGAGAGCAATTGGGTGATATGGCAATAGAATGTGAAAAAGCAGGCGCAACACTGTCACTCGGCGAGGGATATCTCAAAGACCTTAATGCAAACATAATTTTAAGAACACCCGGAATGAAATTTTATATGCCGGAGCTTAACGAAATGCGCAATGAAGGCAGAGTGGTCACATCTGAGATGGAGCTTTTCTTCCAACTGTGTCCATGCAAAATAATTGCCGTTACAGGAAGTGATGGTAAAACTACAACAACCACCATTATTGCAGAGATGCTCAAATCTGCCGGTAAGCGTGTGCATTTGGGCGGTAATATTGGTAAACCGTTACTTCCTGAGATAAAAGACATAAATGAAGATGATTATGCCGTGGTGGAGCTTTCGAGCTTCCAGTTAATTTCTATGAGAGAATCTTGTGATATTTCAGTTATCACCAATATTTCACCTAACCATCTTGACATTCATAAGGATATGGATGAATATGTGAATTCGAAGAAAAACATATTTATTCACCAGAATGCTTTTTCTGTTACCGTGCTTAATGCAGAGAACGATATCACAAGTGGTTTTGCAGATGAGGTGCGTGGTGATGTGCGTATGTTTAGTCTCAAAAAGCCTGTTTACAACGGCGCTTATATGGCTGACAATGGTGATATAATCCTCTGCAACCATGGCAAAGAGAGCACCATAATGAATAGAAGTGATATAAAGCTGTTGGGCGATCACAATTTAGAAAACTATATTACAGCTATATGCGCTGTGCGTGATATCGTTAGCTCAGAAGATATGTTGAAAGTCGCTAAGAATTTTGCAGGTGTGGAACATCGTTCAGAGTTCGTGAGAGAAGTGAACGGGGTTAAATATTATAATGATTCTATAGCGTCCAGCCCAACCAGAACCATTAAGGGTACACTATCTTTATACGATGACAAAATAAATCTCATTGCCGGTGGATATGATAAGCATATTCCATATGATGATTTGGGTGTAAAAATTGTAGAAAAGGTAAAATATTTAATATTGATGGGTGACACCGCATCAAGGATTGAAGCAGCAGTGAAAAAAGCCCCGAACTACTCTATATTTAATCCTACTATTGTAAAGGTAACAAATATGGAAGAGGCTGTGGCCGAGGCATATAAAAGAAGTGTAAAAGGCGATATAGTGTCATTGTCACCGGCAAGTGCAAGCTTTGACCTGTATAAAGACTTTGATGCAAGAGGAAAAGACTTTAAACGTCTTGTAAATTTACTAGAGGAGAGAAAATAAAAAATGGAATTGAAAAATTTGATTTTTACATTGTGTTCTCAGCAGGGTATACCCGGCAGAGAATATGAAATAACAGATAAAATCGCAGAGATACTTGGTGAGAACAACAGCGTATATGATATCTATAGAGATAAGAATAACAACCTACACGCATCATTGGGCAATCCAGATGGTAAAACTATTATGCTTGATGCTCACATAGACCAAATAGGTTTTGTTGTAACTAAAATTGATGAAAATGGATTTTTGAAGGTATCAAAAGTGGGCGGTATGGATATGAGAGTTATGAATGATACTCTTTTTACCGTGCATGGAAAAGAACCGGTCAAAGCAGTTGTTTGCTGTTTGCCACCGCACCTTTCAGACGGCAATGAGGACACAGCGGTATCTGAGGATAAGCTGTGGCTTGACACAGGAATGAGCAAGGAGCGTGTGGAAAGTCTGATCGAGATTGGCGATAGCATTACATTTGCACAGGAATGTATGGAGCTTGCGGGCACAAAAATAGCAGGTCCGGCACTTGACGACAGATGTTGTGCTGCACTGCTGATAAGATGCGCAGAAATATTAAAAGATAAAAAGCTGAATTGCAAGGTAGAATTTTTATTTAGCTCCAAGGAAGAGGTTGGAGGAATGGGCGCCCAGACTGGTAGCTTTATAGTTCAGCCGGACGAGGCTATTGCGTTTGATGTTAGCTTTGCAAAGCAGAGTGGTGTGAGTGATGCATCATCAGGCAAGCTCTCAAAGGGTCCGATGATAGGCTATTCACCGGTCCTTAGTCGTGAAATATACGATAGACTTATATGTATTGCAAAGGAAAACAACATTTCTTATCAGCATGAGATAATGGGTGGAAAAACAGGTACAAACGCAGATGAAATATCTATCACTGCCGGTGGTAGAAAAACGGGTCTTATCTCCATCCCTCTTCGCAATATGCACACCCAAGCAGAAATTATAGATGTGCAAGATATAGAAAATACAGCTCAGTTAGTGTGCAAGTATATATTAGAAAAGTAACAATGAAAGGAAAAAATGCGGTAACCTAATCGTGTTTTAATATAATAAAAATGAATATTGAATTATTAAAAAAATTGTGCATGGCAGATGGAATATCAGGTGATGAAAAAGCTGTGCGTGATATAATTATCGAAGAAATAAAGGATTATGCCGATGAGCTTAGAGTAGATGCAGTTGGTAACATCATTGCATTTAAGCATGGCAAAAAAACACCTTCCAAAAAGCTTCTCATATCTGCTCATACAGATGAGGTGGGATTTATTGTCACTCATATAGACGATGATGGTACACTAAAGGTAGCAGAAGTAGGCGGAATAGACAGAAGATGCATACCAGGCTCTGCTGTGAAGATAAACGGAAAAGTAAACGGCGTGTTTGGCATAAAGCCAATTCATTTGTGCTCTGCTGACGAGAAAAAGCAGATACCAAAGCTCAAGGATATGTATATTGATATCGGTGCTTCCGATAGAGAAGAAGCCGGAAAGCTAGTGAGCGTGGGCGATAGCGTAGCATTTGTTAGTGACTTTATAATTAATAACGATGCCCTTATCGCAAAGGCGATAGATGATAGAGCAGGATGCTGTATCATGATAGAAATGATAAAGAGCGATTTAGAATATGATATGTATTTCTCTTTTGTGGTACAGGAGGAAGTGGGACTGCGTGGTGCAACCTGTGCAGCATTTTCTGTGGCTCCGGATAGCGCTATAGTAGTAGAGTCAACCACAGCATCAGATGTGCCGGGCATAGAGGAAAGCAATGTTATGTGCAAGGTTGGCAAGGGTGCCGTTATCTCATTTATGGATAGAGCAACTGTTTATGACCGTGAATACTTTAAGCTTGCACTAAAGAGTGCGGAAAAGGCAAGGGCTAATGTGCAGATTAAAGAGGGCGTTGCTGGTGGTAACGATTCAGGTGCTATCCATAAATCTAGAGGTGGCGTGCGCACAGCGGCTGTTTCGGTGCCGTGCAGATATTTGCATAGTGCCTATACTATGATAAGTCTCAAAGATCTTGAAGACACCGAAAAAACAGTTAAATCATTAGCACTGGCTATATTAGAGAATGATTAAGCTTATTGAGGATTCTTCCTCATTGCCAATTTTAGATAACGAAGATATATATTACACCAAAATTCTATCTATTTGGGAGACATACGGTTTTACAAGCTTTACAGATTATTGGATTCAAAATGATGATTCCGCTCTCATAGCCAGGCTTGATTCTTCTTTCATCTTTGCATTGGGTGCCGATGTAGATGTTGAAGAAATCAAGAGCTTTTGCAACACAGTGTGTTTTGGCAATATATTATGCGGTGATTTATCGCTTGATTTTCCTTGTATAAGTGGTGATGTGATGTCGCTTGAAATTGATAATAGTCTAAAATGCAGGGATAATCAGGAAGTAGATCTAAATAAAATTTATCTGCTTCTGGCTTCATGTGTAGATGAAAAATTTGCAGTGCCTGATTATGATAGTTTTATGCTGGATATGCTCCACAAGATGAAAAAATCACGCATCAATATCGCTTGTCAGTATGACAATAGCAAGCTCGTATCAGTTGCAATGGCAAATATTGGCGGTAAAAAAGCAATACTCACAGCTGTTGCCACAGATAAAAATTATAGGCACTGTGGATTTGGCTCAAGGGCAGTTAAAGCACTGATTGACAGTCTTTCAGATTGTGAATGTGTCTATTTACAAAGAGCAGATGGCATTAATGAGGATTTTTACACGTCTTTAGGATTTAAAAACATTGGTAAGTGGATAGAATATCATGTTAATTAAACAGGAAAATAATTTATAGAGAGGAGTGTGGCATCTTACCCGAAATTAATTGTTTTAAGATGCCACTTAACCTATGCTTTATCAAGGATACAAATTTACAGACGAAACTCTGGATTTAACCAAAAGAGCCTTAGAAATGTGTAAGGCTCAGTTTGATGAAATAAACAGTATACAAGAATATAATCAACAAAAAATGTTGATGGCCTTTCAAAAGGCAAGAGTAAGCGAGAGCTTTTTCTTTCCGTCCACAGGCTACGGCTATGACGACAGAGGCAGAGAAGCTTTAGATGAAATCTTTGCTTTTATGTTTAATGCAGAGGATGCGCTTGTGCGTCACAACTTTGTGTGTGGTACCCATGCGCTCACAGTGGCTCTCTTTGGAATATTGCGCCCAGGTGACAAGATGCTGTGTGTTACAGGCAAACCATATGACACTCTGCTTGGCGTTATAGGTGCCGACGCAAAGGCTGATGGTTCACTGGCTGATTTTGGAATCAGCTTTGACTATGTGTCACTTGACGAGAATGGCAAACCGGATTATGATGCTATCGAGAAGGCAACAGAACCGGATATAAAAATGATTTATATACAGCGCTCAATAGGTTATGCGCTTAGACCATCACTTCTCAATAGTGATATAGAACATATTGTAAAAATCATAAGAAAAAAAGCACCAAATGCAGTTGTTATGCTCGATAATTGCTACGGAGAATTTACAGAATACGATTCTCCTATCGATTATGGTGTAGACCTTATGGCAGGCTCGCTTATAAAGAACGCAGGTGGTGGAATAGCACCAACAGGTGGCTATATTGCAGGCAAAAAAGAGCTCGTTGAAAAATGCTCATATAGACTCACCACTCCCGGTATCGGTCGAGAGGTGGGTGCTACAATGGGGCTTAACCGTGAGCTTTTTATGGGTGCATTTAATGCGCCACAGGTTACGGGTGAATCCCTTAAAACAGCGGTATTTGCAGCGGCACTGTTCAAGTTGATGGGATTTAAGGTGATGCCTGAGTATGACGAGAAGCGTGGAGATATCATCCAGGCTGTAATCACAGGCGATGAATCATCCCTGATAAGCTTCTGCAAGGGCATACAGCAAGCAGCACCTGTAGATAGCTTTGTCACTCCGGAACCATGCGATATGCCGGGTTATGACAGCAAGATTATCATGGCGGCAGGTGCATTTACATTGGGTGCCACCTCTGAGCTTTCTGCAGATGCACCACTTAGAGAGCCATATGCAGCCTTTTTGCAGGGTGGTTTGAATTTTAACAGTGCTAAGCTTGGAATTATGCTTGCGGCTGATGCGATTATAAGAAGCAGAGAATGAAACATACAAAGGAATGATAACAATGGCTAAAAGTGTGAAAAACACATACGATAACGAGAGTATCACCTCATTAAAGGGTGCTGAACGTGTAAGAAAGAGACCGGCGGTTATTTTTGGATCTGATGGTATTGAGGGCTGTCAACATTCATTTTTCGAAATTCTTTCAAACTCGATAGACGAGTCACGAGAAGGCTATGGTAATGTGATATATATCACGTGCTTTGAGGATCACTCCTTAGAGATAGAGGATAAGGGCAGAGGTATCCCTGTGGACTATAACAACAACGAGGAGAGATACAACTGGGAGCTTGTTTTTTGTGAGATGTATGCAGGCGGAAAATATAAGAACGCTAGTGGAGAAAACTATGAGTTTTCGCTTGGTCTTAATGGTCTTGGACTTTGCTCTACACAGTATTCCTCAGAATATATGGATGTAGAAATCAAGCGTGATGGCTACAAATATTCTCTGCATTTTGAAAAAGGCGAAAATATAGGAGGCTTGAAAAAAGAACCCTATGCAAAGAAGGATACCGGTTCAAAAATAAAATGGCGACCTGATTTAGAGGTTTTTACTGATATCAATATCGACCATGATTATTTTAGAGATGTTATAAAAAAACAAGCTATCGTAAATGCCGGTGTAAAGTTTATTCTTCGTTTTCAAAATGGCAGAAGCTTTGATGAAGAGGAATTCTTCTATGTGAATGGCATCACAGATTATGTTCAAGAGCTTGTAGGAGATAATGGACTTACATCGATTCAGAGCTGGAATGCTGAGAGAATGGTGCGAGATAGAGCTGATAAACCGGAATATAAAACAAAATTTAGCATAGCTCTGTCTTTTTCAAATAAGATAAAGCTTTCAGAGTATTACCACAATTCCAGCTATCTGGAGTATGGTGGTGCACCGGAGAAGGCTGTAAAAAATGCCTTTGTTTATCAAATTGATAATTTTTTGAAGAGCAACGGTAAGTATAATAAGAACGAAAGCAAAATCAGCTTTGTAGATATTGAAGATTGTCTTGTGATAGTAATATCCGGATTTTCCAGCGTAACATCATATGAAAATCAGACAAAAAAGGCTATCACGAATAAAGGCATACAAGATGCCATGACAGAGTTTCTGCGTCATCAACTGGAGATATATTTCATAGAAAACCCACTTGAAGCTGAAAAAATAGCCGGTCAAGTGCTTATAAACAAGAGAAGCCGTGAAGATGCCGAAAAAACAAGGCTTAATATGAAAAAGAAGCTCACAGGCACACTTGATATGACTACCCGTGTAAACAAGTTTGTTGATTGCAGAAGCAAGGATACCAGCATTAGAGAAGTATTTATCGTGGAGGGAGATTCTGCTCTGGGTGCCTGTAAGCAGGCTAGAGACCCTGATTTTCAGGCAGTTATTCCAATCAGAGGTAAAATCTTAAATTGCCTTAAGGCTGATTATGATAAGATATTTAAGAGCGAAATCATCACCGATCTTCTTAAGGTGCTTGGATGCGGAGTTCAGGTTAAGTCTAAAGCAAACAAAGATTTATCAAGCTTTGATATCAATTCACTTCGTTGGAATAAGATTATTATATGCACAGATGCTGATGTGGACGGATTCCAGATTAGAACACTGGTGCTCACCATGCTTTATCGCCTCACCCCTGCGCTTATAGATGAGGGAAAGGTGTTTATAGCAGAATCACCACTATATGAGATAACTACAAAAAATCAGGTTTATTTTGCTTACACTGAGGCAGAAAAAGAGAAGTTTCTCTCAGTTATCGGTGACGAAAAATATACTATTCAACGTTCAAAGGGTCTTGGTGAGAACGAGCCTGATATGATGAACTTTACTACTATGAACCCAGCCACACGACGTCTTATAAAGGTTATGCCTGATGATGCCGAGAAGACATCCAGAATATTTGATGTTCTGCTTGGTGACAATCTTGCGGGCAGAAAAGAATTTATAGTAGAAAATGGCAGCAACTACCTTGATAATGTAGATGTAAGCTGATAAATAATGATAATGAAAAGGAAGTAATAAAGGTGCCTCCAAAGAAAAAAGTTATTAAAGTAAAAACCTCCTCACCAAAGCTAAAGGGTGTGATAGAGGGTGCCGGTGAGCTTGTAGAGCAAAAAATAGCAACAACTATAGAAGAAAACTATATGCCTTATGCTATGAGTGTAATTCTATCCCGTGCAATCCCGGAAATAGACGGGTTTAAGCCATCCCACAGAAAATTGCTATATACTATGTACAAAATGGGATTATTAGGCTCTGCCAGAACAAAATCTGCAAATATAGTGGGTCAGACTATGAAGCTAAATCCACATGGTGATGCAGCTATATATGAAACAATGGTGCGTTTGTCACGAGGACACGAGGCTTTGTTGCACCCATATATAGATTCTAAGGGTAACTTTGGTAAGTCGTATAGCCGTGATATGGCTTTTGCAGCCTCCAGATACACCGAGGCGAAGCTGGATGATATCAGCCGAGAGCTTTTTCGAGATATTGACAAGGATACAGTAGATTTTGTAGATAATTATGATAATACCATGCTGGAGCCTACACTGCTTCCTGCCACATTTCCATCAGTGCTTGTAAATGCAAACACAGGTATCGCTGTAGGAATGGCAAGCTCTATATGCTCATTTAACCTCAAAGAGATATGTGATACCACCATAGCAATAATAAAAAACAAATCCCACGATATTAGCTCCACCATGCCTGCACCGGATTTTATAGGCGGTGGAAATATAGTATACGATAAGGCGATTTTTGATGAGATATATCGCACAGGCAGAGGTACATTTAAGGTGCGCTCCAGCTATTCTTATGACAAGTCATCAAACTGCATAGATATTCTTCAAATTCCACCAACCACCACTACCGAGGCTATCATAGAAAAGATAATAGACTTGGTAAAGCAAGGTAAAGTGAAAGAAGTAGCCGATGTGCGTGACGAAACAGGCTTAGATGGACTTAAAATCACTATTGACCTTAAGCGTGGTGTAGACCCTGATAAGCTTATGGCTAAGCTGTATCGTTCTACTTCACTTGAAGACAGTTTTGGTTGTAATTTTAATGTGTTGATCAATGGTGCGCCAAAGGTGATGGGTGTTTCTGAGCTTTTGCAAGAATGGATTACATTTAGATGCGGATGTATCAAGAGAAGAACAGCCTATGATCTTAAAAAGAAGAGTGACAAGCTTCACCTGCTCACGGGCTTGCAAAAAATCCTTGTTGATATTGACAAGGCTATCAAAATAGTGAGAGAAACAGATGAGGAAGAAGAGGTTGTTCCAAATCTTATGATTGGATTTGGTATAGACAAGATTCAGGCCGAATATGTAGCAGAAATCAAGCTCCGCCACCTCAATAGAGAATATATTCTCAACAGAACTAAAGAGATAGGACAGCTCAAAGATGAAATAGCCGAACTTGAGGAGATTTTAAAGAGCGAATCAAAGATAAAATCTATAATTGTTTCTGAACTGAAAGAAGTTTCTGCAAAGTTTGCAAAGCCTCGTCGCAGTAAATTAATTTATAAAGACGAGATAGAAGAAGATGCCACCGTGGACGATGTTCCTGATTATCCGGTAAATCTATTCTTCACTAAGGCCGGATATTTTAAGAAAATCACACCACTCTCACTCAGAATGAGCGGAGAGCAAAAGCTAAAAGAGGATGATGAAATAGTATTAACGTGTGAGGCGTTTAATTCTACAGAATTACTCTTTTTCAGTGATAAATGCCAGGTGTATAAGTCACAAGCAAGTGACTTTTCCGACACAAAGGCAAGTGTGCTTGGTGACTATGTACCTGCAAAGCTTGGTATGGATGAAGGCGAGGGTGCCGTTGCTATGATAGCCACAAAGGACTATAGTGGTTATGTATTGTTTTTCTTCGAGAACGGCAAGGTTGCAAAGATACCACTAAGCTCCTACGTGACAAAAACACGCAGAAAAAAGCTCACTTCAGCCTACAATGATGCATCACCATTGGTAGCAGTGATGCATATAACTGAGGAAAGCGAGTTTATCATGACGTCATCATGTGGACGTCGCTTGTTGTTCCATAGCTCTAGCATAAATGAAAAGCCAACACGATCTTCACAGGGTGTTGGTGTAATGAGATTCAAAAAAGGACATCATCTTGCTGGTGTCAAAAAATATGAAGATGGCGAAATTTCTAACCCAACACGCTATCGCACTAAAACTCTGCCGACTCTTGGCGCCTTGCCTGCCCCGGGCGAGCAAAACGACAAACAGTTGGTATTTCAGGAGAAATAAATGAACGATAAATTTAAAAGAGCTTTATCGCTCTTTGCAACTTTTTTTAAGATCGGTCTTTTCACATTTGGCGGAGGATATGCTATGATTCCGTTGATAGAAAAGGAGATTGTCGAGAAGAAAAAATGGATAACGAGCGATGATATACTAGAAGTTTTTGCGATTTCTGAGTCTACTCCGGGTCCAATTGCAATCAATTCAGCCACCTTTGTGGGATATAAGACAGCTGGATTCTTTGGAGCATTGTTCGCCACTTTAGGTGTTGTGCTTCCGTCTTTTACGATAATATTTATATTATCGTTCTTTATAGAAAAATTTAAGCATCTCAAAGCTGTGGAATATGCCTTCAATGGTATTAGAGCCGGAGTTATAGCTTTAGTAATAAAAGCTCTTATTACTATGATAAAAAAATGCCCTAAAAACGCTATTTCATATATAATTGCATCACTTGCTTTTTTGGTTACAGTTATATTTGATTTAAATGTTTTTATTGTTATCATTGCGTGTGCAGTGGTGGGTTTGATTTATCATTTGATAATTACTTCAAAAAAGCGAGGTAATAAAAATGATATATCTTGAATTATTTTTAACATTCTTAAAAATTGGTGCATTTACATTTGGTGGCGGATATGCCATGCTTCCTCTAATTCAAGAGGAGGTAGTGGCTCACAAGTGGTTATCACTTGATGAAATGATAGATTTTATTGCAGTAAGTGAAAGCACACCGGGACCATTTGCGGTAAATATCTCTACCTATGTGGGTACAGAAACAGGCGGATTTTTTGGTGCTCTGTGTGCTACCACGGGTATAGTGTTGCCTTCATTTGTTATTATCCTAATTGTAGCTAGGTTCTTTATAGCTTTTCAGCAGAACAGAGCTGTGAAGGGCGTTATGGTAGGATTAAAACCTGCTGTTATCGGTTTGATAGGCTCGGCGGTCGTGGGACTTATTTCTACTGTCTTTTTGTCAAATGGAATCAGTATAGAGGTGATTTCAAGTCCTGGGTTTTTATCATCACTTGTGATACTTTTGGGTATGATCATTCTCATTTTCAAAAAAGTTAGTCCGATTATAATTATTCTGATTTCTGCAGTTCTAGGTGTATTATCTGGGTATATATTCAATCTTTAATAATTACAATTCAATAAATTTTAAATAAATAAAACCATCCTTTCCGATAAATAATATATCTTGTAAAATATATTTTGGATAGGGTGGTTTATTTGTATTCTAATAAGATGAAATATATGTTTATAGCAGTTGCAGTAGTGAGCTTTTTATCACTATCTGTCAGCAGATATACCGATTATAACACTGCCAATGTGTCAATATACGAGCCGAAGTATTCCAGTTCAGATGAAATTACACTATCAAGTGGTACTGTGGAATACAGCAATCAGAACAAAGTGATCACACCGCAAAATCTGATTGTAAATAAGATATATGTGGAAGAGGGCCAAAGGGTAAATGCTGGTGATAAGATATGCGAATGTAAAGGCATAGTTTATCCTGATAGTACTTATTCGCAGAGTATCTCAAATGATATTACAAGTCAGCAAATATACACAGCTTTGGCAAACGGCGATTATTCTGTTTTTGAGGGGACATCTGAAGATAACAGCAACTATATGGCAGTGAATGACCAATCGCAACAGAGTAACGAAGAATTTATTATATATTCTGATTACGACGGAATCGTCACTAAATTAAATGCAGATGAGGGGGAAATATATACCCAAAATTCTGTGATTGCATCAATTGCTGAGGACAATAGCCTGAAAATACGCCTTAACATAAACGAGGCACAGATATCAGATGTTAAAGTAGGGCAGAATGTCATTGTCACAGGCGCAGGTTTCAAGGATAGGACATACAATGCGGTTGTAACAAATGTTGCTCCATATGCTGAAAAAGCAAACACTGCAATTGGAAAATCAGCCACAGTTATGGTGACAGTAGCCATACAGGATGCAGACGAATATATAAAGAGCGGTTATACAGCAAAATGCTGTATCATAACATCCACAGACGATAAAAGCATATTGATTCCATATGATTATATTTGCTGTGACGATGCAGGTGGAGAATATGTGTATGTGTATAAAAATGGATTCGCAAAAAAAGAATATATAAAAACCGGCAACGAATACCCTGATGGTGTCAAAGTTATATCAGGCGTCACGCTAAGCGATAAAATTATATCAAATCCTACAAGCATACATGGCAACGGCAGAGCAAAGATTGCAACAGAGGTGACAAAATAAGATGATACGATCAGCTTTTACAAATCTTGTGCGTAAGCCCGGTAGGAGCTTTTTGACTCTATTGTCAGTTTCCATAGGTGTTTTTTCAATTTGCCTGATCAGTATGATAAGTTCATATGGACGAAATGCCATAAATTCCGAGCTTAATAGTCTTGGTATGAATGGTCTACTAGTTGCCTCAGAAAATGAAATTAATCCCGATATTACACAAGAGGAAATAGATGCTGTTAGACAGATTCCCAGTATCAATCAGGCAGCAGGTTTGGTGGTAACCACAGCGCAGGCAACGGCACTTGGGGAAGAATTGGAGATTTATTTATGGGGTATAGGTACCGATGCTAAAAAGGTGGTTGATCTCAATTTGGAGTATGGCAGGCATTTATCTGATTATGATATGTCTACCGGAGCACAGGTCTGCATGGTGGATAGTGCATTTGCTAAACAAGCATATGGCAGAGAAAATGTGGTGGGCAAGTCTATATCAGTGAATTGCAGTGGATATACAGTAAATTATGAGATAGTTGGTGTGGTGCAGACAGGAAGTGGACTTTTGTCTGGTATGATGGGAGAATATATCCCTGATTTTGTATACACTGTGGACAAAAATGTACAGCAAGCACTTAAAACAACAGGCTTTCACCGCATAGCAGTTATGTCTGATGAAAACAGCAATACAGATATGGTATGCAATAGGATACTAAAGAGATTGTACTCTGTAACCGGAGATAATGAGGGCTTTACAGTAACTAATCTAGCAAGTAAGAAACAATCTCTTAGTAATATTATGGACATAGTCTCCTTAGTGCTTTATTGTGTTGGTATAATATCGCTTGTGGTGGCAAGTATAGGAATAATGACGGTTATGCTTGTTTCTGTGAGTGAGCGCACAGCAGAAATAGGCATTAAAAAATCTATAGGTGCCAGCAAATCAATTATAATAAAAGAGTTTTTATGCGAATCGTTGGTTTTATCATTGGTTGGATGCCTTATGGGAATAATACTATGCATATCTGTTGCTTTTTTAGTTCAGCAAATGTTTGATATAAATATGATGATATCAGCCAAGGAGATTTTAATTTCTATTGCAATATCAATGCTCACAGGAATCAGCTTTGGTGTGTATCCTGCTATACGTGCATCTAATTTAAAACCGGTTGATGCTTTGAGGATGAATTAATTCCTTGCTTTTGTCATCTATTATGATAGTACGCAAAATAAAAGCTGATAACTTCTGCGTTTTTGTATGCGCAGGGGCTATCAGCTTTTTATAAATTTTTTATTTAGAAACAATCATTTGTTTGAGTTTTGCAATTAATATTGTCAAAGGTGTGGACCTAGGTGCCATTGGATTAGATATAAGCTCTAATAGGCCTTATTTTACTTCTGAGCCACCCCATTCCACAACGGTGAAGCCGTTACGCTCAGGAGTAGATAAGGTTTGCTCAGGAATTTCTACAAATGAATCCGATTTATGCCATGACATAAACACACGAATAAGTGTATTAGGAGTAGGAGTTACTTCAAGTTGTGCTGCATCAGTATATCTATCTGTTTGGAATGAGATGATATTATATGGATTTTGCTCCATCATTGGTAGCCAATACACAATAAATTCATTCGCTTCTTTGCGGTTAAGTCCAATCTTTTCGAGAGCTTCTTCAAGAAATGTGGCGGTGTCTTCACCCTTTATGCAAAAACCTTTGGAAAAGTCAAATTGAGCATAGGTTTCGCCTTCCCAATATAGATAGTTATATATCTGACCGTTTTCACCGGTAAGAGTTCCATCCGGTGTCGCAGTCACTTTCCAACCGTCTTTATATTCGGGATAGGTGCAGGTTAGTTCCCCATTAAGATTGAGTTTAACAGATACCCCTGTTTCTTTTTCAGGATAGAGATAAATTACAGGTTTATAAGCAACATTCGGATTGAGTTGTAATGTACTAACTTCAATATCTGTAAAATCTGCCTCAACTCTATGGGTTTCCTCGTCATAATAGGTGTTTTCGTACGAACAGATTACTTGGTCACCAACACACCACTCATCAGATAATTTGCCGTTCAGTTTTATTTCATATGGGAAAGGAATAACAGTTCTGGCAAAGAAGCAGTTGGAATAAATCTCGGTTATCCTTATATCTGAAAATAAGTCGTGATTTTCAGTCCATTTATTCTCATTGGTTTTTTCTACCCACTGTTCTGTAAACTCAGCACTGCGGAGTTCTTTTGCTTTTTCCCAATTTATCGCATTGATTTGCGCTGGATAGGATTCCATAATGCCTCCTGTATAGGTAACCTTTACGAAATCGCCAACCTTCGCATCGATATTGGGAAGTCCCGATATTCCAAAAGATATTCGGGAAGCACTATTACTTTCTTGCTCATCTGCAAGCGGTTCAACGATCACGGAATCGCCGTTAATTTCTAAAATGGTAGCATTAAAACTATACTCCACTTTATCTTCTTCATAATACCAAAGTCCGTCAATAGACTTGAAGTTATACGGGAAGACATAAAGGCGAGTCTTATCGTAAGTGGTATCGCCTGTCATACGATTCCAATCGACAATTTTATATGTAAGCGCTGAATATACCCGTGTCCCACCATCTTTGTAGACACCCGTTGGAATAGGAGTAAAAAGAATTGCCACTAGACTAATAATGATAATTATTGGTATCCATTTTTTTATTTTCATTGTGTAAATCTCCTTTCTCTTCTTAAATGTTAAAAAAATAAATTTCTAATTTTTTGTTTCTATTGCCTCTACGTTAGTCTTATGTTTTATAAAAACAAGGTGCTTTTTAAAGATAATTCTTATCTGTAAAACTACTCCAAATAATAGATAAAGTAGTCTATATAAATATTATAGCGGTATGCCATTACAAAGTAAATAGTTTACAAAAGTAGTTTCTACTCCAAATTTCGTAATGGATTTGGTAAAGCAAGTTCCAATTTTGCA
>JAEDHT010000036.1 GCA_016296885.1 Clostridiaceae bacterium | reverse complement strand
ATTTGAGTTGAATTTTCTTTTTTATTTGTCACCCATCAATTGTACCATAACAATTATCAAAACAGACGTCTAAAAAAATGCAAGAAAACAACCTATAGTATGTACGTATTATTTATAGGATATGCCAATTGAATTTTTGTATGCTATATGATATCATCTATAGGTACCGCAAATCTGGTATATTTATTTGGAAAGAGGACAAAGAATGTTTAAACTGACAAAACTTTCAGCAGCATTTTTATCTATTATATTTATAGTGTTCTCGTTTTGCTCGTGTGCAGATGGCTCTTCCGGTGAGGTGAGCAGTGATGATAGAAGTCTTGATTTCAAATACGAAAAATACAGCGATTATGTTAAAATAACACGCTATGATGGCATTGGTGGTAACGTGGAGATACCAACGGAGCTGGATGGACTTCCTGTGCAAGAGATAGGCGATAGTGCCTTCGAAAACTGCGACACTGTAACATCGGTCACTATGCCTGATAGCATAGAAAAAATAGGAGAGAGAGCCTTTTATAATTGCTATTCTTTGGGAGAAATTCATGTGCCGAGCTCTGTGAAAGAATGTGGCTCATTCGCATTTAAAAACACAACATGGTATGAAAACAATTCAGACGATTTTGTTATTATAGGCGACGGCGTTTTGGTGGCATACAAGGGCAAGAGCAATAATGTGGATGTGCCTGTAGGTGTAAAAAAAATAGGTGATGCATTCTACGATTCGTTTAATATTGTATCTATAAACATCCCTAGTACAGTCGAAGAAATTTCAGATGGTGCTTTCTATGCTTGCACACTGATGAAAAGTATAGAAGTGCAAAATAATGATTTTTATACTGTAAGCGATAATGTTTTATATACATCAGATATGACAAGACTTTTGTATTGTCCACCGCAAAGCGGAGGTGAGAGTCTCATTGTGAACGAAGCCACCATTGAGATTGCACCATATGCTTTTGCAAATAACTCTAAGTTAGAATCAATAGTTTTGCATAAAGCGATTACAAGTATCGGCTCATTTGCGTTTGATTATTGTTCTGAGTTGGAAGATATAGAAATTCCGGACAGCGTAAAATATATAGGTGATAGTGCTTTCAATCAGTGTACATCGCTGAAAAAGGTAAAACTAAGTAATTCACTCGAAAAGATAGCTGCAGGTACATTTAGCGGATGTCGTGATCTAGAGCAGATAAATATACCAAGCAGTGTGAGAATAATAGAAGAAAAGGCATTCTATTATTGCACTTCACTGGAAAATGTGGAAGTACCGGAAACAACAAGCGTAGCCGAAAATGCCTTTGACAAATAATTATTAAACAAAAAATAAAATGCACTCCAAATGTGGACATTGTGATGTAATGTTTAACATTTGGGGTGCATTTAATTGATATATCATTGAGTATATATTCAGGTTAATATAGCTCAAGCCTCTTTAAGCACCTGTGCAAGCACATTTCCTAATAGCTTGCCTGTGTAAACAGCTTCATCAAGCGAGTTTGCATGAGTGCCAACC
Organism: Clostridiaceae bacterium; assembly: GCA_016296885.1. Lineage (GTDB taxonomy): Bacteria > Bacillota > Clostridia > Oscillospirales > Acutalibacteraceae > JAEEHZ01. Next base: position 16,969 of record JAEDHT010000036.1, on the reverse strand, counting down.
TCTATCAGCAGTGATCCGGTGTTAGCGTTCATATTATAAGTGAAATCCCCAAAATAGAGTGGTCTGGTCATGCCCGGATATAGGGTTTCTGCTTTCTTTTGTAGTTTGAGAGCAAATTTGAGATTTTCCTCCCAGAAAGAAAAACCGTTTACACCTTCACTGTCACATCCGCTCATTATCATTATTTGGGCGGCTTTTCTGCCATTTACAGTGAATGTCGGCTTTATGATAGCCTCATCATTTGCAATCAGCGCATCACGGTGAATATCAAGAACCACGCAGATAGAGGGGTTTTCCTCAAGATGTTTTTCTATAGTTTCCATACTTCTGTCATAAGAGCCGTTGTAGCCTGGTGCATCGTGGTGGGTTTTGTCGTGTATCACATTAATGCCCATCAATAGGAGTTGATTTGCAATGGCTTCTCCTACGCTTACTACGTTTTTATTGTCATCATCGCTTCTTGCTGTGTAGCTTTCATAGTAAAATCCTGCATCGGTGTCCATATATGCTTCCGTGGTGTGGGTATGTACTATGAGCACCTGAGGATCAGAGGTGTCCTTTGCGCTAAATTCCAGTTTTGCATTTAAAAGCTCGCCTATATTTATATTGGCACTTGCTGTGTTTTTTACATAGAAATTATCATAGCCAGTGCCTGCTGCTGTGTACTTACTTTCAATTATGTCAAATTTGCGTTCGTTATTCACTGCACTTTCGGCATCTATAATCTTTTCGGAGGTTGTGTCTGTTGATATCGTATCTAAGTTAGTGGACTCGCTGCGTTGCTTTGGTTCAGATATGCGTCCTTCGCTAAAGACAAGCCCCGCTGCCATGGTGCTGATTGCCTGAGTGTTTTCTACACAAGCACGTGACAATCTAACGGCAACAGATAACAGTGTAAACGACACTAACACTACTGCCGTAGATCTAAAAAATATTTTTTTTACAGTTCTGTTCATTGTGCATACCTTCTTTGCTTTTTTGACATATAGTCATCGTCTTGATATAATTGCCATATCTAATTGTTAAATATATATGCACATAAAATCAGAATTATGAGTTGCACGTGAGCGCTATAATATCATCTTTGCTCAGACTACGCTGTAAGGCACAATTAATCGCCATGGCTGTGAGTCTGGATGAACGCATTGTGAGCACATCTATATTCTTGGGCGTTACCACCATGTGATTGCCTGATGGTGTCAGTTCCTCTATCAGTTTGTCTGCACGCTGTTCATCATTTGGTTCTAGCAGATCTGCTGCCAATGTGACTGCATCTACGACCATAGGAACACCAATTCCTATCACGGGTATACCCATGGTTTCTTCGTTGATTGGCATACGATGGTTTCCTACGCCTGCACCGGGGGAGATCCCCGTGTCCGAAATCTGAATAGTGCATCCCAGTCTTGATAATCTGCGTGAGGCAAGTGCATCCACGACTATTACAGCCGATGGATTTATTCTCTTTACGATACTTAATATAAGCTCGCTAGATTCTACACCGGTTTGCCCCAGAACACCTGGTGCTATAGCTGCCACCGAACGCAAATCCTCTAAGCCTATCTGTTTTGCTATGTCTTCAGTGATATGACGTGTGGCGAGGATATCGTCTATTGTCTTTGGCCCAAGTGCATCTGCGGTTATATTTACATTTCCTATGCCAGCCACGAGTATTGTGCCTTTTTGGGGCAGTAGGTTTTCCAGCTCATTGGCTATGGCATATATCTTATCATCTGCATGAGTGATATCATCATCTATGGCATCCATCTCTATTGTAATGTATGTGCCCTTTTCTTTTTTTAGCCTGTTGCTTGCACTGTCGGTAATAATTTTCATTCTGCTTATTTTTATATCATTGTAGGTGGAGTAATTAAGCTTTATGCCTTCGGTGTTGTCTGTATCAAGCTCTTTGGCTTCCAGTGCTAAGTCTGTTCTTATTTCCATCAAATATATCTCCTTTTATCATATACAATTATTTTTTATTATTTATGGGATTTTATACGGATTTTTTGAGGTGACAAATAACACTTACATATCATACAATGTAAAAGAAGTAGTTTAAAATTTAATTTAGACTTGTATCAAAATATGAAGGGAGTTGGACATCTTTGAATATCAAAACGATAGGAATTCTAGGCGGAGATATCAGAATGATATATGCCGGCGAAGAATTTGAGCGGAATGGATATATAGTACGATATTTTGGTTTTGATAAAATTGAAGATAAATATAACGATGATATATCCAGTGTATTAGAATGTGATTGTATTATACTTCCGGTACCATCTACTAAGGATAAAGAAACAATTTTTATGCCGTTGTCATCACAAAAGGTTTATATACAAGATTTGCCGAAAAGACTTAGCGAAAAGCCTGTGTTTTGTTGTATTAGCAAAAGCCTGACCAATGTTAATGAGGATTTTGGAAAATTAAATTTAATTGATTATTATGAAGCCCCAGGCTTTGCAGAAGAAAATGCAATACCCACTGCAAATGCTACTATGGCTATCATTCATACTCTTATAAGTAAACCACTTGTAAATGTACCTGTGCTGATTATGGGATATGGCAGAATAGGCAAAGCGTGCGCCAAGGCTTGTCAGGCTGATTTCTGCGATGTTTATGTAAGTGTGAGAAGTGATAAGAATGATGCTGAAATAATGGAAGCTGGATATGGAAAAGAAAATTCGCTTAACCTTATGCACCCTGAAAGGTATGAAATAATCATAAACACAGTACCGCAAATGTTGCTCGACAGAGATACTTTGAGCAAACTGAACCCAAAAGCCCTGATAATTGATTTAGCATCAGATAAAGGTGGAACTGATTTTGCATTTGCCAGACAGATGAACATAAAGGCTATACATGCATCAGGCTTGCCTGGCAAGTATTACCCGGAAGAGGCAGGCAAAATAATAGAGAAAATAATAGCACGACTTGTAGAGGAGGGGATAGGATGAGTATTAATGTTGGATATGCAATATGTGGTTCTTTTTGTACTCACAAAGAAACACTGGAGCAGATGGAAAATCTCGTGCACGATGGCTACAACATAATCCCGATACTTTCATATAATTCATCGACCACAGATACAAGGTTTGGCACAGCGAAATCATTAAAAGAGAAAATCGCTAAAATTACTCCAAATTCAATTATAGATACAATAGTTGATGCTGAGCCTATAGGACCTAAGAAGATGTGTGATCTGCTGGTGATAGCACCTTGCACAGGAAATACTTTAGCCAAGCTTTGTAACGGTATTACTGATACACCGGTCACAATGGCTGCAAAAAGTCATTTGAGAATTGGCAGACCGGTGTTGATTGCACTTTGCACAAATGATGCACTTGGGGCATCTGCACAGAACTTTGGCAGATTGATTAACACGAAGAATATCTTTTTTGTGCCATTATATCAGGATGCACCAGACAAAAAGCCTAATTCACTCGTTGCAAGATTTAATCTAATGGAGCAGAGTGTTCCGATGGCACTCTCACATCAGCAACTGCAACCTGTGTTGATTTGATATAAACAGATAAAAAATAGCAGGATTATCTCATAATGATAATCCTGTTCTACACAAACCGAAGTAGCAAGACGGCTGAGCATAAAAACTCAACCGTCTTTGATTTTGATGTTGACTTTAATCCTACATATAAACTTTCTTGGTGAAAATTTACACACCAAAATATTCAAGTTTTTGAAAATATCAATAATTGTTTCTAAAATGTAAAACAAAAACTCCAAAGCCATTGCTGACTTTGGAGCTGAAATACAAGATAAAATAATTATCTCTTTGAGAACTGAGGTGCGCGTCTTGCGGCTTTGAGGCCGTATTTCTTACGCTCTTTCATTCTTGGGTCGCGAGTGAGGAAACCTGCTCTCTTGAGCTTTGGTCTGAGTGCTTCGCTGTCATACTGGAGCAATGCTCTAGCGATACCATGACGGATTGCACCTGCCTGACCTGTAACACCGCCGCCTGCAACTCTGCATACTACGTCAAAGCTGTCAGTTGTGTTTGTCAATGCCAATGGCTGACGAACGATGAGCTTAAGTGTTTCAAGGCCAAAATAGTTATCGATATCTCTATCGTTGATTGTGATTTTGCCTGTGCCTTTATAAAGTCTTACTCTGGCAACAGAACTTTTTCTTCTGCCTGTTCCATAGAAAAATGGTGTCTTATCGTACATTTAAATTGCCTCCCCTCTTACATTTCCCAAGCTTCTGGCTTTTGTGCCTGATGGATGTGCTCGTTGCCCTTGTAAAGACGAAGTCTTGTAAGTGCTGCACGACCAATTGTGTTGCTAGGGATCATACCCTTAACAGCAAGCTCCATAGCCTTTGTTGGATTTTCAGACATAAGTGTATCATATCTGGTGGCCTTTAAATGACCAATATAACCTGTGTGACGATAATAATGCTTCTGTGTGAGCTTATTACCAGTGAGAACAGCCTTCTCACAGTTGATAATGATTACGTGATCTCCGCAATCAACGTGTGGAGTGAAAGTAGGCTTATGCTTACCTCTGAGCAACTTAGCAGCCTGAACTGCAACTCGACCTAATGGCTTACCTGCTGCGTCAAGTACATACCACTTGCGCTCTACTTCGCCCTTTTTTGCCATAAAAGTAGACATTTCGTTATTCCTCCCGGATTAAATTTATAAATTCCGGAAAATGCGCCAAAATTGCGCAATCCCCGCATTGCCTAAGTATGATATCACACATAATTGTGCTTGTCAACACTTTTTTTGCACTTTTTTAACCATACAAGGGTTAATCTTTCGAATACTTTCATATACTCTTTTATTCTCTTAAATTTAAATTAATTATTTTTATAAAATATTTTTGCTATTGAATTTATAAATGATTTATGTTACAATTTATTACAAGTTTGTAACCTATTTTTTGATCATGGGGTGACATCAATGCAGGATATTATAGATCTCTCTGTTATAGTGCCGATAAAAAACATAGAAGACCATGTGGATGCTGTTTTTAAAGCAATATCCGAAAAGCTTTCCGGACTAAGCTTTGAAATTCTTGCCACAGATATCTGCTCTACCGACAACAGTGTGCTTTCTGCGCTGAATTCTATTAAAGAGCAAAAGTTAAATGGTTCTGTCATAAAATGTGGAAGCGACATACCCGGATATGCTCTTAATTGTGCCATAGATAAAGCCCATGGCAAGTATATTACCTTTGTTTTTCCGAGAAAGCTTTTTCTTGAATGTATTGCTGATTATTATAAAGATGCTGTGGCAAAGGACAGCGAGTTTATTTTTGGTACTGCACCAAGCTATATAAAAAAAGATGTGATCATATATGATGATAACACAGCTTTAGATGTGTTTGATGCGGTTACTTATGGCAAGCTGACTTGTGATATTGCTTCGCTTATGATTTTGGCAGAGTCAGTTAGAGAGAAGAAGATATATTTCTCAGAAACTTTGAAATACGGTTACAGTGAGGATTTTATTTACAAAGCCCTGATAAAGTGTGATAAAATATCTGTGAGTTCTGCTAAGATGAAGAGAACAACAGATTATGAGGCACCAAAAGCTACATCAGAGCCTACAGATGAAAAAAAGTGCTTTGAGCGAATCGAAAATATCCTTTCATTGAGGAGTATTTTATCTTCATCAAATGCAAATTATAAGCATATGTACAATGTGATTATGCAGGAGAAATTGCCTTCGTGTATATTGTCTTGTGTAGACACACTGCTAAAAGAGAAATACACTGTAAGTGCTATTAAAAATGCTCTGCGGTCAAAGGGTTATGACGAATATATTTATTCCGGCAGATACACATCAAGAAGGCTAAAGAGGCGCATAATACTATGGAAACTTGCACCACATCTATACAAATAATGAATGGAATGATCATATGGATTTTGTAACAGCAAAGGTAGAGATAGAAAAATTACGCAGAGAGATAAGATATCATAATGACAAATATTATAACAACGACGCTCCTGAGATAGATGACTATACTTATGATATGATGCTCAAAAGACTTGAGGAGTTGGAACTAGCGTATCCTGAATTGGATGCACCTGATTCTCCTACAAAGACTGTTGGTGGCAATGCCGGTGAAAAGTTTGCTCCGGTTGTGCACGCTGTGCCTATGGAAAGTTTGCATGATGCATTCTCAGATGATGAGATGCGTGCATTTGATAAGCGTGTGAGATCAGTTGTGAGCAATCCTAGGTACGTAGTAGAGCCTAAGTTTGATGGGCTTTCTGTGTCGGCGGAGTATGTTAACGGTTTCTTTGTGCGAGGTTCAACCCGAGGTGATGGTGTCACAGGAGAAGATATCACCGAGAACTTAAAGACGATTAAATCTTTACCTAAAAGACTAAAGAAGCCATTACCTTATATAGAGGTGCGTGGCGAGGTGTATATGTCTGAAAGCAGTTTTGAGAAGCTTTGCAAAAGACAGGAAGAGAACGAGGAGAAAACCTTTAAAAATCCACGAAATGCCGCTGCCGGTTCTTTACGCCAAAAGAATGCTTCGATCACAAAAGAGCGTGATCTCGATATATTTATTTTTAACATACAGCAGGTTGAGGGTGTTGAAATCAACTCCCATACAGAATCTATGCGATTGCTTAAAGAACTGGGATTTCCGATACCTCCATTTTGCAATTCTTATGAAGATATAGATGGTGCGCTTGAGGAAATTGCACGAATTGGCGATATGAGAGGAAAGCTTGGATATGGTATAGACGGTGCTGTGGTAAAAGTGAACGACTTTGAGCAGAGAAAAACTTTGGGTAGCACTGCAAAATATCCTAAGTGGGCAGAGGCATATAAATATCCGCCTGAAGAAAAAGAAACTGTACTTCTTGATATAGAAATAAACGTAGGTAGGACGGGTGCACTAACTCCAACAGGCGTGTTTGAGCCTGTACAACTGGCCGGCACAGAGGTCAGCCGTGCTGTGCTTCACAATGCTGATTTTATCGCAGAAAAGGATATTAGAATAGGCGATACTGTGCTTATCCGTAAAGCTGGGGAAATTATCCCTGAAGTACTTTGTGTGAAAAAGCACGGCGAGAACTCAGTTCCCTATGTATTTCCTGATAAGTGTCCATGCTGTGGCTCACCGGCTGTGCGATATGATGATGAAGCTGTAATAAGATGTACAAATACCGAATGTCCAGCACAGATAATGCGAAATCTAATTCATTTTGTTAGTAAGGATGCAATGAATATAGATGGAATGGGTGAGGCAGTGTTAGAAGCATTTGTCAATAAAGGATTAATCGAGACGCCGGTGGATATTTATAGGCTTAAATCAGAGGACATAGCAAAGCTTGAGCGTATGGGCGAAAAATCTGCTGATAACCTGATAAAATCAATAGAAAAATCCAAGGATAATGAGTTGTATCGTGTGATATTTGCCTTGGGTATTCGTCATATAGGTGTTAAGGCCGCAAAGCTATTGTGTGAGCATTTTCTTTCTATAGAAAGCATAATTAATGCTTCTTTTGAAGAGATAAAATCTATAGATGGTTTTGGAGACATAATGGCACAAAGTGTGTATGACTATTTTAGATTGGATGGAACTCATCATTTGATAAATAACTTGCGTGACTGTGGCGTTAAAATGGCTCCGCTTGAAAGTCGAGCGAAAGATGGAATATTCACAGGTAAAACCTTTGTGCTTACAGGCACTCTTCCCACTTACAAGAGAAATGATGCTGCGGCAATAATAGAGAGTATGGGAGGCAAGGTAAGCTCATCTGTTTCTAAAAAGACAGACTATGTACTAGCCGGCGAAGATGCCGGTAGCAAGCTGACCAAAGCAGTTTCTCTTGGTGTTGCTGTTATCAGTGAAGACGAGTTTAATGCTATGATGAAATGAAAATAATATATCAACTTCCCGAAAGTTAGTTCCAATTTTTGGGAAGTTTTTTTATTACTATGACAAAACCTATTGAAATCTTGCCCCGACTATGCTATAATACTACAGATGTATGAAAACTATCCGGGTGTGGCGCAGTTTGGTAGCGCGCTTGAATGGGGTTCAAGAGGCCGCTGGTTCGACTCCAGTCACTCGGACCATTATTCGCCTAAGCTTTACGTTTAGGCGGTGTTTTTTTAGTATTATAATGTCGAAAATACACAAAAGATGTCAAATTATGCAAGACATTCTATTGTATATAATAAATCTACACTATGGCTAGAGGTGACTTGTGATATGAAAAATATAAAAAGGTTTTTAATGAATAAATAAAAATCTAATATGAAGATTGCTTGCCTTAAGAAATTGATTATTAGCACTGTGATGATACTGGTAGTTTTCATTCAAATTTATAATACGGCGGTATCAGCGGCTAATCTTGATATAGATTATTATTCATATGATTATCATAGGCTAATTTCGTATTCAGGCGGAGTGTATTCTATGCACCGTGGATATGACTATGTAAGCGTGGTTTCTCTTGATGATTCACTAAATAATGTTAACTCTGAAAGCTTTTATCCCGGATATGAGATATGTTTTTTCGAATATTTTGATGGGTGCTTTTATGTTGCGTATTATGGTGATGCTGATTATGATAGTGGTATGGCTATTTACATTTACAAAGGATACTCTTTGTCGAGCTTGTATGAGGTGGATTGTGTGAGGTGCGGAAGCATTAGCTACAATTCCTTGTGTATAGATAAATTACAAAAGATATATTCTGAAGACCCTATTCTACAAAATTGCGTTAAAATTACAGATGCATATCATGATATAACCAAAGTTTCTTTTAGTAATGTTATTAACAGTATTGTAACCAGCACAAATGGAAGCTATGTAGCATTGTTAGAGGGCGATCTTTTGAGATATAAGAACTGCTATAGTAGTGAGTGGGTATACACTGATAAGCATAGTTCCAGTATCAGATTTATAAGCGATAACCTTGTGCTTCTTGATAACGGGTGTGTATTCGATTTGTCTTCTAACTTAGGTTATAACCTTGGCACTGGATTTACGAGTGGATGCACGGGTAACAACAGAGTTTATCTCGCCTCTGGTGGCGTATTGTATGAGTATACCAACAACTTTGAATTGGTAGATACACATTCATTCAAGGGCGATATTTTAGATGTAGCTCTGTGCGGAGGGGTGCCGGTGGCGATGCTCAATAACGGAAACACACTTAGTGTGTCTGGGATAGAGAGCAGAGATAGCAGTGAAAGAATCTCATCTGATAGTAGTGTGGCAAATAATGATAAAAGGAGTGACACAACAAGTCAACCTAAATTTGAAAAAACTGCGTTCATAGAAAAGGGAACAACTTTATCAGGCTTTGTAAAATCACTGGATAATGAAAAACTAGTAAATTGTCAAAATATATCGGGTAAAGAAATTAAGTCAGGTAAGATTGGAACAGGTACTAAGGTTACGGTTAAATTAAAGAATGGTGATAACAAGGTGTATACAATTATATTACCGGGTGATATTACAGGCGAAGGCAATATTAATTCAAATGATATAGAAAAGGAAATGGGTATTCTGGTGGGCAGTGAAAATGAGTTAGATGGAAATTACTTGATTGCTGCTGATTTGAATAATGATACATACATAGATTTAAAAGATTTATGGGAAATGGGCAAGGTTAACTAATATGGTTGATTTGCCCACTTTTTTTAGGCGTGTATAAGATAAAAAAACGAGATAAATCTTTAAAACTATTATAAAATAGAGAAATTTGGTGATTTTGAAGGCATTTTTATATCATCAGATAAAAAATATTTGCAGTATAAGATTAGATGATGTATAATATATGAGTTGTATTATGTGATACGATTGGAGGTGTCTTTTTTTGAGGGAAATATATTTTGATAACAGCGCCACTACATCTGTATGTAAAGAGGCCTGTGATAAGATGTATGATATGATGATTAATAATTATGGAAATGCATCTTCGTTGCATATCAAAGGTATGCTTGCGGAGAATGAACTGACATCTGCACGAAAAATAATTGCAGATATGCTCTCCGTAGATAAGGATGAAATATATTTTTGCTCAGGTGGCACCGAGGCGAACAATCTTGCTATTTTTGGCACCGCTGACGTAAAAAAAAGACTTGGAAAAAAGATTGTTACAACAGCTTTTGAGCATAGTAGTGTGATGGAGTGTATGGCACAGCTTGAAAAAAAAGGCTTTGAAGTCACCTATATCAAGCCTGATGATAAGGGTAATCTCTCTCCCGAAAAAATTATCAATGCCATAGATAAAGACACTATCCTTGTAAGTATGATGCTTGTAAATAATGAGGTGGGATCTATTGTTCCGATAGATGTGGCATCAAAGGTGATTGCACACAAAAAGCTACAAGCATATATGCATTGTGATGCTGTGCAGGCGTTCGGAAAAATGCCTGTAAAACCGAAAAAACTGGGTGTGGATTTGCTCACAATAAGCAGTCATAAGGTGCATGGTCCTAAGGGAGTGGGCGCGCTATTTATAAGAAAAGGTGTGCGTGTTAGCCCAATAATATTTGGCGGAGAACAGCAAGGTAAAGTTAGACCGGGAACAGAGAACACCTCAGCCATAGCAGGCTTTGGAGAAGCTGTAAAGCAGATACCATCAGATTTTCACCAATCTCACATGAATATGCTCCATAAGGTTTGCATGGATATGCTTACAAAAACAGATGGTATTGTAATTAACTCACCTTGCAATGCCGTGAAGAACATAATTAATTTTAGTGTGCCGGGGATAAGAAGCGAAACAATGCTACACCATCTGTCGCTTAACGGAATATATGTGTCCAGTGGGTCGGCTTGTGCCAAAGGCAAAGCTAGTTATGTGCTGGAAGCTATGGGGCTAAAAAGAGAAATTTCAGACAGTGCTATTAGGCTTAGCTTTTCTGAGTTAAACACTGTGGAGGAAATAGAGATATTTTATGATGTGTTGGTGCAAGGTATTCAGACACTTGCACGGGCAAAATAACATTTTACACAGGAGAAATATATGAAAGAAGTTATATTAATTAAGCTTGGAGAAATAGCTCTCAAAGGACTCAACAGACGTTCTTTTGAGGATGTTTTGATAAAAAATATAAAACAAAAGATAAAATCGCTTGGAAGATTTAATATTGAAATAGCTCAATCTACTATATCAGTTGAGCCACTTGATGCTGATATTGATATGGACGATGTAGCTGATCGAATAGGTCATGTTTTTGGTATATCAGCATATTCACGTGCCTGCGCTGTAGAAAAGGATATGGATGCAATTACATCCTGTGCTGTGGAATATCTTAGAGATAAACTCAGCTTTGCTGAGTCCTTTAAGGTAGAGGCAAAGCGAAGTGACAAGAAATTCCCGTTAAAATCGCCGGAGATCTCTGCTGAAATTGGTGGAGTTATTTTAGAAAATTATCCTAATCTCCATGTGGATGTGCATAACCCTGAGATTACCGTTACAGTAGAGATAAGAGATACGATGGCTTTTGTGAGAGCAAATGCAGAGAAAGGTGCCGGCGGAATGCCTGTGGGTACATCCGGCAGAGCTGCTGTGCTTATATCAGGCGGTATTGATAGCCCTGTGGCAGCTTATATGATGGCAAAGCGTGGCTTAGTACTTGAGGGAATCCACTTTGCTAGCCCGCCTTACACAAGTGAGCGTGCCGAACAAAAGGTTTGCGATCTTATGGAACAGGTGTCTAAATACAGCGGTAGAATGATAATGATTACAGTTCCTTTTACAAAAATTCAAGAGAAAATCCATAACGAGTGCCCGGAAGAGCTTTTCACTATCATTATGAGAAGACTTATGATGAAAATATCACAACGAATAGCTCAAAAGGATGATTGCCATGCATTAATCACAGGCGAAAGCTTGGGACAGGTAGCAAGCCAGACTCTATATGCAATGGTATGTACCGATTCGGCGTGCCAGATGCCTGTGTTCAGACCACTTATAGGTATGGACAAAACAGATATAGTGGATATCTCAAGAAAGATCGGCACATTTGATATTTCGATACAGCCATATGAGGATTGTTGTACTGTGTTCACACCAAAACATCCACGCACAAGACCGGTCCTACAATATGTGATAGAAGCTGAAGAAAAAGCAGGTTTTGACGAGCTTATAGAAGAAGCTATGAATAACCTCAAGATAACAAAGATAGGTTTTTAATTAACATATCAATTATATAAAATTTTTGAATTTAGGAAGTGATTATATATGAATTCGGAAATTTATTACTTATACAAAGACAAGAAAAAAATGTCATCTCAAAAGGAGGACTCAAACGAGATTGTTGACGTTCTCTTAAAAAATGACATTAAGGTTATGTATAATACTAATGTTGCTTATGATGGTGGCAAGATTATATCTACACTAAAGCAAACCCAGAAGGGAAAAGATAAGATAGACATAGTGCTGATATTTAACGGACTGGGCAAAACAAACACCTGCCCTGTGATAGAAGCATTTGAAAAAATTGCGAAACCAATAGATGGAACTACCTCACAATCAAAAGGAAAGAAAGGCAATGTAATAAGACCGATATATTCCCTAGGAGATATGGGCAACGGCTATAATGCCTGTTTTACTGTATGTGACGATGTAACGCTTATTGCTTTTCCAAAGAGCGAGCTATCAGGTGTGAGCAATGCTGAAATGGTGAAAAAGGCTGTGGATCGCCTTAACAACAGTGATCTTATAGAAAAGACCAACAATAGTCAGTCGGAATATGATTATTTCAGCTATGAACATACTAAGGTGTCGCCATTATCTTGGAAGTATTATGTGCCGGTGAAGGGTGACAGCACTATAGAATGTGTCAGAAAAATTCTTTTCATGGTGGCTATCATTGCTGTAGTGGTGTCCGGCGGAATAATCATAAAGTCAAAGCTGATTGAGCCTGCGCAGGTGCAGGGTACGTATGATGAGCTTAAAGACCTATATTACAATGCAATGAGCATTGATGATGAGTCATCTGACGGTACTGTTAAAACAGATAAAGACAGCGATGGAGTAATAGACTCTTTCAAAACGCTCATTGCCATTAATGATGAGGTACAAGGATGGATTTACATTCCAAATACTAAAAATGTAGACTATCCTGTGCTTTATAGTAAGTCTGACAATGCATCTTATCAAAAGTATTTGTACCAGGATTTCAAGGGAAATACGAGTAATTATGGTAGTATATTTATAGACTACCGCTCTAACAAGGGTGTTGACTCTAAAAATGTGATATTACATGGTCATAACAGCGGGAATAACCTAATGTTCAGCGAAATCTGCAACTATAAAAGTCTCGGTTTTTATCAGTCTACACCTACATTTACATTTACTAACAGGAAGGAAACTTCTGAATATGTAGTTTTTGCTGTGTTTATTACAAATACAAGAAATGATCACGGTATCTTTTTTGATTATCTCAAAGGATCCTTTAATACGGAATCAGAGTTTATCAATTATGTTTATCAGTGCAGAATGCGCTCATTGATAAATACCCCTGTTACAGTGAATGAGAATGACACGTTGATGACACTATCCACTTGTTCCTATGAGTATAAAGAGTTCAGAACAGTAGTAGTGGCACGCAAAATTAGAGAGAACGAAAAAGAAAACGGTTTTAGCTTTAGCACTTCAAATGCATATTATAATTCTAACCCTGTGTATCCTAAGATATGGTATCAGGATCGTGGAGGACGTCCACCTGCAACTACCACATTTGAAAATGTTTATTCGAGTGGCGGCATAAGCTGGTATGATGGCAATGGAATTTCCGGACCAATGGTAGATCCAGGCTATTTCTTCATTAATGAAAGCCCAGACTATAATGAGGTTGCATCACAAACAACTTCCTCAGAAACAACCTCATCAGAAGAAGATACATCCTCAGCAGAGAGTTCAGACGATACTACCGATGATGTTCTGCAAGTTATTCCTGATGAGTCTTCTCCGTCCGATACTACATCGAGTGAATTTACAGAAAGCATTCCGACAGATGAGGAAGTCACAGACGAAACTAGTGATATCCCATTAGATGATGAAGTGTCAAGCCAAGAGTAACTTTACGTTGTATATTGATTTTAGATTAAAATTTTCATAATATTGATTAGTGAAAAGAGGTAATTTAATGCAGTGTGAAATTATTTTTTATGTTGCAAGAAAAACTGGAATAAATCATCAAATATTTAATAAAAAGATTCTCAGCACAGAGCTCAAGGTGACCAGAACCATGGTCGCAACAAGCCCATTAGATCTTGCAGATCAGCTTAAAACTGCGCTTAACAGAAGTAACCTAGTGTTTATATTGGGCGGGCTTTTCAGGGAAGATGAAACTAATATTGTAGATATCCTCTCCAGAAGTATCGAGCCACTTGGCGATGGTGAAATCACTTGTAAGCGAATAGAAAACTCAAAGGGCAATTGTGATGGATACATCATTCAGAGTGGTAAGCAAATGATAATAATGCTACCTGATGCACCAAATGAGCTTGAAACCATGACCGGTTCTGTACTGATGAAATATATCTGCGACTTTTATGGACTAAAATATAAAAAACTAAAAGATAGCAGAAAGAACACAAGGTTTAAGACAATAAAGGACAGTGAAGCCTTCTTTACATCTATAAATGAAAGAAGCGGCGCTTATGAGCAGGAGCCACCGGTGCCGATTACTACCGCTGCAAAAGTAAGCCGCTTCAGTTCGAAAATTATGATGTTTGTTTTGATAGGAATAGGAGTTGTTGCTCTGGGTTTTATAGTTATTTGGATTCTACTTAATCTCTTAGTTCCCAACTTAATATAAAATGCATAACATATCTATTCATTAAAAACAGTCTCAACAATTCTGTCACAGCATTGGGGTGAATATCTAAAGTAATCCATGTGTGTGTCGTCATAAAAATAATTTGGCTGTGGTATTGTATTATCATCGTTAAATGTTTCAATAATAATTAGCTTGATCTTCATTTTATCAGGAATGATATTTTTTATGTAGACACTTGCCTGTTGACCGGGATGGATGTTTTCCTTTAGCTCTGCCAGTCCTGCAAGATTTGGTGTAAGCTCTACAAAAGCACCATATTCCTCTATGCTTCTTATTACACCGGCAACGGTTTCACCTACAGAGAACATATCTGCATTTTCCTGCCATGAGCCAAGCAATTCTTTATGAGAAAGGCTGATTCGTCCATTATCTATTGTTTTTACTATAGCTTTCACATCCATGCCTATAGTAAATCTTTCTCTGGGATGATCAATTCGTGACACAGATATCATATCTATGGGCATGAGCGATGCTATGCCACATCCAATATCAGCAAAAGCACCAAAGGCTTCGGTGTGGGTTATCTTTGCCGGTATGATATCGCCCTTTTTTAGCCTCAGCACATACTCATTCATGCATTTTTCCTGAGCGGCTCTTCGTGAGAGTACCGCACGGATATTGTTGTTGCTGTCTCTCTCAAAATCTGTTATTATAAAGCATACAGGGCGATTTACACGTGATATTATTGCGATATCACGCACGGTGCCTTCTCTTATACCAAGCGCACCCTCATCTCTGTATATAATTCCTTTGCAACAGCCTAAATCAACTATCAGGTTGTGATTAGAGTCGCAAACGATTGCCTTTGCTTCGAGAATCCTGCCCTCACGCTGTGCCTGAGATAGATTAGAAATGCTTTTAAGATAGTACTTATTTTCGGCACTCTCTATAAATTTTCCTTCCGGATAAAAATCTGTCATTTTGGGACCTCCTATTTATGTTGTCGATATAGTATATGAGCTCGATTTTTTGAATATGACACAATAATGTCCAACCAACATTAAACGTAGATATTATACATTTTAGCTATGTTGTTATAATTAATTTTTACTTTGAAAGGAATTGAAAAAACAATGAAAAAAACATCAATAATTTCACTTTTAGTTGCTATTGCACTGACATCGGCATTTCTTGCCGGTTGTAGCGATAACAAAAACACTGACTCTAAGGCATCAGATGCAGAAACAACTTCTCAGGTTTCCAGTACATCTGCACCTGTGGAAAAAACCTTGATAGACGAGGATTTCCCTCAGTTGACAGCTCCTAAAAAGGGTGATACGATCGCTATATTGCACACATCTATGGGCGATATTACAATGAAGTTTTTCCCTGAAGAAGCACCAAAGACTGTAGAGAATTTTATTACCCATGCTAAAGACGGATATTATGATGGACTTACATTCCACAGAGTAATGGACGGCTTTATGATTCAGGGTGGCGATCCAAAAGGCGATGGCACCGGTGGTGAGAGCATATGGGGAGATAGCTTTGAGGACGAGTTCTCAGAGAATGTTGTAAATGTTTATGGTAGTGTGGCAATGGCAAACAGTGGTTCAAACACAAATGGTAGCCAGTTCTTTATTAATCAAAGCCATGATCCGGAAAGCATCAACTGGGACTCTATAGCTGCAAACCTAAAGCAATTTGAAGATTACTTAGAATCCCTTAAGGGACAATATAGTGAATCAGATATCGAATTATACAAACAGCAGTCTTACAATGCGTTTTTTGACCCATCTCTCGTGCCGGAGAATATCAAGCTTATGTATGAAAAATATGGCGGAAACTACTTCCTTGATGGCGCATTCAACACTATAAACAGAGGACACGCAGTGTTTGCACAGGTGTTTGACGGAATGGATGTTGTTAATGCTATTGCGGCGGTAGAGGTAGATGCAGATAGCTCAAAACCAATCAATGATATAATAATCAATAGCATAGAAATCACAGAATACAACGGATAATAATTAAGCCTTTGAGAATTGGTATAAACACCACCTCTCAAAGGCTATATTTATTGTATTTATTAGTGAATTAATAGCATATCAGCCTTGTCTGTGCTAGTATGATGATTATGCAGTGAGATGAAGCTTCTTTCAATAAATATCCAATTGGGTTCTACTCCCAAAATCGTAAAAGTGTGATATAATAGAAGAATGGAAACAA